>DRKI01000184.1 GCA_011051875.1 Desulfobulbus sp. | reverse complement strand
GTCTCTTCACCTACCCGCTGATCCTGCATCCGGGTTCCATGCTGCGCGGCCTCAACGATCCCTACCTGTTCACCTGGATCCTGAACTGGGCCGCCTCCCATGTGACCACAGATCCGAAAGGACTCTTTGACGCCAACATCTTCTATCCCTACGGCTCCACCTTTGCCTACTCCGAGCCCCTGCTGGTGCCGGCCCTGCTCACCGCGGCCCCGATCCTTTCCCTGACCGGAAACCCGGTCCTGGCCCACAACCTGACCCTGCTCCTGTTCCAGGCCCTCTGCGGCTGGGCGGCCTGGTTCGCCACCAACAGAATCACCGGCTCCCGGACCGCCGGCTGGATCGCCGGTATCGCCTATGCTGTCTCTCCCTTCCGAACCGGCTACTACAACTACCTCAATGTGCACATGCAGTGCGCAGTTCCCCTGGCCCTGGTCTCCCTTGCCCTGTACCTGGAAAGACGCCAAATCCGCTACCTCGCGGCCACCGTGATCCTGCTCTGGCTGCAGATGATCACTATCTTCTACGGTGGCGTGCCCCTGGCCATGCTGCTGGCCCTCTTCTTTGCCGGCTACCTGCTCCTGCGGCCATCCGGATGGCCGCTGCGGACCTGGTGCCACCTTGTTGCCGGCGGTGTCATCCTCCTGGTCCTCCTGGCGCCGGTCCTCCATCCCTACTTCCAGGTCTTCCGGGAGCTGGGGCTGGAACGCAGCCTCAGGGATGTCAACCGCTACAGCGCCGACTGGTACTCCTTCTTTGATACCGGCCGGGATCACAACTTCTACCAGCTGGCAGACTCGGGCAAGTACCCCGGGTTCTTCCCCGGCTTCACCGTCTACATCCTGGCGGCGATCGCCCTCTTCTCCCTGTGGCGAAAAGCGGACGGTTTCCCGCCCCGCCTGCTTCTGGCCCAACGGCTCATCGGCGGGGCAGTCACCCTGCTCTGCGCAGTGGTCGCCCTGCTCCTGGTCCGGAAAGAGGCGTCCCTGCCCCTGGCAACCGGTCTTTCCATATCCATCGGCCAGGCAACGATCGCCATCCTGCTGCTCGGCACCATGGCCCTGGCCATCCGCGGCCTGGGCCTGCGGACCGGAGGAACAGCACCCGGACCCCCTGTCCGTGGAGAATGGATCATGCTCCTGGGCCTGCTGAGCCTCTTCTTTGCTCTCCTGACCCTGGGACCGGTGATGTATATCCAGGGCAGACCGGTGGGCACGGGGATCTACACCTGGCTTTACAGGATCTTCCTCCCCCTGCACACCATCCGCCTTTCCATCCGGCTCGGCTACATGCCGGTACTGCTCCTCGCCATGATGGCCGGCTTCGGCCTGGTCCGGCTGCGGGACAGGCTGCCGCGTCGCCTTCATCCCCTGCTCTGGCTGTTGCCGCTGCTGCTCATCTTCGAATATTCCTCCTTTCCGCTCCGCTACCAGCGCATCAACTGGAATGCGCCCCCACCGGTCTACCAGTGGCTGGCCGGCCGGAAAGGCGACTTTGCGGTCCTGGAATGGCCGTCCAACAACGAAGGCATCGACTCCCGGTACGTCTTCTGGTCACTGCGACACCGCAAGAAGGAAGTCACCGGGGTGAGCGGTTTTTTCCCTCCCTTTACGCGGCAGGTGGTCAAGGACATGATCCGCTTTCCAGGCGGCGACTCCATCACCCACCTGCGGCGGATCTATCCCCTGCGCTACCTGATCGTCCATGGCGACCTCTTCTTCAAACCCGAGCATCGACGGCTGGCCCTGGGCTGGGCGGCCAAGGTTCCCCCGGGCATGACCCTGGTACGCCGCTTCGGCGACACCATGGTCTTCGCCTTCCGGGACCTGCCGGAAACCGTGGCCGTGTGGGAGCGGACCTTCTCCTCGGCCCTTGTCAGGGCCCGGCCGGTGGCAGTGGTGACCGTGGCCATGCAGGACAGCGGTCATGCCGGGGGCGCGGTCAGGGTGGAATTCAACGGCCGCCTGCTCCGCCGGATCCGGGTGGACGGCACGGCCCGGTCCCACCGGATTCCCCTGCCCGGACCTTACCCGGCCGCGGATCGCAACATCCTCCGGCTGCTGCCCCTGTCCGGAAATGACAGGATAACCGTCTCCGGATTTTGCCTGGAGGAAAATCCCTGACCGGCCGGAAACCGCCATGTCCGCCCGGGCCAGGCCCCGGGCCCGGGCCTTGCCGTCGCGCGCCGGCCGGCTCCTGGACCGGGATCTTCGTGTGTCGTCAGAGTGTTAGGGGCAACTTCTTTTCGCTGTTTCTTGACATGCCATCGCTCCTTTATGTATTCTTATGGTACGGGCACAGCACCAGGGCGACCGGAAAGATTCCCGGCCCTGCACCGCCTCTCCTCTTCCCGGCAATCGAGCTCCCCGGCCAGGTCCAATGGAATGAAAACATCTCTCCCCAACCAGGACATCCAGGCGGTCAGCACCTTTGCGACATCTCTTGCCGGGGCCGTACGAAACTACGGCCTCTATCCGGGCGACCATGCCATTGCCACCAGGCACGCCACCCGGGTGCACACCGATCTTCTCCGTTACCTTGCCCACAACGAAACACTGCGCCTGCAGATCGACAGGGGACGCCTTCTCTACGAAGGAGAGCCTGTTCTCGAAGGGGAGATGCATGAAGGGAATATCGCCTATCTCTTTGCCCGCGACGGCCTGGAATGGATCGAGTTCCTGCACGGAATCGAGCTGTGGGAGGTGGAGGTATTCCTGAAACTGGTCAATGATTACCGCATGATCGACGGCGAAAACGACGAAAACATCGTCACCGCCCTCTGGGAGCAGGATTTCCCCCACATCCGCTACAAATCCGTGGACATCCTTGCCCTTGATGTGCCGACGGTCAGGTTCTCCTCCTTTCGCGTTGCTCCAAGCGCCATATCTTCCACTCCGGGAGACTCCGAAGAGCCGCATGCATCCCTGTCCGGGGCGGAACCGGAACAGGGGGCAGGAACAGACGACGACTTAGAGGAAGACCGGGCCGGCCGGGATTCGGCGGCAGCGACAGCAGGGGAAGCCGAAGCGAGGCCGGAGAGCATCACCATCACTGCCAGGGGCAATGATCTCTGGAACCTGACCCCGGCTGAGCAGAAGCAACTCGAGGCCATGGTCCACGAGGAAGAACATCAGGACAACTCCAATGATGTCATCGAGATCCTCCTGATCATCCTGGTGGTCCAGAACAACGAGACGGATTTCGCCACGGTCCTTGATTTTCTCCAGGAACGGTTTATCCGCTCTCTCCGCACGGGGCAGTTTCACCTTGCCCTCAAGATCGCCCGCAACCTGAAAAATGTACGCTCCGGTTTGGCGTTGAAAAAAAAGTGGAGCCTGCCGCTGCTGGATAATTTTTTCACTACCATCTCCAGGCCGGAAAGCCTGCGCGATGTCTCCAAGTTTTTTCTCAACCCGCCGCCGGATGTTGAAAAGCGGCAGCTCGAGTACCTGTGGGAGGTGTTGCGCCAGCTCCGGCCCGGTGTCCTGGCCACCCTGGCGCCACTGACCGGGAAACTCCGCGCCGGCCCACTGGCCGCACCCATGTTCGAGCTGATCGTCCACCATGGCCTGAAAAAACCCGGGACCCTGGCCAGTGTCGTGGATCAGCTCGACGAGGCTGTCTGCCGCAAGCTCTTCCCGGTGGTGGAGGATATGCGGATCGAGGACGCGACCCGTGTCCTGACCGCCATGACCCGCCATCCCTCGGTTGCCATCCGCCGGCAGGCCCTGGACCTTCTCATAGAGTGGGACATCCTCATCCTGCGCGATGTCTTTTCCCTGGTCAACGATCCTGACGAAGAGATCAGGAACAGGATCCTGGCCCTCATCAGCCGGCGGAGAGACACGGAGATGGAGCGGTTGATGCTGGACTACCTGGAGCAGGAAAACTGGACCGTCCAGGGCCGCGATCACCTGCTTGCCTGTTACCGGGCCCTGGGGATGTGCGGCAGCCATCGCTCCCTTCCCTTTCTCCGGCATATCCTCATGCAGCGCAACCTGAACACCTTGTTTGCCATGGGAGGCAGTGTCCACAAGGAGGGCGCAGCCCGTGCCCTGCAGGCCCTGCGCCTGCGCGATGCCGGCCTCATTCTCGAACAGGGATGCCACAGCATGATGCCCGATACCCGCAGTGCCTGCCGGAAAGTCGTAGCGCGATAGCCCCCAGGAGAGAGACATCGTATGATCATTCCGAACCCGCCCTTACATCGTCACCCCGGGTGTCACGGCAACGGGACCTTCCGGGCTCCGGCCGGCATTGGCCGCTCTGCCCGGCAACAGGAAACAGTACCGTGAGCGGACCTGGCCAGAAAAAAAAAGGCGACATGCTGCTGGGCCAGCGGTTTCTCACCGTGCTCAACAGTCTGTTCAGTACGGCCAGGATCCACCGGGACAACAATATTCTCCTCATCCAGTGCGTGGAGCGGTTCATAGAAGTTACGGAGGAACTGTTGAAAAACGAGGATGAGGTGACACTGCTCACCTCGGTGGGCGGATTCTATCTGCAGCAGGAAAAGGTCCTCTTCCAACGCAATGCCGCCGGCCTGGTCCGCAAGCTCCTCGACTACTTCCAGCAGCGCAACCTGAGCGGCCTGCGCCTGTACCAAGGCGCCACCTATGCATCACACACCGACATAGTGGCATTTGTCCGCCTGCTCAACGACATGGCGGACAGGGATGATCCGCTGCGCTGGCTGCAGCTCAAGATGGACCAGGCCCACTTTCCCTGGGTGGAGATCATCGACGGCTCGGAAACCGAATCCCTGGAATCGATCTTCATGGACACCGGCGGCCAGGAACAGCAGACACGATCCGCAGCAGCAAAGGGACCGGACAGCAATGCTCCGGGCAGACAGTCCCGGTCGACAGTGTCCGGGAAGACGAGCCGGTCCCCAGACGGCCCGGGCAGGCAGCGGGCAGGTGATCCCGGTGCGGGGAAAAAAGCAGAGCGGCGCAAGAACAGGGCGCTGCGCACCTATGGCTATGCCATGTACTCCCTGCAGGAGGTGGCCGACAAGCTGCGCAGCAACCGCCAGGCCGGAATCGGCAAGGCGGTGCACCTGGTTCAGAATATGGTCGACCTGATCATGGACGACGACAATATCCTGCTGGGCCTGAGCACGATCCGGGACTATGACGACTACACCTTCACTCATTCGGTGAACGTGGCCATCCTCTCCGTCTGCCTGGGCCACCGGATCGGCATGTCGCGCGTCTCTCTTTCCCGCCTGGGCCTGAGCGGGCTCTTCCATGACCTGGGCAAGATCGATGTGCCGAAAAAGATCCTCAACAAACCCGGCCGGCTGGGCAAAAACGAATTCGCCATCATGCAGAACCACTCCATGAACTCGGTTCGTCGTATCGTCAGGCTGCGGGCGTCGTACGAAAAAAAGGCCTGCATCCTGCTCGGCCCCTTTGAACACCATCTCCGCTATGACCTGTCCGGCTATCCCAGGACGCCGAGGAAAAAACCGCTCAGCCTCATCGGTCGCATCGTCGCCATCGCCGACGTCTACGACGCGGTCACCTCGCCACGCAGTTACCGCCGGACCGCCATGACCCCGGACCAGGCCCTGGGCCTCATGCTCAAGGGATCAGGAACCGCCTTTGACCCGATCCTGCTCAAGGTCTTCATCAACATGCTGGGTGTCTACCCCGTGGGTACGGTCCTGCAGCTCGATGCCGGTGAGATGGGGATCGTCATTCCCTCGCCGCCGGGCAGGGAGGATTCAGGTGAACTGTGGCTCCAGCTTCTGGCGGGCGATACCAGAAAGGGTTTCCGGAAACAGGGTATCATCAGCCTGGGTCGCTGGGACCCGGAGAAAGGAAACTTCAACCGTACCATCCTGGCGAGCCATCACCCGGCAGACTTCGGAATCCAGCCTGCGGATTTCTTTTTCTGATCCACGGCAGCAGAAAAAACAACCGGTTTCCCCGGCAATTCGCCTTCATCCCCTTGCATGATACCGATTATCTGGTATACTCCCGGAATCCGTGGCTTCTCCTGACCATCACCCGCCGGAGAAGATATCCCCTGCAGGGGGATGCCACCTGCCGCCGCCTGCTTCAGACCCGATCATCTCCCGTTGGATAGACGACGTATGCCATCGCTCTCCTTTGTCATCCCGATGCACAACGAGGCCGGAAACTGTGTCTCCCTGATCGAGGAGGTCAACGCCATGGCCGCGCCTCGCTGGGAAGACTACGAGATTCTCTGCGTCGACGATGCAAGCACGGACAATACCCTGGCCCTGCTCCAGGAACTGCGGCGGAGCATCCCGCGCCTTGCCGTCATCGCCTTTGCGGCCAACTGCGGCCAGAGCACGGCCCTCTGTGCCGGCATACGCTCAGCCCGGGGCGAACTCATCGTCACCCTGGACGGCGACGGTCAGAATGATCCCGCCGATGTGCCGGCCATGGTCGAGCTGCTTCTGCAGAAGAAAGGGGACAATGTCCGCATGATCGCAGGCTGGCGAAAGAAGCGCAAGGATACCTTCTGGCGGCGGCTGTCCTCGAAGACGGCCAATGCCGTGCGCGGTTTTCTGCTCAGGGACAATACACCGGATACCGGCTGCGGCCTGAAGGTCTTCTACCGGCAGACCTTCATGGACCTGCCCTGGTTCGACCACATGCACAGGTTTCTCCCCTGCCTGGTCCAACGGGGCGGCGGCAGGGTGCTCTCCATGGAGGTCCACCACCGTCCACGGCAGCACGGAACCTCCCACTACGGCACCCTGGACCGGTTGCGGGTCGGCGTGGTCGATCTCCTGGGCGTGGCCTGGCTGCAGCGGCGCTACAAGGTGCCGGTTCTCAGGGAACTGCCGGGAGCCGGAACATGACCAGGGAGCATGTCTGGCTTGCCATCGGCTTTGCCGGCCAGGCCATGTTCACCATGCGCTTTGTCGTCCAGTGGATCGCCAGTGAACGAAAGAAACAGAGTACTATTCCACTGGCATTCTGGTACTTCAGCCTCATGGGCGGCATGATCCTGTTCAGTTATGCCCTCTACCGCAGGGATCCGGTCTTTATCCTGGGACAGAGCTTCGGCATCTTCATCTACCTGAGAAACCTCTATTTCATTTACAAGAACAGGGCCGACACGGGTGACTGACAGGGAAAGCTCTCCAGAAAGACCAACCGGCACAGCACTTCTGCCCGGCAAAAGACAACGGCTCCGAACCAGCTTCCTCGTTGTCCTGGCCCTGCTGACGGTCTGTGTCGCCCTGGCCTACATCCAGGCCGCCTTTTCCGCCTTTACCTCGTTCAAGTTCACCCTCACCGACTATGGCCGCTACGTCAACACGGTCTGGAACAGCGGTCACGGCCATCCTTTCCGCCTGCTCACCCAGTACACTTATCTCAACACCCATCTCTCGTTCACCCTTCTCCTGCTGGCCCCGGTCTTCCTGATCTGGGACCATCCCTTTGCCCTGTGGCTGGCCCAGTGGCTCATGACCCTGGCCGGCATGGCCATCATGTGGCGGGCCGCCCTCCGGCACAGGATTCCCGGTGAAGTCACGGCAGCACTGCTCCTGTTTTACCTGGCCAGCCCCTACACCCAGTCCGTTCTCCTCTCCGAGTTCCACGGCGTCGGACTCTATCTTCTCCTGCTGCCCTGGCTCTACTACTGCCTGTCCTTCCGGCGGGAAATGGTCTGGCTGCCCCTGCTCCTCACCTGGGGGGTCCGGGAGGAATCCGCATTCCTCGTCCTGCCCATGCTCCTCTACTTCACCATCCGTTACCGCTGGCGCACCGGCTGGCTGTGGGCGGCCGCCAGTGGACTCTACGGCCTGCTGGCCTGCACCGTGCTCTTCAGGTGGATCAACGGTTTCAGCCTCTCCTCCGAACGTCCCGGCCTGCAGCCCGGCGACATTCTCAACAGGCTCATGACCGCACGCATGCAGCGGTTCACTCCTACCCTGACCCTTGTCGCACCGGCCCTGCCCTTTCTCTACCGGGGGTGGCCCCCCATCCTCTCCTTTCCCGCCGTGGCCCTCCTGTTCACCATCTTCAGCCCCTACCCGGCCCAGTACAGCCTCAGGTTCCATTACCCGGCCGCGCTGCAGGCCACCTTTATTCTCGGCCTGCTGCAAGGACTGGCCGTCTTCTGGCAGGGGCGGCCGAGACACCCGCTGGCCGCCAGATGGCTCCAGGCCTGCTTTCTTGTCCTGGTCACCGCCCTGGTCTATTTCAGCCATGGCTTTCTGGCCTTTGGCCGCTACAACAGTGCCATATACCGGCGGCCCAGCCTCATCGGCCTGAGTGCCCTGTGCGCTGTCTCGCATATTCCGGACAAGGGCCTGCTGCTCACCGACCGCCGCACCGGCGGCATGTGTGCCAACCGGGCGGACATGATCATCTGGGAGCAGTATGAAAGGGGCGAATGGCAGCCGGACATCATCTTCACCAGTATCAGGGATCTTGCCGGCAGACATGCCGACAGGCTGCAACCGCTGCTCCGGGACGGCAGCTTCGGGGTCTCCTTTTTCGACGGCGACCACCTGATCCTTGGCCGCGGATACCCCGGGACTGCGAACAGGACCGTGCTCGATGCGGCCCGGGATGCAGCCAGAACCATTCTGCTTGCCTATACCAGGAGAAAAAAGGGGCAGGAGCTCATGATGCCCGACTGCCGGCTGGTCCGTTTCTGGAACGGTACGGACAAATCTGCCGCCCCCCTGATCGCCTATGGCAAAGTGATCACGCTCCCGGCCGGCGATTACCTGGCCCGTTTCCGGCTGCGGGCGCAACCATCCGCCCGTCCGGGAATCCTGCTTATCAAGGAACGAGCCAGCCAGACGACACTGGCCCGGACCGAGATCCGTGTGCCGCGAAACAGCGGCGGAACTTTTTTCGAGCAGAAGCTGTCCCTCCACCTGGATCAAAAAACCGCGGTGGAGCCCCAGGTACTCGGCGGGGCCGGCCCCCTCTGGCTGGACCGGGTTGTCCTGCAGCCGGTTTCTCCGCCGCGGGCCGGCGCAGATGCGAACCGGCAGAGGTCTGCCGTCATGCCGCGCCTCAGGTAAAAACAGGTTTTCCGGCTGCAGAAAAAAATTCTCTTTCAGGATAACAAACGGTCATGGTATTGTCAGGGTCGGCCGGCAAACTCCGGAACAGTCCTCCAACAGATGCGACAACGACCGTGTAACCGAGATGCGTACCGCCTCCCTATATCGTGGTGAAACGTTCAGTATCCCTGTTCTCTTCATTCTCGCCTTTGCCGCTGCCTCCCTATTCTACATTCACAGAAAAGATAGCAATGATATCCGGCAGTTCAGAACACACGCGGCCATCATCACCGATGACCTCTGGGCGCTGAACGAGGCCGGCGCACGATCCTACCTCCAGCTGGCTGCCCGGGCAAACCATTACAAATCCCTCGCTCTGACCCTGGACCAAGGTGATATCTTTCTCGAGGTCCGCAGTCCGTCCCTGCATGGACTCGACAGCCTGCTCCAGCGAATGCATCTCATCTGGACAAAAAAACTGTCCACGGATATTTTCTACAGAAACAGGTTCATCGGCCGCCTGCATGGTGAACAGTATGTCCGTATCGTCTATCCCCTGCTCAACATCTTTCTTGTCCTGCTGGCGGTAACGCTTCTGGCCCTGTTCCTTCTCCGTTCCCTTTCCTACCGGAAACTCCTCGAAAGCCAGGTCCGCGAACGGACCCGCAGCTACCGGGAAAGCGAGCGCCGTTTCCATGACCTGGTCAACCTGCTGCCGGAAATGGTCTGTGAAACCGATGCCCGGGGGCAGCTCACCTTTGCCAACGAGATCATGCTGAAACGATTCACCATAGCACCGGACGAGGTGGGCAGGCACTCATATTTCGACCTGGTCGTGACCGGCCAGCACAACGGGATAACGGCACACTTCAACAGGGTGCTTACAGGTGAAGACCAGGGCCTGGCAAAGTTCACCGCCCGGGACAGCGATGACAATTCCTTTCCGGTCCTGATCCGGTCCGCGCCCATCTACAAGGATGATGTAGTGAGTGGCATCCGCAGTATCCTGATCGATATCACCGAACGGCAGGCGCTGGAGGAACAGTTACGACGGGACCAGAAGATGAAGGCCATCGGCGCCATGGCCGGCGGTGTGGCCCATGACCTCAACAATATCCTCTCCGGCGTCATCAACTATCCCGAGCTGATCCTCATGCAGCTCGACGAGGACAGCGCCATCCGGACATACGTGGAGGCCATCCGGTCATCCGGAATGCGGGCCGCCGAGGTGGTGGCGGACCTGCTGACCGTGGCGCGGGGTGTTGCCGCGGGCAGAAGCGTAGCCAGCCTGAACGACCTGGTACAGGAACACCTGGAGTCACCCGAGTTCAAACGCCTGGAGTCACTCTATCCGGAGATCATGGTCACCGAGGATCTCGAGCAGGAGACGGCCAATATTTTCTGTTCAACCATCCATGTGAAAAAATGTCTCATGAACCTGCTCCTCAATGCCGCCGAGGCCATCAACGGCAGCGGCAGGATCACGATTTCGACAAGGAGCCGGGAACAGGATGGCCGTTCCTGGAGTATCCTGACCGTCCATGACACGGGCGACGGCATATCTCCGGAGGACATTGACCATATTTTTGAACCCTTCTACACGAGGAAGGTCATGGGACGGAGCGGCACCGGCCTGGGGCTCTCCGTGGTCTGGAACACCATGCAGGACCATGGTGGAGAGGTGCGGGTCAGCAGTGATGATGGCGGCACCCGGTTTGAACTCTGGTTTCCGAGTACCGAGCGGCAACGGGAAACCGATCCTTCGGAGACTATCCTGGCCCGGATCAAGGGCAATGGAGAGAGTATTCTCATCATAGACGACGAAATGCTCCAGCAGGACATCGCCTTGCACCTCCTGGGCTCACTGGGCTACAAGGTCATCATGGCCTCCTCCGGTGAAGAGGCGATACGCTACCTGGAAAAACACACCGTGGACCTGCTGATCATCGATATGCTGATGCCGCCCGGCATGAACGGCTACCAGACTTACAAAAAGGTGCTGGAGATCCACCCGGACCAGAAGGCAGTGATAGCCAGTGGCTTTTCCAAGAACCAGGACGTGGTGGCCACCCTGAAACTGGGAGCTGGCGCCTTTATCAGGAAACCTTACACCATGGAGCAACTCGCTGAAACCGTGCATGATGTACTGTACCGGCAAACAGCTTCGACCTCGTCACCATCATCCATGGAGGAACTGCGAAATTGACCCTGTTCTGTGCCCAGGCCGCATGCCGGCGTAACATCGCCGGCATGCGGATCACCATCATCCTTCTTCTATCCCTCGTCCTGCCGGCCGTCTTCGCCAGCCCCCGCTCTGCCGCGGCCGAAGAATCGATTACCTGGCTGGAAGCCGATGCTCCCCCTTTTTTCATCCAGGACGGACCGGACCGGGGCCAGGGCTATGAAGATATCATCACCGCCATCATCCAGGAAAAGATGCCCGACTACGTCCATCACCGGATCACGGCGACCATCTCCCGCCATTACCGCGACTTCAAAAACCGGGAAAAGGTCTGCAATGTCGGTCTCTACAAGACACCGGAACGGGAGAAGTTTCTCTATTTCTCCATCCCCAGCTTCTTCACCCTGCCCACGGTGATCATCATCAAGAAAGAACGGTTCGCCGATTTCGGCAACTCCAAGACCGTGGCCCTGGAACGGGTGCTGGAAAACCAGAACCTGCTCATCGGACGGGCCCAGAACCGTTCCTATGGCAGGTACGTGGACGAGATCCTGGACCGGCACAAGGGGGCAAAGAACATCTTTGTCTACGAGGGTAAGCAGCTCTCTCTCAACTTCTTTCGCATGCTGCAGCTGAATCGGCTGGACGGGATGATCGGGCTGCCCGAGGAGGCCATGTACCTGGCGGAAGAACTCGGTATCCGGGACCAGATCATGACCCTCACCATCGCGGAGAATCAGCGGGGCATGGAGTCGTGGCTCAGCTATGTCGGCTGTTCCAGAACCCCGTGGGGCAAAAAGGTTATCGCCCGCATCAACGAGATCCTCCTGAAGGAGCGGCCCACGGAGCGCTACCGGGCCGCCTATGAACGATGGCTGGATCCGAGCAGCCTGGAAAACTACCGGAAGCTGTACCGGGAAGTTTTTTTACAGGCAACAGAATAATGATAGATACGGATATTTTCTCATCGGCCGCCGACACCCCGGACACATCCGGATCATTGCTCCCGGCATTTACCGACTTCTTGTTTACGATCCGGGCCGTACTTGTCCATCGTCACCATGCAAGATAAAAAAGCCGCATCTCCGGTCTTCGCAGTTCTGCTTCTGGTCTGCTACATTTTTTATTCGCAGGGGGTACTGGTCAACCATGTCCGCCAGCTTTTTCCGAAACGGCTCCGGGAACTCGGTGTTTGTTACGAGCAGCGGTTGAGTCCGCTGCAAACCTGGTTGCCCGATGTTGGGATTGTCGGCTACGCATCGGATACCGGCAATGAACATTTCCTCCGTGCCCAATACGTTCTTGCCCCGGTTATCCTCGACCGCGGCGGTAAACATCGGCTGATCGTGGCCAACTTTTCCCGGGACAGAACCCGCCCGAAAAGGATAGACGGCAGGCCTTATCACATCATCAAGAATCTCCATAATGGAGTTGCTCTGCTCTCTCCGGAGCCATCATGGCCTATTTCTACCTGCATCTTGCTGTTATCACCACGATAGGAACGCTTTCCGTCCGATTGCTCCTGGGTTCCCACCAGGGGCACCATCTTTTCACTCTTTCTTTAGGTTGGGGGCTTGGCGCAGGCATCTCATCGATTCTCGGACTATTATCACTTCTCCTGGCACATGACTGGTCGAGATGGCTACTGCTGGTGGAAGCCCTGATTCTCGTGATCCTGACCCTGTTTTGGCTGCAAGCCACCAAGGGTGATGGTACGTCTCCAACAGACCATCGGATACATGGCAGATCCAAGTGGTACCACCTGCTGGTCGGAATCACCGGGCTCTTGCTGATCTTGACCGTGCTGCTCTTCGTCCTTATCACCATGGCCAAACCGCATGGCCGCTGGGACAGTTGGATGATATGGAACCTGCGGGCCCGCTTTCTGTTTCGCAGTACCGACCAATGGTCAACGATCCTCAACCCGTTGATAATTCATGCCGATTATCCTTTGCTGATTCCTCTCAATGTCGCCATGGCCTGGGTTATGGCAAGCCGGGAAACCGTGCTTGCACCGGCAGCCATTGCTCTCTTGTTTACCTTTGCGCCTGCCGGACTGCTGGCAGGCTATTTCCAGAACCGTAACATGCCTGCCCGGGGGCTCGTTGCGGCCATCTGCCTGATGGGCACCCCCTTCTTCCTGTACATCGGCGCGGACCAGGTTGCCGACACACCTCTTTCCCTCTATTTCCTGGCCACCATCGTCCTTCTTCTCCTCTCAGACCAAATCGCAGGTCAGAACCGCTGTTACCTGCTGCTTGCCGGACTGATGGCCGCACTGGCAGGATGGACCAAAAACGAAGGGCTGTTGTTCATCCCGGTTGTACTCTTCTGCCGCCTGCTGGTGCCGGGACAAGATCTTCGCAACTACTTCCGGACCATGAAATGGTTTGTCGTCGGACTTCTTCCGGTCATGGCAGTCATTCTCTATTTCAAACTGGGACTTGCTCCAGCCAACGACCTGTGGGCATCCCGCTCACCGTCGGAGATCATTGCCAAGCTCACCGATCCCCACCGCTACCTCCAGGTGGCCAGGGCATACGCCACGGTCCTGTACGGCTTCAGCTACTGGCCAACGGTCAGTCTGAACGTTCTCCTGCTGGCTTATGCCCTTGTATGCGGTTTCCACTGGAACAGGCTCACAGGTGAATTGCGCTGGCTCTTCCTGCTCCTGCTCCTCATGCTGGCCGGCTACTTCGGTGTTTTTATTCTCACACCGCACGATCTTGCCTGGCACCTGCATACCGCCCAGGAACGGCTCTTTGTCCAGCTCTATCCAGCCGGCCTGTTACTCTATTTTCTGTTGCTGCCCGCGCCCCGACAAGGCAGCCCGCAACCAGCATCGGGTCCGGGCAGTCGGAATTCCGGTACGCCGGAAAGGTCCGCCTTGACCACCCTGCCCGGGAAAGCGGCCACTCATGAACCTGACTGATAATGTTACGAAAAAGTGAAAACTGCCGGAATTTCCATCCTGCCCCGATCTGCTTCGCCCTGGTTAGGGTGCCACGCAGGCATACTACATTGAAACACCACAAGGCCCGCATCTTGATACAAATGAAAATCGCTTTTTTAAAGCGAATAAAATTACTATCTACCTATGAAGGCGCCGGCTCTTCCGTGCCGTGACGCAGAAGCTTGCGCACCGTGTAAATGGGCTTGTCCTGGGCCTCGTGGTAGGTGCGGGCCTGGAGTTCGGCGATGAGGCCCATGGAGATGAACTGCATGCCCATAAAGATGAGCAGCACGGCCAGGAGCAGGAGCGGCCGGTTGCCCAGGG
>DRKI01000183.1 GCA_011051875.1 Desulfobulbus sp. | reverse complement strand
CATGACAGGAACAGGCAATCGTGCTAAGGTCTGGACAGCGCCTGCCTGCCCGCCGCCTCGACTGCCCGGGCGAACAGTCGCATTGCATGGCCGCAGGGACACAGGCCCCCGCTTCACTGGGTCGAATGGGGCGGAACGAACAGAAAATACCCCGGCGTGGCACCGTGCAGTCACGCCCTGAACCGGAGTCTGCAATGAGCTATGGAATCACCAGGGACGAGGCCCTGGAACTGGTGCGGGAGCACCTGGACAACGAAAACCTGGTCAAGCACAGCCTGGCCAGCGAGGCCGTGCTTCGGGCCCTGGCCCGCCGGCTGGGCGAAGATGAAGACAAGTGGGGCCTGGCCGGCCTGCTCCATGACCTGGATGCGGAAAGCCAGCCCGATCTCACCACCCATACCAGTGAAACCGTGGCTATCCTCTCCAGCCGCGGCGTGGATCCGGAGATCATCGATGCCATCCGCATGCACAACGAAAAGGCCCACGGCGACAAACGCTCCACTCCCTTTCACCATGCCCTGGCCGCCGGCGAGACCATCACCGGCCTTGTGATTGCCACGGCGCTTGTCTATCCGGACAAGAAACTGGCCTCGGTCAAGCCCAAGTCGGTACGCAAGCGGTTCAAGGAAAAGGCATTTGCCCGGGGCGCGGACCGTGAGATCATCCGCGAGTGTGAACACCTGGGCCTGAAGGTCGGCGAGTTCTGTGATCTCGCCCTTGCCGCACTGTGTCCCATAGCCGAGGATCTCGGCCTGTAATCAACTCTCTGCTGTCAGGAAGCCCATGCATCGAATCGAGACCATCACCAGCCAGTGCGGCGATACCGGCCTGGCCCGTCTTCTCCAGGCCGCCTGCCGGGCGGCGCTTACCGGCGGCTCCATCATCAGGCAGCTCTATGACAAGCCGCACACCATCAAGATGAAGGGGACCATCAACCTGGTCACCGAGGCCGACATCGCCTCCGAAACCGCCATCGTGGCCTCCCTGAACGAGGACGTGCCGGGTATCGCCATCATGGCCGAGGAGTCGGCCGAAGAGTCTCCCGGCCAGCCTGCGGACAGGACCTGGATCATCGACCCCCTGGACGGAACCACCAACTTTGCGCACGGCTTTCCCTTCTTTGCCGTCTCCATCGCCCTGGTGGAGGACGCCAATCCCCGGCTGGGTGTTGTCTACTGCCCCATGCAGGACGAGCTCTTCTGCGCCTGCCGCGGCAAGGGGGCCTGGCTCAACAGTGACAGGATTTCGGTCACCAAGACCCGTTTTCCGGTGGAAGCCCTGGTGGCCACCGGGTTTCCCTATGACATCCACGCCCGGCTGGACACGGTGCTGCGGCAATTGCGCTCGGTACTGCCCAAAGTCAGGGACATCCGCCGGGCAGGCGCTGCGGCCGTGGACCTTGCCTATGTTGCCAGCGGCCGGCTGGACGGATTCTGGGAGATGGACCTCAAACCCTGGGACACGGCAGCCGGCTGGCTGCTGGTCGAGGAGGCGGGCGGCAGGGTGACGGATTTTGCCGGCAATCCCTATTCCACCCTTGTTCCCGAGATTCTGGCCAGCAACGGGGTCCTCCACGAGCGATTCATCAACATGCTCCGTGGATAGTCTGCGCAGCGGGTCCGGCCTTGCCCTGTGGAAGGTCCACGGCCTGATGCTCGTGGCAGCCGGCCTGGTCTCCACATCCTTCACTGTGGGCAAGGCCATTGCCCAGGGCCTTGATCCCGCGGTGCTCACCCTGGTCCGCTTCCTGGTCGCCGCCCTGCTGATGCTGCCCTGGGTACGACGCCGCTTCGGCCTCCGGCTGCCGGACGGCCCGGCCCTGCTGCGCTATTCGCTCATCAGCGGCGTCCTGGTGGGTTTCTTCTGGCTGATGTTCCTCTCCCTGCGCTACACCACGGCCCTGAACACCGGTGTCATCTTCACCCTGGTTCCGGGCATCTCCAGCCTCTACAGCGCGCTACTGCTCCGGGAACGGCTGGGTCGGTACCGGCTGGTGGCGCTCCTGCTGGCCACGGTGGGCGCGGTCTGGGTCATCTTCCACGGTGACATGTCCCGCCTGGTCGCCATGGACTTGAACCGTGGCGACCTGATCTTTTTCGCCGGCTGCCTGCTCATGGCCCTCTACACCCCCCTGGTCAAGCTTCTGCACCGGGGTGAATCCATGGTTGTCATGACCTTCTGGGTCCTGGTCACGGGAACACTCTGGCTGCTGCTGCTCTCCGGCAACCGGTTGCCAGCCGTGCCCTGGTCCCGGGTCGCGCCCACGGTCTGGGCAGGCATCGTGTACCTGGCCGTCTTTTCAACCATCATCACCTTCTTTCTCTCCCAGCTCGCCACCCTGTACATCGGTCCGACCCGGGTCATGGCCTACAGCTACCTCTACCCGCCCTGCATCCTGGTCCTCGACTGGACCTTTGGTCATGGCCTGCCTCCCCTGCAAACCCTGGCCGGAGTGGTCCTCATCCTGCTCGCCATGCTGGTGGTCCAGCACGGCGCCAGCCAGGGCTGAAGTTTTCCCCGCACCCGGACCGGGGACACAACCTGGTTCCCGGGGACAACCTGTACGAGCGATCAGGCCAGCTCGGCCTGGACCGCATGGGCAAGCTGGCGGATGGTATAGGGCTTCCTGATAAACAGGCCTGCCCCAAGCTCCATGGCCGCCCTGACCCTGTAATCCTCGGCATAGCCGCTGGCAATGATCGCCCGCTGGCCGGGAGCGACCTCGAGAATCCGGCGGTAGGTCTCCAGGCCGTCCATGCCGGGTTCCATGATCATGTCCAGGATCACCAGCTCCACCTCGTGATATTTCAGGTAATTGACAGCCTCCTCGCCACTGGCCACGGTCTCCGGCCGGTAGCCGAGATGGGTGAGGATGGTCCGGGCCAGCTCCCGTACCGGTTCTTCGTCATCCACCACCAGGATCCGCTCTCCCCTGCCCCTGGGAACCGATTCTGTCCCCTCCCCGTCTTCGTCTGCACCCTCTGCATCTGTCGCCTGGAAATAAAGCTCAAAGCGGGTTCCGCCCTCGTCGCTGTGAACCAGGATATGGCCTTCGTGATCCTGAACCGTGTTCCAGACAACGGCCAGGCCAAGGCCGGAACCGCTCCTGGCCATGTGTTTCTTGGAATAGAAGGGCTCAAAGACCCGGTCCAGATCCTCGGCCGCTATGCCGATACCGGTGTCGGCAACGGTGAGCACCACGTATTCGCCCGGTTTCGGTCCGTCATGATCCTCCCCTTCCCTGCCGGTGACAACCTGCCTTGCAGTGCGTATCCTCACCTCTCCCGGCCGGTCCTTTATGGCCTCGTAGCCGTTGATGACTAGGTTCATGATACTCTTGCGGATGTGGACAGGCGAGCCATGCAGCGCCGGCAGATCGGGACAGAGATCCAGGACCAGTGTCACGCGGGGATACCGGTCGGCCAACTGCTTGTACTCGGGCGAGGCCAGGTAGTCCCGGACCAGTCCATTGATATCGAGCGGCTTCTTCTCCGAGGCAGAGCCCCGGGCAATGGTCAGCAGGTCGGCCACCACGGCAACCGCCTGGAGACCGGAACGCTTGATGGCCTCCAGTTGCCCGTACATGGGATCGTCGGGCTCCAGCCTGGAGAGCATCAGGTCGGGATAGCCGACAATCCCGCTGAGAATATTATTCAGGTCATGGGCAACGCCGCCGGCCAGCAATCCCAGGGCCTCCATCTTCTTGGATCGGTGGATGACACGCTGCAGGGCCTCTTTTTCTTTTTCCGCCCGGATCCGCTCCAGCAGTTCGTTCTTCAGCTCGGCGGTCCGCTCGCTGACCTGTCGTTTCAGGGAGATGTTCCAGGCCAGGATCCCGATCAGGAGCAGGACCAGGGCCGCGATGCCCATGGCAAGGAGGACCTGCCTGGAAGGGAACCATCTTCCTTTGCGCAGGGTGATCCAGGAACCGGTGATCCGGTTGTGCTCCTCAGGTGTGATGGAAGCAACGGCCTTGTCGAGGATGCTGCAGAGCAGGGGCCAGTCACTGCGGGTGGCAAAGGACAGGTCGTACATGAAATCCGTGTCCTTGTAGATGCTCAGGTTGGTGATCCCGTCCTTGCGGATATAGTAACTGGCCGAGGCAAGATTGAGAACCATGGCGTCGACCTTGCCGAACGAGACCTGGCGCAGGCCCGACGAGATATCGGGCATGACCTCGAGCTTGACCCGGGGATAGGCGCGTTTCATGTACTCGTAGGCGGCATAGCCCGAGACAACCGCCACATGCAATCCCTCCAGGGTGGTGACCTTCCTGGGCGGGATCTTCATGTTGTCCCGGACAAGGATCACGGCGGGAAAGGTGACAAATGGACGGGTGAACTTCATGTACTGCAGACGTTCCGGTGTGGGCACCGCGGCACCGAACATGTCGATCTGGCGGTTGCGGCCCTGGCGCAGAACCTCGTCCCAGTTCTTCAGGTGGACGATCTCGAACCTGATCGGCAGCTTTTTTTCCACCAGGGCCACGAGATCGGCGGCGATCCCGCGATACCTCCCCGTTGAATCGAAAAACTCGACCGGCGGGAAATCGGGGTCCGGTGCCAGGCGCACCACGGGATGTTCTGCCAGCCAGGCCTGTTCCTCAGCCGTAAGCCGGATCTCTCCCTCCAGGGCGCGGCTGCTGCCCTGGAGGGAGACCAGCCCAATAAAGGCTGTGAACAACAGTGCCAGGAGCCACCACGCGCTCCTGTGAGATTTGATCCGGCGCACAATCCGCACCATACCCACGTCCATTCCACCTAACTTGAGGGTTTCACCCACCGGCGAATAATAAAAGACAAGTGATTGCAGTCAGTCGCATTCCCTTTCCAGGTCCGCCAGCATACGGTCGATGACATCCAGGCCGCCCTGCCAGAAGGCAGGATCTTCGAGGTCGATAGCAAAGGGCGTCAGCAGTTCGGCGGGCGAGCGGGAGCCGCCCGCGGTCAGGAGCTGCAGATAGGAGTCAACAAACGACTCTCCCTGCTCCAGGTACCGGGAGTAGAGCGCCAGGACCAGGAGTTCGCCAAAGGCATAGGAGTAGACATAGCCGGGAGTGCCGAGGAAATGGGGGATGTAGGACCACCAGATGCCATAGTCCTCGCGCAGGGTCACCGAGTCGCCGAACATGGCGGACTGGGTGGAGAGCCAGTATGCAGAGAGCTGATCCGCGGAGAGCTCACCCTGTTGGCGGCGGCCGGTGTGCATGGCATCCTCGAACCGGTTCATGGCCACCTGGCGGAAGACGGTGGCAAAGATGGACTCCAGCTTCTGGCAGATAAAGGCGCGCCGGCCGGCCGGGTCCCGGATCAGATCGAGCTGGGCCCGAAAGACCAGCAGTTCGGCAAAGACCGAGGCGGTCTCGGCCAGGACGAGGGGCGTGTCACCATTGTACAGTCCCTGCTCCGCGGCCAGGTACTGGTGCACGCCGTGCCCCAGTTCATGGGCAACGGTGGACACATCACGCAGGTTTCCCAGGTAGTTGACCATCACATAGGGATGGACCTGCGGGACGCATGGATGGGCAAAGGCCCCGCCCCGCTTGCCCTCCAGGACCGGGGCGTGAATCCAGTCTTCCCTGAAGAACCTCTCCGCGACCTCCGCCATCCGGGGCGAAAAACCGGCAAAGGAGTCGAGCACGATCCGGCGGCACTCATCCCAGGTGATCACCGACCCGTCCAGGCCGGGCACCGGCGCATAGCGGTCATAGTCGTAGAGCTCGTCCAGGTCGAGCAGCCTTCTCTTGAGACGGTAGTAGCGATGGACCGTGGAGTAGCGCTCCTGTACCGCCGCGACCAGGGTCTCAACGGCCCGGTCGCTGAGCTCGTTTTCCAGGTTCATGGAACTGATCCAGGAATCGAACCTGCGCAGCCGGTCGCTGATCATCTTTTCCGCGGCCAGGGTGTTGAAGATATGGGTGAGAATATGCAGATGCTGCCGGAGTCCATGGGTGAGCTCGTCGGCGGCGCGGGCGCGCACATCCCGCTCGCCGCTGTAGAGATCGGCGAGGACCTCCTCCTCGCTGCGGCCCGCATCACCGAACCGCATCCGGCCCATGAGCTTTTCAAACAGGACATTCCAGGCAGAGCGGCCCACCGGCCCCAGTTCCTGCAGCAGCTCTTCCTCGGCCCGGCTCAACTGGTGGGGGGCAAACCTGCGCATGGCGGCCAGGTAGTGGCGGTACCGGGACAGTACCGGGGAATCAAGCAGGGTCCTGGCCCGTTCCTCCCCGACCTGGTTCCACTCCAGGCGGAAGAAGACGGTTTCGCGGCCCGCCCCTGCCGAGAGTTCCTCCACCTGCTGCAGCAGGGCCGAGGCGGCGGCATCACCGGTGCGGACGATAAAATGGAGGAAGGCAAAAGCCGCCAGCCGGGTCAGCAGGCTATCCAGCTCTTCCAGGGCAGTGACAAGGGCAAGCAGCCCCTCCGCGTCCAGGGAGCCGACCCGCCCCCGGTACGCTACTGCCAGGCCGGCGGCCCGATCCCTGACCCGGTCCATGTCCAGCCGCAGGGCCGGATCATCGGGACCGTGATAGAGATCGTCCAGGTTCCAGACGACCTGCCGGGTGCCGAGCAATTCGTTGTCCGCCATACCGGCCTCTGTTTCAGGCTGCCAGCAGGCTGGCGATGAACTCCCCCACGGCCCCGGGTCCCCGCTCATCCACCAGCCGGATGGTGGCCGTGCCGATTACCGCCATGTCCGCCTTGCCGGTGAGCATGGCCACATCCCCGGGCCGCGAGATTCCGAATCCCACGGCCAGCGGCAGGTCGGTGGCCCTGCGGCACCGCTGGAGATAGGCGGCAAGACCGGCGTCCATCTCCGTGGGCGCGCCGGTGACACCGCGCCGGGCGACCACATAGATAAAGCCCTGGCCCTGGCGCGCCACCTCGCGCATCCGCTCGTCGGTGGAAGTGGGAGTGAAGAACATGATGGGAGCAAGCCCCATCGCCCTGGCCCGGGCATGGAAATCAGCCCCTTCCTCGGGCGGCAGGTCCGGGATGATGGTCCCCCGGATACCGATCCTGGCGGCATGGTCGAGAAAGGCCTGCTCACCGTAGCGGAACACGATGTTGTAGTAGGTCATGAACAGGAAGTTGATCCCGGGGTGGGCGGCTGCCATCCCGGCGGCGAATTCCAGGCAGTCCCGCACCTTCACCCCCCGGGCCAGGGCATCCTGGTTGGCCTTGAGGATCACCGGCCCGTCGGCCATGGGCTCGGAAAAGGGGATCTGCAGCTCGATGCAGTCAACACCGTTGTCCGCCATCTGGCGGATCACCTCCCGGTTGACCTCAAAGGAGGGATAGCCGAGCACCAGGTGGGTCATCAGCAGGATGGGTTTCTCTTCAAGGCGCTGGGCCAGGTCACTCTGTAGGTTCATAGGCAATCCGATAATCGAAAAAAACAGTATACCGGCCACTTCCCGGCGTCCCGGCCGGAACCCGGGGGCTCCTGCCGGCCGGGAGAGACACCGTCATCTGCCGGCGTACTCCTCGCCCCGGCGAATGATAAATTCTTTCCACGAGGGATCGTCAAAGGCATGGGCAATGGTGAAAATATCCTTGTCGCCACGGCCGGACATGTTGATGATCAGGGCCTGGTCCGCATCCATCTGCGGCGCCTCCTTGAAGGCCTGGACAAAGGCATGCGCCGATTCCAGGGCCGGGATGATCCCCTCGCTGCGCATGGTAAGTGTCAGGGCCTCGAGTACCTCCCTGTCCGTTGCCGCCTCGAAACGGACCCGGCCGGAATCACCGAGATCGGCCAGGATCGGCGAGACGCCCACGTAATCCAGGCCGGCGGCGATGGAATGGGTGTCCAGCATCTGGCCGTCTTCATCCTGGAGGAACATGGTCTTGTAGCCCTGCGCCACTCCGGGCGCCGCCCTGTCGCCCACCATGCGCGAGGCATGTTCGCCGGTGTCCAGTCCCTTGCCGCCGGCCTCGACTCCGACCAGCTGCACTTCGGCGTCATCCAGGAACCCCTGGAAGATGCCCATGGCATTGGAGCCGCCGCCCACGCAGGCAAAGACCCGCTCCGGCAGGCGGCCGTGCTGTTCGAGAATCTGCAGCCGCGCCTCCTGGCCGATGATGGACTGGAACCAGGCCACCATCTCGGGAAAGGGATGCGGGCCGCAGACCGTGCCCAGCACGTAGTGGGTATCGTCCATGCTGGTCACCCAGTCGCGGAAGGCCTCGTTTATGGCGTCCTTGAGGGTCCGGGCTCCGTCCTTGACCGGCACCACGGTGGCGCCGAGCTTTTCCATCCAGAAGACATTGGGCCGCTGGCGGGCCACATCCTCCTCACCCATGTAGATGGTACAGTCAAAGCCGAACCGGGCCGCCATGGTGGCGGTGGCCACGCCGTGCTGGCCGGCACCGGTCTCGGCGATCACCCGTTTCTTGCCCATCCGCCGTACCAGCAGACCCTGGCCCATGACGTTGTTGGCCTTGTGGGCGCCGGTGTGATTGAGATCCTCGCGCTTGATGAATATCTGCGCACCGCCGAAATGGCGGCTCAGGTTGTCAGCCCGGGTCAGCGGCGTGGGGCGGCAGGAATAGTTTGCCATCAGCTCCACGTACTCCTGCCAGAAGGCGGGATCCTGACGGGCATCCTCGTAGGCCCGCCGCAGCTCGACAAAGGTCTGGTGCAGCACTTCCGGGATGAACGATCCGCCCCAGCGGCCAAAGTATCCTTTTTGCATGGACCTATCCACAGCTCCTCCCGGAGATCGCGACTGGCACTGCAATCGCGAGGACCGGAAATATTTTTTGTGTACTCATCTATTGAAGTAAATCTCAGCCTTCGCCGGGTGCTCCTGCCTGGCCGGTGATCTCCGGTCCCGGCAGCCTGGCCCGGCAGGCTGTGGCAAAGTCTTCCGGAAAATGGCTGCTGATGAACCGGAGCTGGGCCTCGCTGAACGCGCCCATGGACCAGGGCAGCTTGGGCAGAAACGAGTAGAGCAGCCGCTGGCCGTTGGCCTGGCCAAGCCGCTTCGGGTACTCGATGGAGGAGACCATGCGGGCACCCAGCCCGGCCAGGACGCGCTGCGCGATCAGGATACCCCGGTCGATGGAGGCCCGCACCCCGCTGCCCGCCTCGATCACGTTACCCACCGGCCCCTGGTCACTGTCCGCCACCACCATCAGCTGCAGCTCCCACTGCGAAACCTGGGCCTTGGGAACAAAGAGCAGGACATTGGCATCCTGCCACACCACAAGGCTGCTCTCGCCATCCCCGCCGTCCGTGCGGGTGTTGCCACGGATGGCGGCAAGGAAATCAGCAAAAAAATCACGATCATGCTCCGCCCTGTAGCCCCGGACGGTCTCAGCCACCAGGTCGCCGCAACTGTAACTGGCCATGGCACCGCCGTCAACGAGTTCAACGGCGGCCGGCACCATGGCATACTGCTGGTGGATCATCTGGTGCGAGGCGTGCAGGCGGCAGCCGGAACCGGAAAAATCATAACCGAAGTTCCAGCCCCAGAGGGTGGCGGTATGGAGATCGGCGCCCGCGGCGGCCTCCTGCAGGATCTTGCGGCGCAGGGCCTCGAGCTCCTCCGTGTCCAGGCAGCGCCGCCGGGCCGGCACCTCGATCCCGAGCTGCCCGGCCAGGGTGACGTAGATCCGCTGATAGTAGAGATGACGCAATCCCTGCATATCCCGGAGGGAAAGCTCTGAGGTGGCATAACGGATGGCGTCGTTGGCCATGTTGGCCGCAAAGTGCCCCCAGGGAATGTAGGAGTTGCGGCGCAGGTATTCGAAGACATGGGGATCATCCCACTCGCCGACGATCTCGCTTTCGCCCTGCACACCGGGCCGCAGGACCATTACCTCCTTGTAGGGATCGGGCAGAAAGGGGTTGTTGGCAATGGTCTCGAACAACTCGAAGTCATCGATCTCGGCCCGCAGCCTGCCATTGTCGTCGCGCCTGTAACGCAACCCCGTGGGAAGGCCGTCCCGGCCCATCACCATCCGGCAGCAGCCCCGGGCCAGCAGCATCAGCTCTTCCGGGTCCGTGGAGTTGGCGGCCAGGTCATAGAGCAGGGGCCGCGGCAGCTCGGCGAGGACCTGCCGGACCTGGTCCAGGTCCAGGTAGTTGCCCAGGAGTTGAAAGAGCGAGCAATCGGGCCTCGGCCTGATGCGGATGGAGGCCGGATCCCTGGCCCTGGCCCGGGCCCAGCCGGAATCGATATAGGTGGCGCCCCGGAAGGCGAAGGCGTTGGCGATCTCGTAGATCCAGCGCGCCGACTCTTCCCTGACATCTTCGGCAGGGAAATTGACCCGGTTATCCACCGGGGATCCGTCCGCCAGGATTCCGAGCCTGCCAACCTGGTCCCGGCGCCTGAGATTGACCACCTCGTAGAACGGTTTATGGACTCCGACACGGAACCTGCCGGCCGGTGTGACAGATGTATGCAGCATTGGTACTGGTCCGAAAAAGATATCACTCCGCCCGTCCGCCGGCCGACCCGTTCCGGCCGGCAGGAAACAGCACAGCCTGGTGTCGGTCCGCAGTCGGCGTCCGCCCGCCCCCGACGGTCAGGTGAAGAAAATTCATTGCACCCTTTTCTTTTTTCTGTGCATAATAGACTAATCCCAGACAGAATTCATCATCATTTCACCGCAGGGCGGAAAACCGCCGCACGAGACGGCCAGGCAGCAGAGATGGGCTTTCCCAAGATAACATTCCGGGTCACGGAGACCCGCCACTGTCCCATGTACCGGTACGGTGATATCTTTACCATCTCCGGGATCGCCATCTGCATGGAGAGCGACGGCGACAACTCCTTTATCAACACCACGGTGGTGCATTCACCGGCCGGCCGCGACCACTGCAAGATCCTGAGCGGAGACCTGACCCGGATCATCATCGAGTATGAACGGGCAGACCAGATCCCCGACTGCCTGATCACCTGCAGCGGCTGCACCGGCTCCATCAGGCTGGAACACCAGCGCGGTTTCCAGGCCGAAGAGGAAGAAAGCAGCAATGGCAGCAACCAGATCGCCAGCATCATGCACCTGCTGAGCAATTTTTCGTTTTTCCGGAATATTGATCAGAACAATCTCAACTCTGTCATCAGGTTCTTCAACCTGGAGCGATTCGAGAAAAACGAGATCATCATCCGCAAGGGCGATCCCGGCGGCAACCTGTTCATCATCGTCACCGGCACGGTGGAGGTCCTCAACGACGCCGGCATCTCCATCACCAGGCTCGGCAGGGGCGAGGTCTTCGGCGAGATGAGCCTGATCTGCGAAGAGAACATCGGCGCCACGGTCCAGGCCGTGGAAGCGTGCGACATCATCTATATCGAACATAAAAAATTCAGAAAGATCCTGCAGCAGTACCCTTCCCTGCAACTCTACTTCACCCAGCTCCTCGCCAAGCGGTTGTCCGACTCCAACCGGATTCGCTCCGACGACTATGCCTCGGGCATGATCGGCAAACTCGAGGAGATCCCGCCCGAGGCCCTTTTCCAGACCCTCAACGTCAACAACAAGACCGGCATCCTCACCATCACCCAGCTCCCCAAGGGTACGGCCCGTTTCTCCCTGCGGCAGGGTGCCCTGATCAAGGCATCCTATGCCGGCCACAAGGGCGAGACCGCCTTTTACGAGATTTTGCGCGAAAAAAAGGGCCGCTTCAAGTTCACGCCGGGCCTGCCGCCCCAGGACTTCGATGTCCCGGAGATCGGCTACTTCATGAAACTTCTCATGGAGGGGTTGCAGCGCATTGACGAACAGGCCGTGCCCAAGGTGAATTGAGTGGTTGGTTGACAGCCGCTATTTCCGGTTATCCGGTTTTTTCCAGCCTTCCGGAAAAAATCAGGTCGATTTTTTCCTTCTTTTCAGCTATTCCACTGACTGGTAATTCATTTTCCGGTCTCTCAACATCCCGGAACCATACAGAGTACCAGGGAACAGTGCACCCTGCCGCACACCTGGTTTCCTGTTTGCATGGGCTCTCACATGAGACACCATCCCGGCTGCAGGACAGGACCTGCAGAAGAGCCGGAAAACCCGACCGGGAGCGTCCCGAAAGAAACAGGGAGGAAAAGCGTATGAAAGACAGGATACTGGTTGTCGCGGCGGCCGCGGCCCTTGCCCTTTGCGGCGCAACCTGGCCGGACACGGCCGCTGCATGGGGTATGCGTGGAGGTATGGGCGGTGGCGGTATGGGCGGCTGGGCCTCGCACCATGTGCACTGGGATGAGGAGTGGGGCCCCAAGCTGGGCAACAAGTGCTTCACCTGCCATGACGGCAAGCCGTCAAGGCGCACGGTCAACTATTCCCACTGCATACCCTGCCACAGCCCGGACGGAGCCATCGACGGCGTCAATGATCCGGAAATCGGCGCACGCTACAACTGGGGAAGGATGACATCGGTGGTCTACGACGACTCCGGTCATCTCAGGCCGGGCAAGGAGCGCTGGTGCCTTGGCTGTCATGATGACGGCACCGCGGTCATCAATGATGTTCCGGCTCCAAATATCGCCGGCAGGACCATGACCGGCGACTGGCAGTCCCCGGCCGCTGTGGCGGCCAGCGATTTTCCCGGCGCCGACAACCTGCTGGACGGTGACACGGACACGGGCAACGTGGTCCGCGACGGCACCTATATCATTTTCGATCTGGGCGAAGTGACCGATATCTCCCATGTCAGGTTCTACACCACATCGGATCAGGAAAGCCAGTGGGAGGTCTATGGCGGTACTGACACCGAAAACTGGACCAGGATCCTGCTCGGCCAGTCGGTCATCTTTGCCGCCCCGGCCTGGAAGATCGGCCCGGACACGGGCTGGAACGAATCACGGCTGGATGTCTTTGTCCCGGTGCGCTATCTCAAGCTGGTCCGGGTCAGTCCGCCTCCCCTGACCGTCAACTCGCTGTGCGAATTCCAGTACAAGAAGGACCTCTCCTACGGCTACTTTGTCAACGGTCACAAGATCGGCTGTGACAACTGCCATGACATCAGGAGCAGCCATATCGACGGTCTGGCGCGGACCTACCAGGCCGACCAGGCCAACTACAGCTCCGGCTACCGGCTGGTCAACGTGGAGACCGACAGCGATACGGTTCCGGCCATGGAGATCCCGCGCACCGGCTGCAACTCCGATGAGGACCCGGCCACCACCAATGACTTTGCTCTCTGTTTTTCCTGCCATGACCGGAGCAAGGTGCTGGGCGAGATCTATGACAGCGGCGAGATGTTTCAATATCCGCTGCAGACCAACTTCCGCAACGACTCCCACCTCGACGCCAACGGCAACGTGCGCAACGAACACCGCCGTCACATCAATGGCAGGGGATATTGCGGCAATGATCCGGTCTGGGACTCTGACTGGGACGGCGTGCCGGACTCGCCCATGAGCTGCACCGCCTGCCACAACGTGCACGGTTCGCCGTCACCGGCCATGGCCCGGCATGGCGAGTTGACCAGTTCTCCCGGCACCAACGACAAGGTGCCCATGATCAACCTGCGTTACCTGGATGAATCCGGCCGGCCCGATGGAGACCTGGCCGACGTGATGGCGAGCAGCGGCGGCGTCACCCAGTTCTACGCCCCGGGTCCCGGGACCCCGGACAAGAACAGCACATGCAAGATGTGCCACAACGATGAGATCAGCTACCAGCGCCAGCCGGCGGATGTCAATCATGGCCTGATCGGGCCCTGATCCCGGAAACCGTTTCCCGGGAACGGACCGGCGGCAGCATGGAACTCTTCCATGCTGCCGCTTTTTTTGTCCGGCTGGGAGGAGCGGACCGGCAGGGGACCTGCCCGGGCTCACCATGCCGGCAGCGGGAGAAAATCCCGCTGCTCCATCAAAGGGTATTTTCTTCAATGAACAACTTGTTTTCCTCGATGACCTCCCTGGCCACGGCCACCGCCTCCTCCAGGGTCTTCATGCCACTGATGTAGCTGTCTCTCAGCCTGATCATGTATTCCAGGTCACCGTCGCGCTTGGCAATGGTCTGAATATAAAGACTCATCCGTGAGCCGAGCCGGATATAGTGGGCGCTCTGCAGCTCATTCCCCTTGTAGGTCCAGCGTCCGGCAACGTCATGCAGCATGAAATCGTGGATCTGTTTCGGAAATTCCATAATTTTCTCCCAGGGCTCAGATGGTGGCAGTCACTTCGACTCCGTCAAGTTCGGTCTTCTCCCGGATGGCGTCCTCGGCGCGACCGACAACAATGGCGGCCGTGGCATCACCCCAGACATTGATGGCGGTCCGGAACTGGTCCAGGATCCGATCAATGGCCAGAATCAGGCCGATGCCGTCCAGCGGCAGACCGGCGGCGGTCAGGACGATACCCATGGTCACCAGGCCGGCGCCGGGAATGGCCGCAGCACCGACAGCGGCCAGGGAAGCCGTGATAAAGATAACGATCTGCATGCCCATGGTCAAATCCACACCCATGAGCTGGGCGATGAAGATCACCGCCACCGACTCGTAGAGCGCGGTGCCGTCCATGTTGATGGTTGCGCCCAGGGGCAGGACAAAATTGCCGATGCGGCTGTCCACGCCGGCCCGTTTTTCCAGGTTGCTCATGGTCATGGGCAGGGTGGCGGCGCTGGAAGCCGTGGACCAGGCGGTCATCATGGCAGGTGACAGGGCGCGCAGCAGCCTGAGCGGATTATAGCGTCCCATCAGCAGGACCAGGACGGGCAGGGTGAGGAATCCATGGATGAAAAGCCCCAGCAGTACAGTGAGGCCATACTTGCCCAGCGCCTTGAGTGCCGGAAAACCGAGATCCATGAAGATCGCGGTCACCAGCATGAAGATCGCATAGGGAGCGATCTCCATGACCGCCATGATGCCCCGCTGCATGATACGGTCAATGCCGTGGATCACCCTGGTGAGCGGTTCCACATCCCTGCCGACAATGGCGCCGAACACTGCCAGAAAGATGGTAAAGAATATGATCTGCAGGATATTGCCCGTGGCAAAGGCAGCGGCCGGGTTTTTGGGGATCATGTTGACAAAGGTGTCCACGATGATGACCACAGCACTGCGGTCACCCACGCCCTGCCTGGAGACCTTGGCCGGCACTTCGGTGGTGATATTGAGAGCGGAAAGCGCCTCCTTGTCGATGCCCAGGCCGGGATTGATCAGATTGACGACAATAAGGCCGGCCAGGACGGCAAGGGCCGTGGTGAGCATGTAGTAGCCTATGGTCCTGCCGCCGATTTTTCCCAGGGAACGGATATCACCCAGGTTGGCGACCGCCATGTAGATGGAGGCAAAGACCAGGGGAACGATGAGCATCCGCAAGAGGCGGATAAAGATATCGCCGCCATACTTGAAGATCGTCTTCATGATGAACAGCGGACCCGATGTGACCCCGGGCCCCACCGCGATATTGATCCCGATGCCCAGGGCGATGCCGCCCACAATACCGATGAGAATCTTCCATTGCAGGTCAATGCCTTTTTTCTTTGCTGCTTCGGCCATATCAGTCTCCTCCATAGTAGTCTTCACTGATGTTGTAGCTCCTGGTGACCACCTTGGCCCGGACGGGCAGGTATTGTCCCATGAACTGCTCTATCTGGCTGTTGGCCTGAAGCTCCAGGATGAAGACATTGAGCAGGTTGAGCAGGTCCTGATTGCCCTTGTGCACGGCAATCCCGTAATAATCCGGTTTGAAGGGAGGATCGAGCACCACCAGCCGGTACTTGGCCTCCCGCGCATGTTCCCTGAGCCATACCTTGAGAAAAATCTCGTCATGGACCATGATGTCTGTTTCTCCCCTGAGCGTTGCCGCGGCGGCCTCCTCGTTGCTGGCATACGCCCTGATGACGGCACCGGGAAAATAGCGGGGCACGACCTGTTCCGGTGCCTTGCCCCTGGTGACGGCCACCCGGAGCCGGTTCATCTTCCTGGTCCGGTGAAGTTCATCGACAAGGTCCTGGTAGTTGGCCGCGGTCGCGATACCGAGCCGGGCCGAGGCAACCTTGTTGAGCAGAATGGACAGGCCGGTGTCAAAGTAGGGCTGAGTGAAATCCACCACCCTGGCCCGATCGAACGTGATGGACATGCCGGCCATGACAAGATCGACCCTGCCCTGGATCAGCATGGGAATCAGCTCGGAGAATGACTGCGGAACAACCACCTCCAGCCTGACCCCCAGTTTTTCTGCCAGCAGACCGGCCATGTCAACGTCCACCCCCTTGCGGTGACCCGTGCTGTCAGGAAACGAAAAGGGTTTGAACAGGGGGTTGACCCCTACCCTGAGAACCCCCTGGTCGACGATCTTTCTCAGAACCGGTGACTGACCGGCATCAACAGCGGTTCCACCCGATGCGATTCCGGCCGAGACCAGCAGTCCCGTCAGGATGACAAGGTGTATCATCCACCTGCAGACAGCGTGCGGCTTCAGCATAATCTCTCCTCCATTAGATAGATTTGACGGACTCGTAAAAAAGACCCGGCCTGTTCCCCGGGAACCATCATGTCGTGTCCGGCAGCACCGGCATACCGCTACCGGCTGTATGCCGAATGCATTGCGCGGGCTTGTTACGAGTTCATCAGGTTTGACAGATACCCGTTTGCCAGATACCCAGGTGTGGCCGGACCGGGTTTTGGCTCCCGGCAACAACGAACCACGAAAAGATCGCCGGCCTACTGGCTGCGGCAACCATCTTCGGATCAACTTGCATGCCCGCGGGAGCGAATGCGGCCAGCGATGGCAACAGGCCGTTCCGGTCGGAGCCTGCGGCGGCAGACCTGCCAGACCGGTCCAGCGGCAACACCCATCACCTCCTTTCCTTGCATTGGGTCACCCATAGCCGCGTAACTGAGCACGGGATATCCAATGACCCCGAATCAAGACAGGACTTGTAAGCGGTTGGAGGGTGCCACAGTTGTGCGCGATCGAACCTCACAGGTATGCACCCTGTAGTACATTGGGAGGTTCGGGCGCGTGCAGAAGGGGATGCCCTGTGACCGCTTGCATAGCCGTCCGGACGGCACCTGCCACCAATCCGAATCCCGTACCAGCAGGCGGGAGCAGCCCCAGTCATAAAACAACACCATGAAGTTCCATAATTTTATCCAATCCAATACTCCTTGACTTCCCCATGCCGGTCTGTTTAATCCGGAATCAGGCTCCATCGCGTCCGGAGCCGTTCGGCCGTGGCTCGGTCTCCTTCACCTCATTGTTCCAGGGCATGTTGAGGTGACAAGACATGACGGTTTATCCCGGAAACCGGTATCCTTATTGAGTGAGAATGATAAGGACCTGTAATTGCATGTCATGAATCATAGCGAAGAATATGCCATGGCGACCGCTATTGTGACCTGCCACTGCCAGGCCGATACTTCTCGCTGAACTTGCGGATATAATCTCAGGAAAAACAACGAGCGCTCTGTCAGCCGCGCCATGAAAATGAAGCCATTGTTCATATCGGTTTGAGCATATGAGCAACCACTGTATGATATGATCACCTTCAGGAATGTGATGGACCGGAAACCGGCTGGCCGGGTGCCCGGACTGCTGGGTCGGCTTCTCCTGCTGATCCTTGCCTGTTCCGCCTGCCGCCCGGCTCCGGATACAGAACCAGCACGACTTGTTCCGGAGGTCACGGTTGTCCGCTTCGAGGGCCGGAAGCTGGAAAAATTTCCCACGGCCGGGCAACAGCTGACCTGGACCCTCTCCCTGCAGAGGGAACCGGACAGACAGGCTGCCGGCCTGCGGTACATTCTCCACCGCTTCAGAAATAACCGCCTGGTCTGTGGCCGGGCCGACCTGGAGCTCGCCTACCTCGCCCTGGGACCCGACTATCGCCAGGCTTCTCCGTCCCGCTGCCAACAGGCCCTTGCCCTGTTCGGCAAGGTGGTCCGACGCTATGGTGACCTGCCTCCTGTGGCCGCCCGGGGGCTCTGGTATCAGGGCTGGCTCCTCACGGATCTCCTCCACCGTCCCGCGGCCGGGTTCGACCTCATGCAGGACCTGGTCCGCCGCTTTCCGGACACGCCCCTGGATAACCTGCAGCCGGGTTTCCGTGAAAGCCAGGCCATCTCCGCCCTGCGGGATGAAGAAGTGCTGCCGGCTGACAAAAAAATACGCTGGTCCGACCTGGCCCTGCTCTTCATCGTCGAGCGGCAGACCGACCGACAACGGCAACTGGCCGCACTGGCACAACTGCTCCGGCGCGAGCCCTCCGCCCGGGTTGCCGGGCCTGCCATTCTCCACTGCCTGCGCCACCCGTCGGTACCCGGCACCCTGCTCGACACGGCCCGACACTTTCTTGACCGGCCACAGGTGGACGATCTGCTCCGCCGGGAGATCACGAGGCAGTTGCAGCGCCTGGAGCAAGCCGATCCTCATGCGGAGGACCGATCATGAACCTCTCTCTGTCCGCACTGTTTAATTCCTTTCGGTTCCGCCTGTTTACCGCCCTGAGCCTGATGATCTTCATCCTCATGCCGGTGCTGGGCTACCTCTCCTACCTCCAGGCCAAGAAGGGTGTGGAGCACCAACTGGAGCTATTCGCCTCGTCCACCGCCACCCAGCTCACCGGTCGCATTCGTGAATACCTGTCTCACCTGTCGTCCAGTGTCAGGCTCATCCAGGAATTCATGGAAAACGATCTCCTTGATAACAGCGACCCGCAGGAACTGATCCGCTTTTTCCATCTCCTGCAGAAGGATCACCCTGCTTTTGTGAACATTCTCTATGGCGACACCCGGGGCGGGTTCATCATGGTGCCGCCCCAGCCCCCCGAGGTCCATCTCCTGTTCGATCCCCGCCGCCGCCCCTGGTACAGGGGGGCCATCGGCAGCGACAGTGTTTTCTGGACTCCTGTCTATCTTTTTGCCTCCATCCACCGGCCAGGGATCACGGCCTCTTTGCCGGTCCACGACAGCAGCGGCCGTCTTAGCGGAGTCTGCGGCATTGACATCGACATCTCCACCTTTTCCGCCTTCCTGGCCAACCTGCAGATCGGCAGGCAGGGGTTTGTCTCCATCATCGAGAACACCACCGGCCATATCGTTGCCCACCCGGAACTGGTCAAACGCAACCCGGACATGGAGGTGATCAGCCATTTCAGTTCCTGCCTGGCAGACCTGCGTAACAGCGGCAGCCACGTGGGGATCACCACCTGCAGGGGCAAACGCTGGTTCACTGCCTATGCCGACTATCCCGGCAACGACTGGTCGGTATGCATCACCCTGCCCGAATCAGAATACCTGAATGAAATAAGGAAAATACGAAAGACGACCATTGGCTTGCTCATCGCCGGGCTCTGCCTGGCCTCGGGGATCAGCCTGCTCCTGGCCCGTACCCTGATCAGGCCCATGGAAAGGCTGGAACAGGGCATCAAGACCATCAGCCGCGGAGACCTGGACTGTCGGGTCCGGGTAACCAGCCCGGACCTGGCCGGCTCCATGGCTGCCGCGGTCAATGACATGGCCCGCTCCCTGGCACAAAGCAGGGATGCCCTGAAAAAATCCCTGATGGAACTGGCGGAAAAGGAGAAAATGGCGGCCCTGGGACAGCTCACCGCCGGCATTGCCCATGAGATCAAGAATCCCCTCGGTATCATCCAGGGTTCTGCGGAGATCATGGCAGACGACACCAAGCCCTTGGCCATGCGGCAAAAGGCGGCCCGGTTCGTGATCGACGAGGTGGAGCGGCTCAACAGGACTATCACCGAGTTCTTCGCCTTTGCCCGGCCACCCGAGCCCCTTTTCCGCCGGGTCAGCCTCGCCGCCATCCTGGAGGAGACCCTGGAACTCTGCAGCGAGGCGTGCGTCGAGCAGGGGGTAGTGACGGACAAGGACTTTGCAGCAGGTTCGCTGTCGTGCACAGTGGATCCAGACCTGGTCCACCAGGTCTTCATGAACCTTATTCTCAATGCCCTGGCGGCCATGCCGGACGGCGGCACGCTGTCCTGCCGAACCGAGAAGCGGGACGGCAGGCCCGGGGAAGACCATGGCTGGCTGGCAGTGGTGATCCGTGACAACGGTGAAGGAATCGGGGCAGAACACCTGGAACAGATCTTCGAGCCTTTTGTCAGTTTCCGTGACCAGGGAATCGGCCTCGGGTTGTCCGTGGTCAGGCAGATCATGACCCTCCACCACGGCAAGATCGACGTCTGTTCCGAGCCGGGTCACGGCACCACCTTCACCCTGCTCTTTCCCTGCGACACCGATGACGGTGACGCCCAAACCAGCACGGCAGTCGCATGAAACCAAAAATTCTCCTTGTTGAAAACGAGGCCCGGATGCGGGCGGTTATCCTCATGCAGCTCAGTGATCTCGACCTCGTGTTTCACGAGGCCGCGGACGGGGTCCGGGCTGTGGAACTGCTGCGCCAGGATGACTTTGACCTGGTGGTCACGGATCTGAAACTGCCGGGGGTACACGGCATGGAGGTGCTGCGGGCGGCCAAGGAACAGAATCCGGATCTGCCGGTCATCGTGATCACCGCCTACGGTTCCATTGAAAACGCGGTGGAGGCCATCCGCAGCGGAGCATTTGACTACGTTACCAAGCCGTTCAAGGCGGAACGGCTCCGTTCGTGCCTGGAAAAGGCTCTCAGGATATCCAGTCTGACCTCGCAGGTACGGCACCTGCGCCGGGAGATCGAGGCACGCTACAACTTCGACAATATCAAGGGATGTTCCCCGGAGATCTGCCGTCTGCTCTCCCTGGCCGGCGACGTTGCCGCAACCGACACCACGGTGCTCATTACCGGCGAGTCCGGGACCGGCAAGGAGCTGCTCAGCCGGGCCATCCATTTCAATTCCAACCGGGCAGCAGGACCGTTCCTGCCAATCAACTGTGCCGCCATCCCCGAGGGACTGCTGGAATCAGAGCTGTTCGGGCACGAGGCCGAGGCTTTTACCGGCGCCATGAAACGGAAAAAAGGCAAGATGGAACTGGCCAACGGTGGCACCCTGTTCCTCGATGAGATCGGTGATATGGAGCTCTCTGTCCAGGCCAAGCTGCTGAGGGTTCTGGAATCGCAGTCCTTCTTCCGCCTGGGCGGAACCCGGAAGATCCGGGCGGACGTCAGAATCATTTCGGCCACCAACAAGGACCTGGCCCGGCTGGTGCGCCAGGGACGCTTTCGCGAGGATCTCTACTACCGGCTCAATGTCTTTCCCATCCATATCCCGCCCCTGCGCACCCATCCCGAAGACATTCCCATGCTCTGCCACACCTTTATCCGCGAATTCAGCTGCGCCCTGGGCAGACGGCCGCCCGCCATCTCGCAGCAGGCTCTGACCCGGCTGAAGGAGCAACCCTGGAAAGGCAACGTGCGCGAGCTGCGCAACGTCATCGAACGGGCCATGATCCTGTGCAAGGGAGAGGTGATCACGGTCAAACACCTTCTGCTGCAGGAAGATACCGGCTCACCGCTGGATCCGTCCGACCTGGAGCAGTTGAGCCGCATGCTCCTGGAAAACGGCCCCCTGCAGATGGAACGACTTGAAAGACTGCTCATCGAACAGGCCTTTGTCCTCTCCGGGAAAAATGTCTCCCGCGCCGCCAGGATGCTGGGGCTTTCCCGTCCCACCATGCGCTATCGCCTGGAAAAATTCGGCCTGGCCGAGTGAACAGGCCGGGGACACACCAGTGCCGGACCACCATCCGGTCCGCAGAACATGCTGCCGGCAGCGCACCAATTTGTCCCGGGCCTTCTTTTTTGTAGCATCCGCCACAATATGGTCCGGCCCGCACCCACCCCTCCCCTGCAGGCCACCTGCACGATAACCCGCCTAAATAAAAGAGAATATAATAAATTCATCCCCATTGCACATCTCTTGCTGTAAGGACACCAAACCGATGACAGGTAATCCGACAGGGAGAGATCATGGAAGCAATAGCATTGCCGGACCGGCAGAATCACATCCACCGCAAGGGTGAACAGCCCTTTGCCATCCGCTGCAACGCCGATTCGCTGGCCGGTGCGGTCAGCCAGCGGGCCTGCGTCTTCTGCGGCTCGCGGGTCGTGCTCTACCCCATCGCCGACGCCCTGCACCTGGTACACGGTCCCATCGGCTGCGCCGTCTATACCTGGGACATCCGGGGCGCCCTCTCTTCGGGACCGGCCCTGCACCGTCTCTCGTTCTCCACCGACCTGCAGGAGATGGACGTGATCTTCGGCGGCGAGAAGAAGCTGCGGCGGGCCCTGCTGGAACTCATCGACCGGCATGGGCCCAGGGCCGCCTTTGTCTACTCCACCTGTATCGTCGGCATCATCGGCGACGACCTGGACGCGGTCTGCCGCCGGGTGGAAGAGGAAACCGGGATCCCCGTCATCCCGGTGAAATCGGAAGGCTTCAAGGGCAACAAGCGGGCCGGCTACCAGGCGGCCTGCGACGCCATGGCCCGGCTGATCGGCACCGGTGCTACAGGGGACATATCACGATTCTCGCTCAACATCCTGGGCGACTTCAACCTGGCCGGCGAGATCTGGATGATCCGCGACTACTACCGGGAGATGGGCCTGGAGGTGGTGGCCAACATCACCGGCGATGGCCGGGTCGATGCCATCCGGCGGGCCCACGGCGCGGCCCTGAACGTGGTCCAGTGTTCCGGCTCCACCATGCAGCTCGCCGACATGATGGAAGAGCGCTACTCCATTCCCTCCCTGCGGGTCTCCTATTTCGGTATCGAGGACATGTCCGAGGCCCTCTACGACATCGCCCGCTTCTTCATGAACAAATATCCCGATGATCCCGAGGCCAGGGCCATCATGGAACGGACCCGGGAACTGGTGCGCCGGGAGGTGGAGGGACTGCTGCCGAAACTGGAAAAATACCGGCAGGCGCTCTCCGGCAAGAAGGCCGCCATCTACGTCGGCGGCTCGTTCAAGGCCTTTTCCCTGGTCAAGGCGTTTCGCCTGGTGGACATGGAGGTGGTCCTGGTGGGCTCCCAGACCGGGACCGCCGAGGACTATGCCGAACTGGCCGCCATCACCGATCCCGGCACCATCATCGTCGATGATGCCAATCCCCTGGAGCTGACCTCGTTTCTCAAGGAAAAGGGGGTGGACGTCTTTGTCGGCGGCGTCAAGGAGCGTCCCATCGCCTACAAGCTGGGCATCGGCTTCTGTGACCACAACCACGAACGGAAGGAGGCCCTGGCCGGGTTTGCAGGCATGCTCAACTTCGCGCGCGAGGTCTACTCCTCGGTGATGAGCCCGGTCTGGCGCTTTGTGCCGGGCCGTGCAGACGCCGCCTCCCTGTAACCCATCCGGAGATCCGACCATGGGCAAGAAAAAACCTGATTTCATTTCCACCACCAATGCGTGCAAACTCTGCAGGCCGCTGGGCGCCTGCCTGGCATTCAAGGGCATGGAGGGCACGGTTCCCTACCTGCACGGGTCCCAGGGCTGCGCCACCTACATGCGGCGCTACATCATCAGCCACTACAACGAGCCCATCGACATCGCCTCCTCATCGCTGTCGGAAAAGCATGCCGTCTACGGCGGCGGCCCCAACCTCAAGCTGGGCCTGACCAACGTGGCGGAAAAGTACCGGCCACAGATGATCGGCATCGCCACCACCTGCCTCACCGAGACCATCGGCGACGACGTGGCCATGTATCTCCAGGAGTACCGGCGCGACACCGAGGGCTCCGTGGGCCTGCCCGACCTGGTCCACGTCGCCACGCCCAGCTATGCGGGCAGCCACATGGAGGGCTTCCATGGCGCTGTCTGCGCGGTGATCCGGCAGAGGACGGAAGGCGGCCCCTGCACCGGGACGGTCAACCTGCTGCCCGGTTTTGTCTCCTCGGCCGACTACCGGCACCTGCAGGAGATCATGGACGGGTTCGCCCTGGACCGGATCATGCTGCCGGATCTCTCCGAGACCATGGATGGCCCGGCCCTGCGCGAATACAGGAAGATCCCGGCCGGCGGCACCCCGCTCGCCCGGATCCGGGCCATGGGCCGCTCCAGGGCCACCATCGAGTTCGGCCGCACCATGGCCGACGGGAGCGGCGGCGCCATCCTGGCGGAGAAGTTCGGCATCGACAACCACCGGCTCGGCCTGCCCATGGGCATCAGGGAGAGCGACCGTTTTTTTCATCTGCTCGCCGAGCTGAGCGGCCGGCCGGTCCCGGCAGTCTTTCGCGGGGAACGGGGCCGCCTGGTGGACGCCTACGTGGACGGCCACAAGTACCTGTTCGGCAAGCGGGCCATCATCTACGGCGAGGAGGACCTGGTGGTCGGGTTGTGCGCATTCCTGGCCGAGACCGGCGTCCGGCCCGTGCTCTGCGCCTCGGGCGGCACCTCGGGGCGCCTGGCCGCGTCCATTGCCGCGGTGACCGGCGATCTGCTGCCGGAGCAGCCGCAGGTCCACGAGGGCATGGATTTCTTCGAGATCAGCGAGTTGGCCCAAGAGCTTGCTCCGGATCTCATTGTCGGTCATTCCAAGGGCTATCCCCTGGCGCGGAAGCTCGGTATCCCGCTGATCCGGGTGGGTTTTCCCATCCACGACCGGGTGGGCGGCCAGCGCATCCTCCACCTGGGCTACCGTGGCACCCAGCAGCTCTTCGACACCATTGCCAACGCCCTGATCGCAAAAAAACAGGCCGACTCGCCGGTCGGCTACGCATACATGTAATTCTTTTTCAGATCATGCCCCAGACAAGGAGAAGCCATGACATCCCGGATCGATTTCAACCGTCACCCCTGTTTCAATGCCAAGGTCAAGGGCCGCTACGGCCGGGTCCACCTGCCGGTGGCGCCCAGGTGCAACATCCAGTGCAACTACTGCAACCGCAAGTATGACTGTGTCAACGAGTCCAGGCCCGGCGTGACCAGCACGGTCCTCAGCCCTGACCAGGCCCTCCACTACATGGGCAGGGTGCTGGAGAAGGAGCCCCGGATCTCGGTGGCCGGCATTGCCGGGCCGGGCGACCCCTTTGCCAATGCCGCGGAAACCCTGGAGACGATGCGGCTGATCCGGAAGAAATTCCCGGACACCATCCTCTGCCTGGCCTCCAACGGCATGAACCTGGCCCCGCACGTGCCGGAGCTGGCCGAGATCGGGGTCTCCCATGTCACGGTGACCGTGAACGGGGTCGACCCGGAGGTCACGGCCGGGATCTATTCCTGGGTCCGGGACGGCAAGATCATCTACCGGGGCGTCCAGGGCGCGGAACTGCTCCTCGCCCGGCAGGTTGCCGCCATCGAAGCGCTCAAGAAACATGGCATCACGGTCAAGATCAACACCATCGTCATTCCCGGCATCAATGACCACCACATCATGGAGGTAGCCAGGGCCATGCAGGAGCTGGGAGCCGACCTGCTCAACTGCATGGCCATGTTTCCCAATGCTGACACGGTGTTCGAAGACATCGCCGAGCCCTCCCGCCGGGTCATGGCAGAGATCCGCGACCGGGCCGGGAAATACCTGCCCCAGATGCGCCACTGCACCCGTTGCCGGGCCGACGCCGTGGGCCTGCTGGACGAGGACCGCACCGAGGAGATGCGCGGCTGCCTGTCGGCCTGCGCCAGCCTGCCTGCGCCGGCGGAGACCGCGCGGCCCTACGTGGCCGTGGCCACCCTGGAAGGCGTGCTGGTCAACCAGCACCTGGGCGAGGCGACCCGGTTCCAGGTATGGCGGCAGGACAGCGACGGCGGCTACAGCCTGGTCGAGGAACGGCAGGCCCCGCCTCCCGGCGGCGGCGCAAACCGCTGGCACACCATCGGCAGGATCCTCGGTGACTGCAGGGCCCTGTTGGTCTGTGACCTCGGAGAGAGCCCGCGCTCGATCCTGAAGAAAAAAGGAATCCGGCCCATCACCATGACCGGGTTCATCGAGCAGGGTCTGCGGGCCGTCTACACGGGCCGGGGCCTGAACACCCTGCAGGGGAGAATGCGCAAATGTACTGCCAAGGGCGCCTGCGCCGGCGGCGGGGGCGGCTGCGGCTGACAGGGAGCCGTGAACCAGCGGAAACACGCACCGGGGAGAAATAAAAAAATGCTTGTTGCCATCGCATCCACGGACGGGGAGACGGTCAATGAACACTTTGGCCGCGCCGACCGCTTCCTGATCTATGACATTTCCGAACAGGGGGGAACCCTTCTCTCCATCCGCCAGGTGACGCCATGGTCGGTTGGGGAGGCAGACCATGAATTTGCAGAAGAGCGGTTCGCGGCCCTTGCCGACAGCCTGGCCGACTGCTCCCGCATCTACTGCAGCCACATCGGGGCCCGCCCGCGCCGGGAGCTGGAACAGCGCGGGATCACGGTGGTCACCGGCAGCAGGCGGATCAGCGATATTGCCGTGGACCGGGACTGGATGCAAAGCTCATGATCCCACGGATATTCTGCATCCTCGTTGTCCTCTCCGCCACCACGGCCCGTGCCGCCCCCGGCCTGCTGGTGGCGGTGGCGGCAAACTTCGCCCCTGCCATGGAGGAGATCGGTGCCCGCTTCACCGGGGAGACCGGCATTCCCGTCCGGACCACGGTCTCGTCCTCGGGCCGGCTCTATGCCCAGATCATGAACAGGGCCCCCTTTGCCCTGTTCTTCTCCGCCGATACCAGGAGGCCGGAACTCCTCTACCAGCAGGGCTACTGTGAACGCCCCCGGGTCTATGTCCGTGGCCGGGTCGTGCTCTGGAGCCGCGACCGGGGCCTGTGCGATGGGACCGGTGACTGGAGAAGGCTCGTCACCGGCAGCAGGGACGGGATCGGCATCCCCAACCCGGAGCTTGCGCCCTATGGCGCATCGGCCCGGCAGGCCCTGGTCGACGCCGGCCTCTGGCAGCAGGTCCGGGACCGGCTGGTCTTTGCCGCCAACGTGGGCCAGAGTTTCCAGTATGCGGCCATCGGCGCGACAGGTGTCTCCTTTGTCTCCGGTTCGCTGGCCGCCACGGGGAGCGAGGGCTGTTTCCTTCCCGTGCCGGTTGCGCAGCCCGTTGCCCAGTCGGCCTGCGTGGTCAGGGACTCGGCAGACAGGGACGCGGCCCGCGCCCTGCTCCGCTACCTGCGCCGCAATGCGGCAACGGCGATCCTGGAACGGTACGGCTACGAATTCAGATAAAACACCCGCGAGAATGCCATGGACCTGACCCCGCTCTTTCTTTCGGCAAAGCTGTCCCTGATCAGCACGACCATTCTCCTTCTCCTGGCCATGCCGCTTGCCGCCCTGCTGGTCTTTGTCCGTTTTCCGGGCAGGTTCCTGGCCGACAGCCTGGTCAACCTGCCCCTGGTCCTGCCGCCCACGGTACTCGGTTTCTACCTGCTGGTCATCATGGGGCCGGACGGCCCTGTGGGCAGGGCATGGGCCGCGGTTTCCGGCTCCACCATGGTCTTTACCTTTGGCGGCATCGTCCTGGCCGCCATGGTCCACAGCCTGCCCTTTGCCGTGCAGCCACTGAAGACCGCCTTCGAGAAGATCGACCGCAGGCTGCTGGAGATGGCCGATGTCCTGGGCAGTTCGCCCATGGCTGTCTTTTTCCGGGTGATCCTGCCCAATGCCACCGGCGGCATTGCCGCCTCGGCCGTGCTCGCCTTTGCCCACACCATGGGAGAGTTCGGCGTTATCCTGATGGTGGGCGGCTCAATCCCGGGCCGCACCCGGGTGGCCTCCATCGCGATCTACGAGTATGTCGAGGCCATGCGCTACCGCGAGGCGGCAATCCTCTCCCTCATCCTGGTGACGATCAGCTACAGTGTGCTCCTGCTGGTCAATCACCTCAACAGGCGGAGTTCCCAGCATGCTTGAGGCACATATCATCAAGAAACGTGACCGGTTCACCGTCGACGTCAGGCTGCGCTGCCCGGCAGGGGACCTGCTGGTCCTGACCGGTCCCTCGGGGTCGGGCAAGACCACTGTCATCCGGGCCCTTGCCGGCCTCGAGCCCCCGGATGCCGGGTATATCCGGTTTCGGGAACGCTACTGGTTCAAGGCCACGGACAGGCTCCTGCTCAAGGCGCGCCAGCGCAGGGTGGGCTACGTCTTCCAGGAACATACCCTCTTTCCGCACCTGACCGTGGAAAAGAATGTGGCCTATGGCTGCAGGGATCCACAGCGCGTGGCCGAGCTACTCGCCATGCTGCGCATCCGGCACCTGGCAGCCAGCAGGCCGCACGAGATCTCGGGCGGCGAACGGCAGCGGGCCGCCCTTGCCCAGGCCCTGGCCACCAGGCCGGAGGTGCTGCTCCTGGACGAGCCATTCTCGGCCCTGGACAACCAGACCCGCCACCGGCTGCGCATGGAGCTGAAGCGGCTCCAGGAGCGGTTGCAGCTTGCCGTCATCATGGTCACCCATGACCCGGACGAGGCACGCCAGCTCGCAGACCATCACATCATCCTCCGCAGGGGCGCCGCAACAGAGCCGGACCTGAAAAAAGGCCGCCTCTCCATGCTGCCCGGATCGCTGCCGGCATAACAGGCAAAGGCCGGGAAAATCACGGCAAGCGGCCACAGGCCACCCCGTCTGCACGCGCTCGAACCTCCCGCTATAGGGGGAGAGTATACCTGTGAGATTCGATCACGCACAGCCGTGACACCTGGGACCGCTCACAAGTCCTGTATTGATTCCGGGTCATCGGATATCCAGTGATCGGGTACAGATCACGGGCCAGAGACGCAGCAACGCCATTTCCCTTCACGCCGGGCGATTCCGCGGTACATCGAGCGCCGGATGGTATATAATCTCCGGAGAAGGTCTTCTGTGATATTGCCTCCATCCCTGTTCCCCCATCCTTCCCGGCAAAGACGGGACAGAGGATGCGGCGACCTTCACGCCATTGCCGTGCCCTTTTCCGGCCTGGCCGGTTCTTTCAGCGAACTCAAGAAATCAGAAAGAGATCATGAACAAGATCATCGCCAACAGCGGCCGGTTCAGCATCGTCCTTGCCAGGATGATCCTGCTCATTGTTGCACTGCCGGTTCTGTCCGGGGCAGACCAGGCCACACCGCTCCTGGTCATGCCGCCCATTCTCGCCGCCAGGGACCGGCCTGACACAACCGGGCCGCCCGGCAGTCCCTCCTGGTGGCATCCCAGGCCGGGGACGAGCTGGCAGTGGCAGCTCAGCGGCGTCATTGACACCTCGGTTGATGCGGAAATGTTTGACATCGACCTTTTCGATACCCCGCAACAGGTCATAGACAGGTTGCACGCCAGGGGCCGCACAGTGATCTGTTACTTCAGTGCAGGGAGTTACGAAAACTGGCGACCCGATGCGGACAGATACCCGGGGGAGATTCTGGGCAGGGATCTCGATGGCTGGCCAGGGGAAAGGTGGGTTGATATCAGGCGGACCGACCTGCTTGCACCAATCCTCAAGGCACGCCTTGACCTGGCGGTAAGCAAGAAATGCGATGGTGTGGAGCCGGATAATGTTGATGGGTACACAAACGACACCGGATTCCCGCTTTCTGCAACCGACCAGCTGCGTTTCAACCGCTGGCTGGCGGCCATGGCCCATGAGCGCGGCCTCTCCATAGGCCTGAAAAATAATCTTGGCCAGGTAGCCTCCCTGGTCGGCGACTTTGACTGGGCCTTAAATGAACAATGCTTCCAGTTTGACGAATGTGATGCCCTGCTCCCTTTTGTTCAGGCAGGAAAAGCCGTGTTCGGCGTGGAATATTCCGGTGAGACCGGCACATTTTGCCCCCGCGCCAATACCATGAATTTCGACTGGCTGAAGAAGAAGGTCACCTTGGGGAGCTGGCGCATTCCCTGCCGGTGATCCGGCTCTCCACAAACTCCCGGATACGCCCGCAGGCTGGATCCGGATAGTCCCTGTCCAGCCCACAACACCCCATGAAAAACAGGCAGCATCCCTGCGTGAGACTGCTGAGCGCTGCCACGAGAGTAAAGCAGGACGACGGCCTGGCCCAACCCGCATATTTCACAGGCGATCTGCTGCAAGGCCCGAACAGACCATGCCTGCTGCGTCACGGCACAAAAAGGATTCCTCGACATATTTCGATATGTCTACGGACCTTTTCGCTTTGTGCCCCGTATTCATGGCATGTTCAGACCTTTCGCAACGACCTTGGTGAAACATGCGGGCCGGGGAATCGGGAAACTCAGCGATACTCCGGGCGCTTGAGGTTGAACTTCTTCATCCGGTAGCCGATCTGGCGCTGGGTGAGACCGAGTTCGCGGGCCGCCCTGGCCTGGACCCAGCCGTTGCGGATCAGGGCCGCCTTGACCTGCTCGCGTTCGATCTCCTCCAGGGATTTCGGCACCTTTCCTGGCCACGCCTGCCCGTTGCCGATCTCCATTTCCGCCTGGGCGGCGGGGACCGGGGCAGCAGCGCCGGCAGGGATCCGATTGGCTGGCATCTCTGTGCGACCGCGAAAAAAATGCTCCGGCAGGTCCTCCTTGCGCAGCACGTCGTCGGTTGCCAGGATGACCAGCCGTTCCACCAGGTTCTGCAGTTCGCGCACGTTGCCCGGCCAGTCGTAGGCGGTGAGACAATCGAGAAAATCCCGTGTCATGTGGATCTTCTTGCTGTTGCGCTTGTTGCTGATACCCAGGAAATGGTCGAGCAGGAGCGGAATATCCTCGCGTCGGGCGCGCAGGGGTGGCAGGACGATGGGCACCACGTTGAGCCGGTAGTAGAGGTCGTTTCTGAACCGTCCCTCGGCCACGGCCTCCTCCAGGCTGACATTGGTGGCAGCCACGATGCGGACGTCCACGGTCATGGTCCTGCTGGAGCCAAGGCGCTCGAACTGCTGTTCCTGCAGGACCCGCAGCAGCTTGGCCTGCAGGGACATGGGCATCTCGCCGATTTCGTCCAGGAACAGGGTGCCCTTGTCGGCCAGCTCAAAGCGCCCCACCCTGGTTGTTCCAGCCCCGGTAAAGGCCCCCTTCTCGTGGCCGAACAGTTCACTCTCGAGCAGGGTCTCCGGCAGGGCGGCGCAGTTGATCTTGACAAAGGGCCTGCTCCGCCTCGGTCCGGCCTCGTGGATGGCCCTGGCCACCAGCTCCTTGCCCGTGCCGGACTCGCCGAGCAGCAGGACCGTGGCCCGGCTGGGCGCCACCCGCTCGATGGACCAGAACACCTCCTGCATGGGCTTGGAATGGCCGATGATGAAATGCCGGCGATGGCGGTCGTGGAGCTGGGCCCTGAGGCTCCGGTTTTCCTGGACCAGCTTCTGCCGGTCCTTGCGGATGGCCTGGTTCAGGCTCAGGAACTGGGCGATCAGGGTCGCGACCACGGTCAGGAACCGGACATCCTCCTTGAAGGAGATATCGAGGCCAAAGAGCCGGTCCACGCTGAGCACCCCCACCGGCACCTCGCCCAGGACCACGGGCACACCGATGAAGGTAATGGTCTTCTTGCTGTAGTCGGTGCGGGCACCGGTACGGTTCAGGAACAGGGGTTCGCTGGAGACATCGGGGACGATAAAGGGCGAGACCGTGCTGAAGACCTGGCCGTAGACCCCCTCGTCCAGGCCGTATACCCCTCGCTGCTCCTCTTCCACGCTGAGACCGTAGGAGGCGCGGATGGTCAGGTGCCGGTTCTCCTCGTCGAGCAGGGCCAGGGTCGCCCGTTCCATGCGCAGCGTATCGTGGAGCACCTTGAGGATCGCCGACAGGGCGGTATCGAGATGCACCGCCGAACCGATGAGCTGCACGATGCGGTAGAGGGCCTTGAGCTCAAGCGTTGCCGTGGCGGATCGTTCCCGGGCGTGGGAAGTTGTCGCTGTTTTCATATCCTGTATACTGTCAGGTTCGGGTTGTCCCGGCAGAGATGGTTTTCTCACCTGGTTCTTGACAAGGAATTGCAAGATACATTCCCGGACCCTTTTTTCTCCTCCCGCGCCGGTAGCTTTTGTTGTCCGCCCCTGCCCTGTCAGAGTGGCTTCCCGGAGGCCGCTGTATCCGCATCTGTCTAAAATATCACCAGATCAAAATGATAGTGCAACCCGGCCGGCCCCGGTCAAGGCCGGCGCAAAGGCCGGACCAGGGTCCTGGCAGCGGCAGGGGACAGGACAGGCAGCCCCTTTTCCAGCCTCCCATGGACCCGGGAACAGCCCGGGGGCAGAAAGAAAACAACAATAATGTCAAGAATACATACATCATTATTTTATTTTTTACAGAAATGTTACACACTGAATGGCGCCCAGTGCGTGGAACCGGCCAGTACGGCCGACAGGGGCGGGAGACCGGCTGGGGGAGCCTGACCGGGCAGTACGGCACAGATCATGAAAGGATGGTGATAGAAGAGATGTGTGCAGTGCGGCCACAACCAGCAATGGCAACAGAACACCTGGACGCAACACTGCAGAGTGATACTGCAAAGGCGGGACCGGCCCGAACAGCCCGATCGGAGAAGAACGAACAATGAACACTTTTGCAGGAATCATCGACTCCACCCTGCGCGAAGGGGAACAGGCGCCGGGCGTGAGGTTCAGCAGGCAGCAGAGAACGGCCCTGGTCAGGACCCTGGCGCGTATAGGCGTCGAGGAGATCGAACTGGGCATCGCCGCTCCCGGTTACAACCACCTGCCGGATCTTGTCAGCGAGGCCCGGCAACTGGCCGGAGAGCGGTGCCGGCTGGGGCTGTGGAGCCGCTGCCGACCGGAGGACATCCGTTTTGCCGCCCGCTGCCGGCCCGATGTCCTCTCTCTCTCCGTGCCGGTCTCGGACCTGCATATCAGCCAGCGGCTGCAAAAGGACCGGGCCTGGGTACGGGAGACGGTTGCGGCATCCATCCGCCAGGCCCTTGACCTGGGTATTCCCCGGGTGGCGGCAGGGCTGGAGGATGGCAGCCGGGCAGATCCTGAATTTCTTGTCCAGGTGGCAGGGATTGCGGAACAGGCCGGTGCCTTCCGGGTGCGCCTGGCCGATACGGTGGGGATCTGTTCCCCGGCCGCCATCACCGCCCTTGTCCGGCGGCTGGGCAACAGCGTGCGCATTGCCATCGGCGTCCACTGCCACAACGATTTCGGCATGGCAACGGCAAACTCCGTCGCCGCCCTGGAGGCGGGCGCCGACTGGCTCGACGCCACGGTGCTCGGCATCGGTGAACGGGCCGGCAACTGCCGCCTCGAGGAAGTGATCGGCTTCCTTGCCCTGCAGCGGGACTGCAGCCGCTACCGGACCGACCTGCTGCCGGGACTGTGCCGCCGGGTGGCAGCGGCCGCCGGAATGACCATTGCCGGCAATCACCCCCTGGTCGGATCCAGCCTCTTCACCTGCGAAACCGGCCTGCACCAGCACGGCCTGGCAGTCAACCCGATGACCTACGAGCCGTATGATCCCTGCCGCGTCGGGGCCCGGAGGCAACTCCTCTTCGGCCTCAAGACAGGGACCCGGGCCATCCACCTGCAACTGGCCCGGCGGGGGGTGAACCTGAGCGAACAGCAGCTCCGGCGCCTGGTCTCCTCGGTGCGGGCCCTGGGTGAGTCAGTGGACGAGGAGCAGCTCCTGCGACTTGCCTGCCGCCAGGCGGAGTTGCCACCTCCCTGCTGACAGTCGCAGCGCCCTTGCCGGCCACCGCCATGACCGCCTCATTCGCAGGCCATTGGCGCAGGATCGCGCCCCTGGCCCGGCACGGGGGCCGACCGGGATGGACCCCGGACCTGCAACGGACGATCTTGCAACAAAGACACGGCGAATGGAGACGTGTATCCGAAAATCGCCCGCGCAGTCGTGTCGCCTGCGGCTATTATCACTGGTTGTTGCTGCTGGCCTGAAAAGATGGTCCGGCTCTGCCGGGTTCCCGTGCATCCCGGCCCCCTGCATTCCTCCCTGGAAAACAGCACGACTCGCATCCCTTCCCTCGACCCATCCCGCCGTGGTCCCTGGTGGACCAGGAAAGTATCATCCTGACCTGCTGTTTTTCCCGCCAACACGGCACGACACAAATGTCACCATTATACCTTTTTGTTCCATTGTCGACATTCCAGGGCGGCCGCCTACCCGGAGCAGGGGCCGACAAAAAT
>DRKI01000182.1 GCA_011051875.1 Desulfobulbus sp. | reverse complement strand
AGGCCGAGCGGTGCCAGGAGGTGGTGCTCATGCACGAGGGGGTCCTGCTTGGCCAGGACCGGCCGCAGGCCTTCAGCGACCGGCTCGCCGGCCACTGTTTCCTGGTCCTTGGCGAGCGCGAGAACCGGAGAAGGCTCCAGGAACGGCTCAGCCGGAGCAGGGGAGTGATCGACGCCATCATCGTCGGCGACCGGGTCCGCCTGGTCACGGAGGAGGCCATGGACGAGGTTGCGGTGCAGGAACGGTTCGGCGTCGCGGGCAGGCCGCTGGCCGTCACCGCTGTGCCGCCCCGGTTCGAGGACACCTTCATCTACCTCCTCCGGCAGCGGCTGCGGGAGAGCGGCCGGGATACGGCGGCCAGGATCATCCGCCCGGCGCGGGTCCCATCTTCGGACGGGGAAGAGGTGATCGTGGTCCGTGACCTGGAGCGGCGGTTCGGTTCCTTCTACGCCGTGAAGAACCTGAGTTTCACGGTGCGGCGGGGCGAGATCTTCGGCCTGCTCGGCGCCAACGGGGCCGGCAAGTCCACCACCTTCCGCATGCTCTGCGGCCTGCTACCGGCCACGGGCGGCACCCTGCGGGTGGCGGGCCGGGACCTGCATACCGCCCGGGCCCGGGCCAGGGCCAGGATCGGCTACATGGCGCAGAAGTTTTCGCTCTACAGCGGCTTGACCGTGCTCCAGAACCTGCGCTTTTTCGGCAGCGCCTACTCCCTGAGCGGCAGGCGCCAGCGGCAGCGGATCGACTGGGTCCTGGAGTCCTTCGAGCTGGGGCCCCTGCGCAATGTCATCAGCGGGAACCTGCCTCTCGGCTTCAAGCAGCGGCTGGCCCTGGCCGCGGCCCTCATGCACGAGCCGGAGATTCTTTTCCTGGACGAACCGACCTCGGGTGTCGATCCTCTGGCGCGGCGCGAGTTCTGGCGCCACATCAACGCCCTGGCCGAGGCCGGGGTCACGGTACTGGTCACCACCCACTTCATGGAGGAGGCCGAGTACTGCGACCGGCTGGTGATCATGGCCCAGGGCGAGGTCCTGGCCAGCGGCGACCCGGAGCAGCTCAAGCGGGACGCCGCAGGCAGGGGGATGGCCGAGCCGACCATGGAGGACGCCTTCATCGCCCTGATCAGCAACCACGAGCAGCGCGAGGCGGCCTGATGAAGAGGCAGAACCGCCGGTACCGCCTGTTCAGCGCCATGCGCCTGCTGGGCCTGGTCCGCAAGGAGAGCCTGCAGATCATCCGCGATCCCTCCAGCATCGGCATCGCCTTTTTCCTGCCCGTGTTGCTGCTCCTGATCTTCGGCTACGGCGTCTCCCTCGACGCCCGCGACATCGGTCTCGCCGTGGTGGTCGATGCTCCCGATCCCCTGGCCATGAGCCTGGTCAGCGGTTTCAAACGGTCCGAGTACTTTGCGCCGGTCACCATCCCCTCCATCCAGGAGGCCGAAGAGGCCATGATGCGCAGGCAGGTGGATGCCATTGTCTGGCTGCGGGAGGACTTCTCCCGTGACCTGCTCGCCAGGGGCGGAGCGCCGGTCGGGGTGATCATCAACGGGGTGGACGCCAACAAGGCCCGCCTGATCGAGGGCTACATCGGCGGGGTCTGGCAGCAGTGGCTCGCCCGGATCAGCGATGCCAGGGGCCTGGACTTCCGGATCCCGGTCCGGGTGAAGTTCCGCATCTGGTTCAACCCGGCGGTGCGCAGCCGCGACTACCTGGTACCGGGCCTGATCGCGGTCATCATGACCCTGATCGGCGCCATGCTCACCTCCATGGTGGTGGCCAGGGAATGGGAGCGCGGCACCATGGAGGCCCTGATGGTGACGCCGGTCTCCATCTACGAGATCCTGCTCGGCAAGATCATTCCGTATTTTATCCTCGGTATGGGCGGCATGGCGCTCTCCGTGGTCATGGCCATCTTCCTCTTCGCCGTGCCGCTGCACGGATCCCTGCCGGCCCTGTTCGCCGCCTCGGCCCTGTTCATGCTCACCACCATCGCCATGGGCCTGCTCATATCCACGGTGGCGGACAGCCAGTTCGTGGCCGGCCAGATGGCCATCGTGGTGACCTTCCTGCCGGCCTTCATCCTGTCGGGATTCATCTTTGACATCGGGTCCATGCCGGTCGTCATCCGGGCGGTCACCCGCATCGTGCCGGCCACCTATTTCGTCGCCATCCTGCAGTCGATCTTCCTGGCCGGCGACATCTGGTCCATCTTCTTCGTCAACTGCGGCTGGCTGGCCGTGATGTGCGCGGTTCTGCTGTTCATCATCAGGAAGAAATCACACAAGAGGCTGAGGTAGAGACGGATGCTGCGCAGGATATTTGCCCTGATGATCAAGGAGTTCGTGACCCTGCTCCGGGACAAGAAGAGCAGGATGGTGATCGTGGTGCCGCCGGTGGCCCAGATCATCATCTTCGGCTATGCGGCCAGCTTTGACCTCAACCACGTCCCCTACGCGGTCTACAATGAGGATCGCGGCCTGGATTCCCGCCGGCTCCTGGCCGGGTTCGAAGGATCGACCGTGTTTGAACGCTACGCGGTGATCCACTCCGACGGCGAGGTGGCGCCGCTCATCAACCGGGGCCGGGTCCTGCTGGTGCTGCACCTGGGCCCCGACTTTTCCGCTGATCTGCGCCGGGGCAGGGGCACGGAGCTGCAGGTGATCCTGGACGGCCGCAACTCCAATACCGCCATGATCGCGCTCAACTACGTGCAGTCCATTGTCATGGCCTTCAACGAACAGTGGAACCGGGAGCATGGCGCCGCCGGGCCGCCGGCGGTGCTGCTGCAGCGGGCCTGGTTCAACCGGACCCTGGACTCGCACTGGTTCATCGTCATCGGCATCGTGGCCCTGCTCAACCTGGTCGTCACCCTGGAGGTGACGGCCCTGTCCGTGGCCCGGGAGCGGGAGGCCGGCACCTTTGACCAGCTCCTGGTCACGCCGCTCACCCCCTTCGAGATCCTGGTCGGCAAGTCCCTGCCCGGCCTGATCATCGGCGTGGCCGAGGCCACGGTGGTGATCCTGATGGTGGTCTTCTGGTTCCACGTCCCCCTGCGGGGCAGCCTGCCGGCCCTCTACCTGGGCCTGTTCATCTTCCTCCTCTCGGCAATCGGTATCGGGCTCATGATCTCGGCCCTCTCCGTGACCCAGCAGCAGGGACTGATGGGCGCCTTTCTCTTCCTGGTGCCGGCGGTGATCCTGTCCGGGTTCGCCACGCCGCTGGAGAACATGCCGCAGCTGGTGCAGTGGCTCACCTATCTCAATCCCATGCGCTATTTCCTGATCATCGTCCGCGCCGTCTTCCTCCAGGGCGCCTCCTTTGACCTGCTCTGGTCCCAGTACTGGCCCATGGCCATCATCGGCCTGGTCACCCTGACCATGGCCGCCCTGCTGTTCAGGCGCCGAATGTATTGAGCTCCCACCGCTGCCGGTGCGGCAAAAAGAAAGGGGCGCCGTCAGACAGGGGAGCCGTCGCCCATGACGGCTCCCCTCCGGGAACAATGAATGCGGCCGGATGATCAGGCCGGCTGCGGCTCTTTGCCGGCCTTGACGATCTCCTCGACCTCCTCGCCGCTGAGCACCTCCTTCTCCTCCAGCCGGGCGGCCAGTTTTTCCAGGATCTCCCGGTTGGCGGTCAGGATCTCGGTGGCCCGTCTGTGGCCCTCCTCCACCAGGTGCTTGCACTCCTCGTCGATGAGGCGCGCGGTCTCCTCGCTGTAGTTGCGCTCCTCCTGGCCCTGGACGCCGAGGAACTCAAGCTCCTGGCGCTTGCCGTAGGTCAGGGGGCCCAGCCGCTTGCTCATACCGAGCTGGGTCACCATGGACCGGACAATGGCCGAGGCCCGCTCCAGGTCATTGGAGGCGCCGCTGGAGATGTTGTTAAACACGATCTCCTCGGCCACCCGGCCGCCGAGCAGGATGGCCACCTGGTCCTTGAGTTCCTCCTCGGTGGAGAGGAACTTCTCGTCCACCGGCAGTTGCAGGGTGTAGCCCAGGGCGGCGACGCCCCTGGGGATGATGGAGACCTTGTGCACCGGCTCCCCCGTGGGCACGGTCTCGGCCACCAGGGCATGGCCCGATTCGTGAAAGGCCACCCGCTTCTTCTCCGCCGGGTTGAGGGCCCGGTGTTTCTTCTCCGGGCCGGCGATGATCCGGTCGATGGCCGCCTCGAAGTCCTTCATGGTCACCTTGTCGCGGTTCTTGCGCAGGGCCTGGATGGCGGCCTCGTTGCAGATGTTTT
>DRKI01000181.1 GCA_011051875.1 Desulfobulbus sp. | reverse complement strand
GGCCAGCTCATGTGGTCGATCTCGCTCTGGATCGCCGGGGTCCTGCAGGCCGGGATGTGGACCGCCATGAACCCGGACGGCAGCCTGACCTACACCTTCATGGAGACCATGGTCGAGATGTATCCCTACTGGTGGATCCGGGCCGCGGGCGGCCTGGTCTACCTGGCCGGAATCATCGTCTTCATCTACAACATCGTCATGACGGTGCGCAGGGGTGAGAACGCGGCCGTCGCAACCGTTGCAGCCGAGGGGAGGGCCTGATCATGTGGGAAAAGAAACCGATTCTGTTCATGCTTATGGCCACCGGCGCCATCCTTGTCGGCACCCTGATCACCATGGTGCTGCCCTTTGCCTGGGTCAATACCGAGGCGGACCGGATCGAGACGGTCAGCCCCTACACTGCCCTGCAGCAGGAGGGACGTGACATCTATATCCGCGAGGGATGCAACAACTGCCATACCCAGACCGTGCGTCCCCTGGTGGCCGAGGTCCTGCGCTACGGCGACTACTCCAAGAGCGGCGAGTTCGTCTACGACCGGCCCTTTCTCTGGGGCTCCAAGCGAACCGGACCCGACCTTGCCCGCATCGGCGGCAAGTACCCAGACGAGTGGCACTACAAGCACATGGCCTCGCCGCGCTCCATGGTGCCGCGCACCAACATGCCCGCCTACGCCTGGCTGGCGGACAACAAGCTCGATCCGCAGGAGATCCGCCATAAGATGGATGTGCTCGGATTCCCCTATACCGAGGAAGAGATCCAGGGGCTGGCCGGCAAGACCGAGATGGACGCCATTGTCGCCTATATGCAGAAGCTCGGCACCGGGATTCCGTGGCAAAAGGCAAGTACCACCACCATTGTCGGCGAGCTGAAGAACCCCTACGCCGGTGCTGAACGTGCAACCGTGGAACATTGGAAGCGGCTCTACGAGGACAACTGCGCCGCCTGCCACGGCAAGAACATGGAAGGGGACATCGGGCCGGAGCTGGATGGCAGCGCCTATGAAGAAAACGAGCTCTTCGAGATCATCTACAAGGGTATTCCCGACAACGGCATGCCCGCCTTTTCCAGCCTCGGCGCGGACAAGGACTGGAAACTGGTCAACTTCATCAAGTACCATGCACAGGGAGAAGATCACTAAATGGACCTGGCATCGATACTCTATCTCGGCGTCACCTTCGGCCTCTTTGTGGTCTTTGCCCTGATCGTTCTGCGCACCTACAGCAAAAAGCGCAGAAAGGAAGGCGAGATCGCCAAGTACCGGATGCTTGAAGACGACGATTAACTGCAAGGGAGAGACTTCCATGACAACGCAAGAAAATACCCACGGCGAGATCCAGGACAAACCCTTTGACGGAATCCGGGAAAACAGGGAGAACAGGCCGCCGGTCTATTTCAACATTCTCTATTACGGCCTCATCGTCTGGGCGGTCCTGTTCATGGCCTACTACCTGCTCAGCGGCTGGAGCTCGCACGACGAGTTCCAGGCCAAGATGAAGGCCCACCAGGAGCGGGCGGCAGCGGCCATGGCCCGGGGCCCGCAACAATAGCCATCCACACCGTGGCAGACGGCTCTTTCCGGGGCCAAAAAACCTTGCGACTGATAGGCCCCTGGCGAACAGGACTGCAGTGGCTCCTCGGCCTGGTCTTCCTGCTCCTGCCCTGGCTGGAGGTGGCCGGCGGGAGCCTGGTTCGCATCGACATTCCGGGCCTGCGGCTCTACCTGTTCGGCCAGGTCCTGCGGATCGAGGAACTCTACCTGGTTCTGCTCGGAATCCTGCTCTTTGTCCTCACCTTTCTCCTGGTGACCGTGATCCTGGGCAGGGCCTGGTGCGGCTGGTTCTGCCCGCAGACAATCCTGTCCGACCTGGCCGAATGGCTGGCCGGGCGCCTCGGTCTCAGGGTACGCAGCAACCGGCTGCACGGGCCCCTGGCCCGGACATTCCTGCTGCAGCCGGTCTTCCTGGCCATCGCCATGGCCACGGCATCGGGCCTGCTCTGCTATTTCATCGCGCCCCGGGAGTTTTTCTCCCGCCTCGCAGCCCTGGATCTTCCCGGCGCGGCATGGGGCACCCTGCTCCTGGTCACGCTCCTGGTCTATCTCGACCTGGCCCTGGTCCGGCGGCTGCTGTGCCGGGAATTCTGTCCCTACGGCCGCATCCAGACCGCCCTGGTCAGCCCGGTGACCCTGACCCTGCAGCTGCCGCCCGCTGTCCGGCAGGAATGCATCGATTGCGGTGCCTGTGTCCGCGCCTGTCCCATGGAGATCGACATCCGCCAGGGACTGCAGGTGGAATGCATCAGCTGCGCCCGCTGCCTGGACGCCTGCCGCCGGATCATGGCGCCCCGGAACAGGGCCGGGCTCATCCGCTACACCTTCGGCCTCCGGGACAGGGGAGTCCGGGTCCTGCTGGACGTGCGCGTCCTGCTGCCGGCCGCAGCCCTGCTCGGCCTGCTGCTGCTCCTGGTGAACCTGCTGCACAACCGGCCCGTGGCCTCCCTCAAGATCGCGGTCTCGCATACCGTATCCCGGCGGCCGCTGGCCGACGGCCGGGCCGGTGTCTTTTTCAACGCCTGGGTCAACAACCGCTCCAGGCGGCAGGCGGTCTATACCATCCATGCCAGCGACGCCGCCACCGGCGCCACCCTGCAGCTCAAGGGCCAGGTCCGGGCCAGGCTGGCCGCCGGCGAGAATCGGCGGTTGGACTTTGTGCTCATTGTGCCGCCCCATGGCAACGATGCCGTCCGCTTCACCCTCATGGACAACACCGGCCGGCAGGTGGCCGCGGCCAGGATCCGGCTGTCACCGCCGACCCGAACCATCCCATGACGCCTGGCACGGAACATGGTATGGTCGGCCATCCGGCCCGTACTCCCTGCTCCGGCCGGGATCCTCTCACTGCAACAGGGGTGTGAACATCATGAAAACCAATATCTATCCCCCCATGATCCTGCTCCTGATCGGGGCATTCCTGGTCTTTTCCGGCTGGGCCGCCCACCGGGCCGCCGGCCTCGGCAGCCAGGTGACCGATGCCGACTACTACAGCAAGGGACTCAGGTACACCTCCACCGAGGTGGAGCGCAGGGCCGCCGAGGTCCTGGGCTGGAACCTGGACACCACCCTGGACGGCCGCAGGCTCGTCTTCCGCCTCAGCGACCACGATGGCCGCGCCATTACCGGCGCCCGCGGCTCCCTCTACCTGGCCATTCCGGGAAGGGCCGAAAATGTCTACCTGCCGCTGGCAGAGACCGAACCCGGCCACTACCTGGTCACCCTGGAGCAAGGGATCAGCGGTGCCATCCAGGCCCGGCTGGAAGTGGAGCGCAACGGCGCCCGCCTCAACCGGCACCTTCTCCTCAATCCCTGAACCAGAACCCATCCGGCCATGGACCGTCCCGCCACCTGCAGCCACTGCAATCTGCCCATCGGGGACGGGGAGCGGATCGTCGAGCGGGTGGATGGCAGGGAACTCCACTTCTGCTGCCAGGGATGCCGGGGGGCCCATGCCGTGATCAGGGGCGCCGGTCTTGCCGCCTTTTACGACAAACGGCGCTGGGATGAGCCCGGAACACCGGACGGCGCCTTTTCCACTGCCTACAGCGACGAATACCTCGACTCCCTGACCAGGGAGCGGGACGGAGAACGGGAGATCACCCTGCTGGTCTCCGGTATCCGCTGCGCCGCCTGCATCTGGCTCATCGAGACCCTGCTTGCCCGGACCCCGGGCATCAGCTCCGCCACCATCAACTATTCCACCCATCGCGGCCAGGTGCGCTTTGACCCGGACCTGGTTACACCGGGCCAGATCTTTGCCGCCATTGCCACCCTTGGCTATGCGCCCAGGCCCTACAGCGAGAACGCCGTCCGGGCCATGCAGGAACAGGAGTGGAAGGCCCTGCTCATCCGCTTTGTCACCGCCGCCTTTCTCTCCCTGCAGCTCATGGGCTACTCCATAGCCCTCTATGGCGGCTATTTCCGGGGCATGGACCCGGCGACCCGGCAGGTGATGCAGGGTTTTGCCGGCCTGGTGGCCACGCCGGTGGTCTTCTTCTCCGGTGCCCCCTTTCTCCGTGGCGCCTGGCGCAGCGTGCGCAACCTGGCCCCGAACATGGACCTGCTCATCGCCCTGGGCGTGCTCACCGCCTACCTCTACAGCCTCGGCGCCCTGGTTGCCGGTGGCGAGGTCTACTTCGAGACCTCGGCCATGGTCATCACCCTGATCCTGCTCGGCCGGCTGCTGGAGAACGGCGCCCGTCGCCGGGCCATGGCCGGCATAGATTCACTGCTCCGCCTTGCGCCCGACACCGCCCGGCTGGTGCGGGGCGACGAACAGGTGCCGGTGGAGAGCAGCGCCCTGCGCCGGGACGATGTTATCCAGGTGCGGCCCGGGGAACGGTTTCCCGTGGACGCACTCCTGCTCGATCACGGCACCGAGGTCGACGAATCGGTCCTCACCGGCGAGTCCGCACCGGTGCGGAAAAACCGGGGCGATACCGTTCTCTCCGGGGCGCTGAACATCGCCACCGCTGTCCGGGCCAGGGTCGTGCGGCCGGCGACGCGCTCGTTCATGGCCCGCATCGCCCGCATGGCGCAGGAGGCGCAGAACAGGAAGGCGCCGGTGCAGGGATTGGCCGACCGGGTGGCCTCGCTGTTCGTGCCCGTGGTCATCCTCATCGCCGCCGGCACCGGCATCTACTGGTTCTCGGTACTCCACGAACCGGTCCGGCCGCTGCTGCACGCGGTCTCGGTGCTGGTGGTCGCCTGTCCCTGCGCCCTCGGCCTGGCCACCCCCACCGCCATCCTGGTCGCCACCGGCGTGGGGGCCGGCCGGGGCATCCTGTTCCGGGGCGGCGACACCCTGGAGGCCACGGCCCGGCTTACGGTGGCGGCCTTTGACAAGACCGGGACCCTCACCGTAGGGGATCCGCAGGTGGTGCGGATCGTGCCCTTCCAGGTCAGCACCCGGCGGCTGCTGGCCCTGGCGGCCAAGGCCGAGGCAGGCTCTTCCCACCCCATTGCCCGCGGTATCCTGGCCCGGGCCCGGCAGGAGGGGATCCGCTGCCGGGCAGACGGCTCCACCTACATCCCGGGCCGGGGCGTGCGCCTGGAGACGGACGGGGGCCCGCTCCTGGCCGGCAGCCGGGAACTGATGACCATGCACCGCGTCCGGCTGCCGCAAAATGAGAAGACGCGTTTCACCGAGGTATACGTGGCCCTGGCCGGAACCTACATGGGATGCCTGCTCCTGGACACCCGGCCCCGCCCCGAAGCGCCGGCAGTGATTCAACGGCTGGACCGGATGGGGCTGCGCACCCTGCTCCTCACCGGCGACCATGCCAGGGCCGCGGCAGGAATCGCCCAGGAAACCGGGATACTCGAGTATGCGGCCGACATGGCCCCGGAAGACAAGGCGGCCCGGATCCGGACCATGCAGGAGGAAGGGGAGAGAGTATTGATGGTGGGCGACGGGGTCAACGATGCTCCGGCCCTGTCCGAGGCCGCCGTAGGATGCGCCATGGGCAGCGGCACCGACATGGCCCTGGCCACCTCGGACCTGGTCCTGGTCCATGACCACATGGAGCAACTGCCGCCGGCCCTGCTGCTGGCGCGCCGCACCCTGCGCATCATCCGCCTGAACCTGTTCTGGGCCTTTACCTATAACCTGGTGGCCCTGCCCCTGGCCGCCAGCGGCCGGCTGGCCCCGGTCTGGGCCGCCACGGCCATGGCGGCCAGCTCGGTGCTGGTGGTGGCCAACTCGCTGCGCCTGCGGCGATTCAAAGGAGACTGAACCATGTTCAAGTCCATTATCATCCTTCTGCTGCTCTCGCTCTTCCTGGGAATCGGCGCCTGGCTGGTCTTCCTGTGGGCGGCGAAAAAGGGCGAGTTCGACGACATCGAACGGCCCAAGTACCGGATGCTCGAGGATGACGGGGATGATTGATCCGGTCTACAGCATTGCGCTCAGCACCGCCTTTCTCGGATCGGGCCACTGCATCGGCATGTGCGGCCCGGTGGTGGCGGCCCTGTCCCTGCGCGGCCGCGGCCTGCGCCAGGGTATTGTTTTCCATCTCTTCTACAACCTCGGCCGCATCGCCACCTACACCTTCATCGGTGCCGTGGCCGGCTGGGTGGGTGCCCTTCTTAACAGGACGCCGGTCTTTTCCCTGGCCTCGCACGGGATCCTCATTCTCGCCGACCTGGTCATCATCGCCATGGGACTGGCCACCACCGGCCTCTTTTCCGGCCGCGGCATCATCCGGCTCGAGTTTCCCGGCGCCATGGGC
>DRKI01000180.1 GCA_011051875.1 Desulfobulbus sp. | reverse complement strand
CTGGCTGAAGGTGGCGCCCAGGAATGCGGCCGGCACCACGGTGAGGACAATGGGGACGGTGAAGGGCCAGGCGACCTGGCCCGTGATCGCCTTGCCGAGAAAGGCGGCCAGGGTGGAGAGAAAGACGATGGCCAGGTTGCTGCCGATGGCTATGCGGGTGGGAACCTTCACGTACAGGGTCATCAGGGGGATGAGGATGAAGGATCCGCCCTGGCCGACCAGGCCGCCGAAGAAACCCACCACCACCGATACCAGGACGGCCCGCGACCGGCTGAAGGTGAGGTTCCCTGCCTCGGGATACTCCTCTTCCTGTTTTCCGGGCAGGATAATCAGGACCGCGGCGATGAGCGCCATGAGGGCAAACACCAGCAGCAGGAGGTTGTTGTCGGTATGGCGTGCGCTGACGCCGCCGGCAAAGGAGGCGGTGAAAAGGGTGAACCCCATCCAGGTGACGAGCCTGGCCGAGAGAAAATGGTGCTTACGGTGGGTGAGGCCGCCCGAGATGCAGGCGGCCAGGCCCTGGATTATGGTCAGGCCCGCCACGGTCTGCATGGAGAAAGAGGGCTGGCCCAGCAGTGGTGGTATGTAGAGCAGCAGCGGCGCCATGATGATGCCGCCGCCGATGCCGAGCAGGCCGGAGAGGAAGCCGGTGATGCCTCCCAGTGCGCCGATGATGAGCAGGGTCGGCATCATGCCTATACCAGGGCCAGTCCCACCTCTTCGTCGGTGATCGTGCCGATTCGGACTGCCGTGGACACGCCTGCCCCGTGCAGGGCCGCGACCAGGTCGTCTGCCTGTTCAGCGGGCACGGAGAGAACCAGCCCGCCCGAGGTCTGCGGATCATAGAGCAGTTCCTCTTCCACCGGATCCAGGGAGCGGCTTATCTCCAGCCTGTGCCTGGCCACCATGTCCCGGTTGGGCCGGTTGCTGCCGGTGGTCTCGCCCCTGCGGTACATGTCTGCGGCGTACGGGTAGAAGGGGAGCTTGTCGAACTCTACCGTGACCCTGGCGTCACAGCCATGGGCCACCTCGAGCAGGTGACCCAGGATGCCGAAGCCGGTGACATCGGTGCAGGCATGGAGATCAAAACGCAGCGCCACCTCCATGGCCGGGCCGTTGAGCGCGGCCAGCATGGGCAGAACCTCTCGCTCCAGCTCGGTGAAGGCGAGTCTGCCCGAGCGGACCGCGTTGAAGAGTACGCCCGAACCCAGGGGCTTGGTCAGGACCAGGGCATCGCCGGGCCGGGCGCCGGCGTTGGTGATTATCCGGTCCGGATGGACGGTGCCGCTGACAGAGAGCCCGTACTTGGGCTCTTCATCATCCACGGTGTGGCCGCCGACCAGGCAGGCGCCGGCCTCCACCACCTTGTCGTGACCGCCGCGCAGGATCTCCTTGAGCAACCCCATGTCGAGCTGCCTGGAGGGAAACATCACCACGTTGAGGGCCGTGAGCGGCCGGCCGCCCATGGAGTAGATGTCCGAGATGGAGTTGGCCGCCGAGATCTGGCCGAACCAGTAGGGATCATCCACCGGCGGGGTAATGAAATCGACCGTATTGATCATGGCGATCTCGTCGGTGAGCCGGTATACCGCCGCATCGTCCGCTGTCTCGATCCCCACCAGCAGGTTGGGATCGGTCGGTGTCGGCAGTCCCTCGAGCGCGTCCGACAGAGCCGTCGGACCGATTTTCGCGGCTCAACCGCAGGTCCGGGCAAGCCCGGTCAGTGTTTTCTTTTTGAAGATTTGCATAGCGCTCCGTTCTCATATGGTTTATTTATCAATATCGGTTCACCTATACTGGATATTTATAATACGACCACGGAGTGGCTGTCAATAATAAAAAATGTCTGGAAGCGGGAGTTTTCCCTGCCAGGAGATTCGCCGGGATAGAGGCGAAAAAGAAAGCCGGAACAGCTTGTTGCGGTTCCGCCTGGCGATAAAACCGGGTCAGGTGGCGCAACCGGTCCGGTGACCGGGAACCCGTCCGCAACCGTGAGAGGTATCCATCATAGAAACGCGACAACTCAAAGTTTTTGTCACGGTCTACCGGAGCGGCAGTTTCACCAGGGCCGCGGAGCAGCTCGCCACCAGTCAGCCGGCGGTGAGCGAGCAGATCCGGTCCCTGGAGCGGCGGCTGGAGTGCAGACTGTTTGATCGCCTGGGCCGCTCCATCAAGCCCACCCGGCATGCAGAGATCCTCTTTCCCAAGGCCATGGCCATCCTGGAGGATATCCGGCGGCTGGAGCAGGAACTTCTGGTCGAGGCCGACAATGTCTCGGGAGAGCTGATCCTGGGTGCCAGCACCATTCCCGGCGCATACATCCTGCCCCGCATCGCCACGAACTTCAAGGCCGATCATTCGCAGATATCCTTTGAGATCCGGATAGCAGATTCCGGGGAGGTCATCGACTCGGTTCTCAACCATGATCTGCTCATCGGCATTGTCGGCACCAGGATCTCGTCCACTAGCCTGAATTTTTTCCCATTTGTCGAGGATGAACTGGTCCTGGCGGCATCTGCCCGGAGGGAACTGCCATCATCCGTTTCGCTGCAGCAGCTTGCGGAACTGCCTTTTCTGCTCCGGGAACAGGGCTCGGGTACGAGAAAGACCCTGGAGGAATATGGTCTGAAGAACGGCTTTGGTCTCGACCAGCTCAACGTCGTCGCCGTACTGGGATCCAACGCGGCTGTCAAGGAGGCGATCAAGGAGGACCTGGGGGTCTCGATTCTTTCTTCAATCTCCATCCGGGACGAGCTGCGGTGCGGCCGATTGCAGAAGATCCGGATCCAGGGCATGACCCTGAAAAGATCCTTCTACATCACTACCTTGAAAAAACGCACCCTGCCGAACCTGTACACGGTTTTCCTGGAAACACTCTGTTCACAAAGGTCGTCGCGAACGGCCTGAAAATGCCATGAATGCAGGGAGCAGCGCAAAAAGGTCCGCAGGCATATTTGAAATATTCCGAGGAATCCTTTTTGCGTTGTGACGCAGCAAGGCGTGGTGTTTTCGGCCCTTCCGGCAGATCGCTTGTGTAATATGCCGGCTGGGTGAGGAGGCCTGATCGGACGAAGATGGGGCGCTGGTGAACGTTCCAGGGAGGATCTTGTCCATTGTGGTGTGAATTGCTAGAATTGTAGAGGAATCTTCACCTGTTGGATGGTGGAATCAGGGACCGGGGGGAGAGATGCGCAGGAGAGGCAAAGGATGGATGACCGGCGCCGGCATCTGGCTGCTGCTGGCTGCGCTGGCAATGCCGTTGCGGGCCGGACCGGCCGACACCGGGGAAATCGTCTTTCTGGCCCATCTGCCCGGACCGTTCACGTTCGTGGAAGATGGGCGGCTGCAGGGGTTTGCGGTGGATCTCGTCCGCGAGATGATGGACAGGGCCGGTCATTCACGGCAACTGGTGATCTATCCGTTCAAGCGGGCCCTCTGGACCGTGCAGCACAGGCCGGCATGCCCTGTTCATTGTTGCCAGGAGGCCGGAGCGGGAAAAAACCATCAAGTGGGTGGGGCCGTTGATTTCGAGCAGTGTCTATTTTTACCGGCAAAAGGACAGCCGGGTCCGGGTGAACACTCTTGACGACGTGCCCAGGCTGACCGCCGTCGGCGTCGGCCTGGGCAATGCCGATGACGTCTATCTCCATAGCCTGGGCTTTACCAATATCCACCAGGTGGAAAACCAGCTCCAGTCGATCCGGATGCTCCATTATGGCCGGGTCGATGTGACTCCGGTCAGTGAACTGGCCATGCCGTGGCTGGCCGCGAAGGCGGGTATCGACCCGGCAAACCTGGAACGGACCGATGTCAGGCTGTATGACTCTGTCCTCTACCTGGCGTTTTCCCTGGATGTGCCTGATACGACAGTGGCACGCTGGCAGCGGGCACTTGATGAACTCAAGGATTCCGGCCGCCTTGATGCGATCGGCAGGCGCTGCTTTCCCCGGATGTCAACTCCTGCGGGGAATGAATCGCCGTCGGCCGCCTCCGGCCGGACAGCGGTGGAATAGCGCAATGACCGACCGGCCCGAATCCCTGGTCATCCGGCCGCCCTCGGAGTGGCGCAGTCTGCTGGTGCGGATCACCCGCGGCTGCAACTGGAACCGGTGCCGCTTCTGCGGCATCTATCCGGCCATGGGCCAGACCGGTTTTTCCATCCGTTCCCTGGCGGAGATCTGCAGTGACATCGACCTGCTGGTCCGGCTCCATCCCCGGGCCGAGACCGCCTTTTTCGGTGATGCCGATCCCCTGGCAGCCGGCATGGAGATCTTTTGCGGCGCGGCCCGGTACCTGCGACGGTGCAGGCCGGTGCAGCGGCTGACCTGTTACGGCCGTATCGCCACTCTCCACCGTCTGGGCCCGGAAAATATCCGCAGGCTGGCCGAGGCGGGCCTGGACCGGATCCATGTCGGCCTCGAGTCCGGTGACGCCGGGATCCTGCGGCGGCAGCGCAAAGGCCAGTCGCCGGAAATGGCGGTGCAGGTGGCACGCTGGCTGAAGGAGGCCGGCATCGAGCTCTCCTGCTATGTCCTGCTCGGCCTTGGCGGCAGGGACCGGTGGCGGCAGCACATCACCGGGACCGCCCGGCTCGTCAACACCATTGAACCGGAATTTGTCAGGATTCGCCGGTTGTGGCTGCACGGCAATGCGGAGAACGGTTGTCCGCTCTGGCAGGAGGTGGCGACCGGAGCCTTTGTCGAGCAGAGTCCCGAGGGCACGGTGCGCGAGGTCGAGCTGCTGCTTGGGCTGCTGCACCCCCTGAACACCTTTTTTGCCTGCGACCATGCCAACAACTACATCCAGGTCAGCGGCCTCCTGCGCGAGGACCGGGACGAGATGCTCGCCGAGGTGCGGGAGTTTCTCGCCCGACCGGAAGAGCAGCGCCGGGTACACTACACCGTGATCGGCTCCAGGATCTGAGCCTGAGGCGCGGCTGGTTCTCAGGCCAGAACATGGGGCGGCACCAGGAAGTCGAACAGGTCCTCTTCCATGGGCGATGATTCCCGGTATTCCCCGGCAAACCGCTGCTGGAGCAGGTCTTCCGCCCGGGCGACGGCCAGCGCCGGTTCCCTGATGTCGATCTCCGCCTGCTCCATCGCTTCCCTCGTTCTCCGGCCAATCCGGCCGTCGATGTTGCCGAGTTCGTAACCCAGCCGGATCAGCGATGCCTGGAGCCGGGCCGCATCCTGGTTGTCGCCAAAGGCGTCCACCCGGACCCCGATGGCCAGGATGGCCGAGACCGCCATGGCCTTGTAGGGCGGCATGTTGTCTCCCCTGCCGGCCCGGTAGTAGTCGGCCACCCGGCGGTGGCTGCCCGGGCAGTCAAAATGCCATGCCTCGCTCTTTCTCCTGTCCGGCGCCCCGATGATGGGAAAGACCCCCCGGCGCTCCGCCATCTCCCAGAATTCGGCCAGCGGTATCCTCAGGTCCCGCAGGGAAAGATCAAAGGCCCTGCCTGCCTCGTGCATGGAGCCGCCCGGAGGCGGGCTGTAGGCCTTTTTCTTGCCGCTCTTCCAGTCCAGGTGCGCCTGGAGCTGCATGTCATGGCTGCGGAACAGGTCCGAGAGGATCAGCCGTCCCCCGGCCTTCCGCAGGTCTCCGGCCAGGCCCCGGATCGCTTCACGCACATCGGGTGGCGCGAGCGCCATCCTTTCCGGCAGCAGAACCCGTTCGCCATGGACCTTGTAGATGGAGAGGATCTCCACCCTGGTCAGTGGTGTTTTCATTGTTTCCTCCTGCTCCCCTTTTTTTTGATTTGTTACCAGGTTGTTACCCGGAAGGTGATATTGTTGCCACACAGCCGGGTCCGGACCCGGGTCGGGTCGGCCGGGAGGCGGTCCCCGGCCCGGACAGAGGAGAGCGGTTCCGTGGATCCGACTGCAACCATGATGCCCGGAAAGCCGGGAGGTTGCAACCCCGGTGACACAGAGCACCTCCATCGGGGAGCCTTGGGCAGTCCGCATGATTCACCCGGATCATTGCGGGAACATCTCTTCATCATTGCAGCACAAGACAGGGAGGAACAGACATGACCAGTGAAAAAGTAATGGCCTCGGTTATCCTGAAGTCGCGCAGCGGGCTTTCGGTGCGCCGTGATCCGGAGAAATTCTCTCTGAACAGTATCGACGCCTTCAGGCCGGAGGCCGGCAAGGTCGATGACGTTGCAGGCAGGCTTGCAGAGGCCGGGTTCACGGTGGAGACACAGACGGCGGTCGGATTGTCTTTTTCCGGCCCGGCAGAGCTCTTCGAGTCGGAGTTCAGCATCAGGGTGCGGCGCAGAAAAATGCTGATCCGGGAGCCGGATGCGCCGGTGCGGGAGCTTTCCTTTTTTGAGGCGAGCCAGCCGGGCTTCATGAGCAGCCGGATCGAGGCGGCTGCGGAAGAGGTGCGCCTGGCCGTGCCCGGTATTCCTTTTCACAATGCCGTGCCGCCGGCACCCCTGCCGCCCTATTATCACCTTGATGTGATCGGTGATGTACCCGATCTGCTCAATGCCGATGGCCTTCATGCGGCGGGCATCACCGGCACCGGGGTCCGGGTTTCGATGATCGACACCGGCTTTGTCACAAGGGTGACGGAAACCCATCCCTCCACCGGACCAACCAGTGTCAACGTCGATCACACCGTGCGCGCCGTTGAGGGGATCTGGCTGTCTTCCGATGCAGCCCACTCCGGGGTCAATTATTTCACCGGCGGCAACTTTGCCGGTACCACCATCAACCTTGGCACCCCGCTTCCCTCCAGCCCGGTCTCCGTTGATATCGTGTACAGCTGCTTTCATCCCCATTACCTGGCTCAGGGGTATACCATCGATGATATCCGGGCCGTTGGCGGCCTGGACGTGAATACCGACGAGTACGGCCACGGGACGGCAATGGCAGCCAACGTTCTTGCGGTGGCCCCGGGCTGCACCTTTTCCTTTGTCAAATATTCCAATGGTGGCGGGAGCTTTCCCCTGGCCGGATTCCAGGCTGCGATCCAGCACCAGAATCCGGACGTGATCACCTGCAGCTGGGGAACCTATGGCATTGACAATGCCCTTGTACTGGAGATCGTCAATGCGGTGGCCAATGGCATTGTGGTCATCTTTGCCGCCGGCAACGGCCATACCGACAATCCGGCCGCCGGCGTGACAACGGTGGCGCATCCTGACCTGATCTCGGCCGGCGGCGCCTATCCCATCCAGGGAGGCGGGCTGCGGGCCTCCAACTACGCATCCAGCTACGACTCCTTTATCTACACCAACCCGCAACGCCACTGCCCGGATATCGTCGGCCTGGTAGGCGAGAAGCCCCGGGCCTGCCTGATCATGTTGCCCACAGAACCTGGCAATGCCATGGATAACAATCTGGCCAGCTCTGGCGCCTTTCCCAATGGCGACAACACGGCAACCGATGACGGCTGGTGCGTGTGCAGCGGCACCTCGGCGGCGGCTCCGCAGACAGCCGGTGTCTGCGCCCTGCTGCTGCAGCAGCATTCCGCTCTGAGTCCCATGGCAGTCAAGAACATCCTCGAGAATTCCGCTGTTGATGTCCTGACCGGGACGAGTAACAACGGCGAAAGCGCAGGACCCGGCTGGGACCCTGCCACCGGTTTTGGCCTGCTTGATGCGGAGGCGGCGGTGAATTATCTGCACGATGGCCGGTTCGATCCCTATATCCGTGACAGTGTCAATGATAACGGTACCGAACCGGCCGGTGCCAGCAGACTGTGGGCAAGCCCGGATATCGTTGTCCGCAACGAGCCCCTGGATGATCCGCAACAGGAGATCGGCCAGGTACTCAAGCACCACAGTGATCTCTCCGATCAGGTGGAGGATGGTCAGGACAATTTCATATATCTTCGGATCCAGAACCGGGGCACGGTGACAGGAGACTGCACCGCCACCGTCTATTTCACTGATCCGGGCATGTTCGCCAATCCTGCCGCATGGACCGATATCGGGCAGCTGGTGGTCAACAATCTGGCGCCTGGCGAGTTCCGGGTGGTGGGCCCGCTCACCTGGCCGGACAGCCAGATCCCGACCAGCGGCCATTATTGCCTGGTCAGCATTCTTGACAGCGCCTCGGATCCGGCGCCGGATCTGACCGCCATCACCTCGACCGGCGATTTCATCAGCATGGTGCGGAACCGTAACAACGTGGCCTGGAAAAACATCGATGTCGAGGATGTGATTCCCGGCGGGGCATCTTCCTGGAGTTTCTATATGGAAGGACCGCAGGGAACCGGGCATCAGGCGGACCTGCTGATCGACCTGGACGAATTCCCGGCCGAGGCCACGGTCCTGGTCCGGATGGTGAAACGACTGGCCGATACAGCGACCCTGGATCACCTGACTGTTGCAGATCAGTCACAGATCTACACCACCCTGGCCCATGCCGGCGGTATGGGGAGCGTTGAGGGCATGGATTTCAAGTCAAACGAACGGACCAAGGTTACCATCTATTACACCATACCTGCAGGGACCCATGACGGATCCTATACCATGCGCGCGACCCTGCGTGTGGACGGTAGCGAGGTGGGTGCCTATACCAAGATTGTCAATGTCTCCCATTTCGCCTATGTTGGTAACCGGCGGAGCAAGGAAATCCACCGGCGCGAGTGTCCATGGGTAAGGAAAATGCGGCATTATAACCGGATACCGCTGGTCGACCTGGAAGCGGCCCGCAGGCGCGGTTTTGACAACTGTGCCTTCTGCATAGGCGGTTCGCTGCGTTAGGCCGCGGCCGGTCCACATGCGATGCGGGATGAGGCCTCCTTTGACAGCGGAAGACAGCGGTAACGACAGGATCATGGCCACGGTTTATCTCAGGTCGGCAGGGGGGACCTCCCTGCTGTCAGCCACGGCAGAGACCATTCTTGATCCTGCTCTCTACCTGCCTGCACCCGGAACCCTGGCGCGGGCAAAGGCTGAACTGGAACGGCTGGGTTTCCGGGTCGAGGCCGAGGGCTCGGCAACCCTTTCTGTCTCCGCACCCGCCGAGCTTTTTGAACGGCTGTGCGGAGCCAGGATCCGCCAGTCCGGCATGGACAGCGGCCTGCGTCGATACAGGAGTACGCCGCCTGTCCTGCGGATACCAGGCCTGGAAGATCTCGTGGACGGCATGGTGATTGCCACACAGGGAGCGCCCCTGGATCTTCCTGATTCCTGATCTTCTTGTCGTTCCTGCAATGCAGCCGTGGCCCGGGACCGGGAACGGGTCGGGTGAATAATCCGGATAAAAAATCAACACCCCCTTAACAAGGCGGGGCAGGGTGCTTAGTATTTGTTGGAAAAGGGAAAATCAGGAAACCAGCAAAAAGGAGGTGGAATATGGCCTGGAGAAAACTTGAAAAGTCAGAGGCGCAGGACTACTGTGACAACCTGTCCAAGGCCCTGCAGGATACCCGGGCGGAGATCGAGGTCATGGCCGTCGGAATCATGGACAGAAAAGAGACCGCCTGGATCAGGATTCACGGCCTTACCTACAATCCGGATGAAGACATCCTCTATATTTATTGTGAAAACCTGGATCACCAGGTCAAGAAACCCCGCGAGATCAATCTCTATGAAACCGACAACGGCCTGGAAAAGATCGAGATCGTCGCGTCCGACGGATACAAGCACCTGTTGCGGTTCAAGGAACCGGTCCGGTTCTGACCCTGTGGCCGCCCCGGCCCGGTCCGTCCTTCTCTGTGGCCCTGCCATTCCCGCCCCGGTGGCGGGAGTGGCACTGTGACCAGCCAACCATGAACTTCTCTCCCCAGTATACCCTGTATGCCAAGGCCGTGGTCGGCCTGCTCTCCATCGTCAACCCCATGGGCGCCATCCCGGTGTTTCTGTCCCTGTGCGGGGAGCGCAACCCGGCTGAACGTCGGCGCATCGCGCGACGGGCCGCCGTGGCCGTGGGCCTGATCCTGGTCATCTCCGCCTGGACCGGCGAGGCCCTGCTCCGGTTTTTCGGTATCGGCCTGCCCGCTTTCCGTGCCGGCGGCGGCCTGTTGATCCTGCTGATGGCCATCGCCATGATGCACGCCCGCCTCAGTCCCTCCCGCCAGAACCAGCGGGAGGCCGAGGAGGCGGACAGCCGGGAGGATATTGCCGTGGTGCCCCTGGCCATCCCCCTCATGGCGGGTCCCGGCGCCATCAGCATGGTCATTGTCGACACCCACCAGGCGATGGGCCTGGGCAACCGGCTGGTCCTGACCAGCGCCATCGTGATCGTGACCCTCGTCGTCTGGCTGGTGCTCCACCTGGCCGAGCCCATCGGGGCCAGGCTCGGTATCACCGGGCTTAACATCGCCACCCGGGTCATGGGGTTGCTGCTTGCCGCCATCGGCATCCAGATGATGGCCGGGGGCCTGATCAGGCTCTTTCCCGGTCTGGGGTAGGTGATGCGTCGGGCAGGGACAGTCGCCGCAGGTCGTGTCCGGCGGCGGGCAGGGGCGGGCCACCACGGATCGGTGTGGCTGTGCATCCTGCTGGTTCTGCTGCTGGTGGTCCTCCGGACCGCAGCAGGCTGGTGCGAAGGCGCTGCCCCGGGCGCCGCAGGCGCGGATCCGATCCGTGTCGGCCGGGAAGCGGTGCGCACCGATGCCGCGGCCCTGAAGAAACTCCAGGCCGAGGTGGCGGACCAGCGCAAGGATCTGGAGGCCAGGCTGGCCCGGCTGCGTGAAGAGACGGTCTCCGGCACCATGCTGGAGGAGACCCGGCTGGCCATGGAATCGGCCAGGCTCAAGGTCCGTTCCGTGGAACTCGATCTGACCAACGAGCAACAGAAGATCCAGACCCTCCAGGCCAGGATCAGGGCACTCGGCGAACAGACCGCCAAATCCGGAGGCGGCGGCAGGAACGTGCCACAGCAGGCACAGGCGGAAACGAAAAAGAAACTGGGGGAACTCAACGCCCTCCTGGCCGTGGAGCAGCAGCGGCTGGCCCAGCTCCGGGAACGCCGCGACCTGCTGAAGACAAAGGCCGACCTGGCCGCATCCTGGTGGCAGAATGTGCAGGCCGTCTTTCAGCAGCAGCAGAGGAAGCGGCACCGCGAATCCCTGGAGGAGCTGCAGCACCGCCTGCAGAAGGAGGAACAGAAGAACCAGGAGGAAATGCTCCGGCTGCAGAAGGAACTGGATGCCCTCACCGGCAATGACAGCGGAATTGCTGTCCGGAGAGACCTGATCCATTGGCGTATGGAGGCGCTGGATGAATCGCTCAATGTCCTGCGCACACGCCTCAAAATACAGGAGATCCGGAGCCGGCTGGACGCCATGAACCTGGCCACGGTCCAGGGAATGGCCGCAGAGACGCTCAAGGGCTACCAGCAGACGCTGGAGCAGACTGCAGGCGAACTGCAGCAGCTCCAGACCTTGACCGGCAGCAAGCTGGAGCTCTTCAGCCAGCAGTGGGCCCTGCTTCAGAAGCAGTACGCGCTGAAAGAGGTGCCAGCCAGGGTTTTCAGGCAGGAAAAAAAGATCCTCCTGGGCATGATCGACAGCCTGCGTGAGCAACTCGACAGCCTCAAGGCCCTGGACAGCCAGGTCAGCCAGTACCTGGAGAACGTCCGCAGGGCCTATGCCGCCAATGTCAAACAGAGTCTGACCGCCCGCCAGGTCCTGCCCCGCGACCTGGCTGCCTGGAAAGAGCTTGCCCTGGAACTGGTCACCCTGCCCAGATCCCTGCTCGCCATTGCCGGCCGCATCGCCAGGCAGATGGCCTCGGGCTGGGCCGATACCGGTGCCGGCCGGCGGCTGCTCTTCTTCGGCGCTGTGCTGGCGCTAGTCCTGGTCAACCTTGGCCTGGGCCGCCTGCCTGCACCGCCCACCGGCCAGGTGGCCCTGGATCTGCGTTTCACCGTAAGGGCCAGGGCCATCTTCATGGCCCTGCTTCGGGGATGCAGGCCGGTGCTCCTTCTGGGCGGCTCCCTGCTCCTCTTTGGTCTGCTCACCGGGATCGATACGGTTTCCTTCCACGTGCTGGCCCTCCTTGTCAGTATCTGGCTGGTGCTCCAGCTCGTGATCAAGCTCAGTTACTGGGTCTTTGTCTCACCCATGGTGGCGCCGGAGCACCGCCAGGTCCGGCTGCATCGCTCCATTGTCCTGGTGGCCTCTGTCAGCGCCCTGTTCACCCTGCTGGTCGGCCTGGGAAATATCGGCCTGCTTTCCACGGCACTGCGGGACGTGATCGACCGGGCCTTCATGTTTCTGCTCCTCCTTGTGGTCTACCTGTTCATGCGGCTGCGGGCCTTGCTGATTACCCGCATCCACGCCGAGTGGAAGTCGGGGTTCTGGGTCAGGATGGTGGCGCTGGCCAGTCTCTCCATCCCGCTCACCGCCCTGACCGCCGCCCTGGTCGGCCTGGCGGGCTATATCAACCTGGCCTGGTTCGTTGCCGCGCAGCTCGCCGTCTTCCTGGCCGTGATCATGGCCTGGCTGATGGTCAGTGACCTGGTCAGGGACCTGCTCGGGCACTGGAGGCAGCGCCTGGAACGGCGGGGGGGCGGCCGCGACGTCCTGGCGCCCCGGTTGATCGATTCCCTGGAGCACATGGTGCAGCTTGTCCTGGTCGCAATCGTTCTCTGGAGCCTGGCACGGCTCTATGGCTGGGGGAGCGGTAACGCGGTGAGCGGCTTCCTGAAGAGCTGGCTGGGATATCCCCTGTTCCATGTCGGCGGCCAGGCCGTCACCCTGTTCAACGTCGCTGCTACCCTGTTCCTGCTGCTCCTGGTCTTCTATGTCGGCGCCCTGGCGCGGCAGGTGGCCTATTTCCTCCTCTGCCGCAATGTCACGGACCGGGGCCTGCGCAACAGTCTCTCCATTTTCACCCAGTACGCCGTCCTCGTGGCAGGGGGGCTCATCGCCCTCAACACCATGGGCTTCAACCTGACCAGCCTTACCGTCTTTGCCGGCGCCCTGGGCGTGGGGATCGGTTTCGGTCTCCAGAACATCGCCAACAACCTGATCAGCGGCCTGATCCTGCTCGCGGAACGGCCTGTTCGGATCGAGGACTGGGTGGCCATTGGCGACAAACAGGGCGTGATCACCCGGATCGGCATCCGTTCCCTTACCCTCAGGACCTGGAACAACCAGGAGGTCATTCTGCCCAATGCGCAGCTGATCACCGAGCCGGTGACCAACTGGACGCTTTCCGACCGGCTGATCCGGACGGTCTTCCAGGTGGGCATCCATTATCACGACGACCCGCACCAGGCCCGTGACGTGATCATGGATGCGGTCTCCATGGTGCCCGAGGTCTCCCTGGATCCGCCGCCCCGCGTCTTTCTCACCGGGTTCGGCAACTCGTCGGTGGACTTCCGGGTGGAGTTCTTTTCCGAATCCGACGGCCAGGCCGGTCAGCTCGCGGTCAAGTCTTCGGTGATGTTCGCCATCTGGGACGCACTCAAGGACGCCGATATCGACATTCCTTTCCCGCAGCAGGATATCTATATCAAGGAAGTGCCGTTTGCGGCGGCTTCCGGAACCCCGCCGCAGCCCACGGCAACGATGGCCGCCGACCATGGGAGAGGCGAAAAGGGTCCGGTTTCAGGACCAGCCTGATCGCCCGCACAGAGGACCCAATGCAAATCGGCACGCTTGCACAGGCAGGGGACACCTGTGCCAACAGACAGTTTTGAGGATGTGCCACAGGAGAGGAAACCGGCGCCGGGGTGCAGATCCGGGCCGAGGGGAAACATGATGGACAACTCGACAGACAGCTGTGTCAGTACCTGTCCCGACAGGACACGATTGGCGCTGGACCGGACCGTGCTCGCCAACGAACGGACCTTTGCCGCCTGGATCCGCAGCGGGCTTGCCTGCCTGGTCTCCGGGCTGGGAGTTGCCAGGTTCATGCTCGATACCTGGCCCCTGTGGAGCATCCGGATCATTGCCGTTATCCTGATTCTCTTTTCCGCTGCCGCCTTTCTGCTCGCCGGCTGGCGCTACCGTCACCTCCACCTGCGGCTGGTCCATGTGGATGTCGATATGGTGCCGTTGACCCTGGTCCGGCTGCTCAGCCTGATCCTGGCCGCCTGCTCGTTCCTCGCCCTGCTCGTGGTCTGGAGAATCCTGGACTGAAGCTCCTGGCAGCGGAAGCGAAATCTCCCGGTCAGCCCAGGTGCAGGTATCCCTCCGGCAGCAGACTGGTTGCCAGCATGACCGTGTTGATCTCCCGGTGGTCCTTCCAGGTGGCGGTTGCCCTCGAATCCGGCCGGAGCCAGAACCCCTCGATCTCGTCGGCCAGCGGCCGATAGGGCAGGATCCCGGTCAGCACCTCCTTCACCCGGGCAACGGCCCGGCCTGCCGGCGGTGCCATCTGCTCGAAACCGGGGAGTGCATGCAGGCCGATGGCCAGTCCCAGTTCCCGGAAGGCCAGGCGGTATTCAGGCGGCAGGTTCAGGGTCCCGCTGCGGATGAAGACCGGCAGCCCGGCCAGGGCAGCACGCAGGAGGTGTGCCGACAGCTCGGGATGGGGGAAGATTCCCCGTGCGGCCATCTGCCAGGCCCGCCAGGCCCCGCTCAGCAGGCCGCCCATGCCCAGGGGGTCGTCCGTCTCCCAGGCCAGGCCGTTGCATATCTCTTCCATGGTCGCGATCTCCTCCTGCAGGTCGGGCAGATCCGGGGCCGGGTGATCCCGGCCGGTGACCACCAGCTCGTGCAGGGTGATCAGGGCGTCCAGCGGATCGTGCTGGCCCATGGCAGGGACCAGGGGCCGGCTGAGATCGATGCTCATCTTCCAGTACAGCCGTTTGCGGCCATCCAGGGGAGAGATATGGATGAACCGTGCGCAGGCGGTGACGGCAAGTTCCATGGCCCAGCGGTTCCAGGTCGGATCACCGGTGGCGCGGGTGAGGGCCGCCAGGGCGTGCATCCACTGGGTAAGGTAATGAAAGTACTGGCCGTCCCGCTCCCACTCCAGCTCCTCGTCCATGGGCTCGGCCGGATCCCGTTCGGGTAGTTTCTTGCCGATGCGCAGGCCTCCTGCGGTGGGGTGGCGTTGACCTGCATCCTCGTCCAGACCGCTGATCCAGCCGGTCCTCGGGTCGTCCCGACGGTGGCGGCCCAGGGTCCTATGCACCTGGTTTGCCAGTGTCCGGGCCAGGTCCATGAAGCGGCTGTCGCCGGTGCGGTGATGGAGCGCGAGAAAGTTGCAGACCGCAAAGGCATCGGTCCAGAGGTAGCGGACGGGTGACGGCGCAGTTGGTGCAAGCCCCGTCTGGCGGGCGAATTCCAGCATCAGTTCCCGGGCCGTGGCTGTATGATCGACTGTCTCCATGGTAGTGCGGTCCCGGGCCGGTCAGCAGGCGCCTGCCGGCGGCCGGCTGTTTTCACCCTCCCGTTCCAGGGAAGAAAAAGTACATGAAAAAATACATGAGGCAGAATAAAAAAACTCCGCCGCGGCAGGACCGGCAGCGGAGATCTCCCGGACGGCATAGACGCCACGGCTCCTGTCGGTTCCCCGACAGTGAGCCTACTTGAAGGGATTGAAGGTGAGAACCGGACAGGGCGCCTTCTTGACCACCTTCTCCGCCGTGCTGCCCATCAGGATCCTCTCCAGTCCCTTGACGCCGTGCGTACCGATGATGATCATATCGGCCTTTTCCTCTTCGGCGAATTTCACGATCTCCTCCGCTGCATCGCCGATCACCACCTTGCCGGAGACACCGTTTTCGAGGTGCTTGTAGTCCTCCACCAGGGCGGCCATTCTTGCCTCGGATTTTTCCTGCAGCTCCTTGACCATCTGCCCGAACGACGGATGGACCAGCAGCATGTCATAACCCTGGAAGTCATTGACAACATGGAAAAAGATGACGTGTGCTCCCAGCTTGTCCGCCACAGAGGTTGCGTAGCCGGCCACCTTGTCCGTGGCGCTTGAAAAATCGACCGGAACAACAACCTTCTTGATGTCTGCCATTCTCCTGTCCTCCTGTTGATGGGGTTTGTGCAAAGGAAAGGCATTTCCTTTATTCTGCTAAGACTATTGCCATCGGACGTTGTCTTGTCAATGCCATTCAGCCGTCGCTGTTCAGTCGCCGCCACAGGGGCAGGCCCGCCATGAGAGAGAAGACCGGCGCGCCGGCGATGAGGTACCAGTAGAAGGTGACAAACCGCCAGATCAGCACAGCAGCCGCCGCGGTGGCCTGGTCGAGATAGGTGGCCAGGAGCAGGGAGCCGCTGAATTCCGCGCCGCCACTGCCGCCTGGCAGCAGGGTAAGGTGGCCCGCGGTGAGGGAAAACATCTGCACCAGCAGGGCATAGCTCCAGGAAATGGTACCGCCAAGGCCCCGGGCGGCCAGGTAGAGGACAGAGTAGCGCAACAGCCAGTGGCCGCTGCAGAACAGGTAGATGGCCAGCAGGCGGGAGGGACGGAAACCGCGTACCATCTGCAGGTTACGCCTGAATGCCAGGATTCCGCGGGCCATGCGCCGGCGGGTTTTCGGGCTGAGGCGGAAGAAACGAAGGATCCTGCCGCTGACCAGGAGTACCAGCCGGTACCGGCGCACCAGGAGGATACTGGTCGTCAGCCCCGTGACCAGCAGGCAGCCCAGGGTAAGAAGCTCCCAGTGGAAGGGCAGATCGGCGGGAATCAGCAGCCAGTAGAGCGAGATGGAGAGCAGGGCGGCCAGGAAGAAGAGCATGTCCATGAACTGGTCCACGGCATACAGCGCCAGGCTGCGCGAGGCCGGGATGCCATTCTGCCGGAGCAGCCAGGTATAGGTCACCGGGCCGCCCGTGCCGCCGGGAGTGGCACAGATGGCAAACTCGGTGGAGACCAGGATACCCAGGGCCCGCAGGTGGCCGATCCTGGTGCCGGTGCCGCCGGCCAGCAGGCGCAGGCGGCAGGCGTTGAAGTTCCAGCCGACCAGGATCATACCCAGCAGCAGGAGGAGCCAGAGCGGCTCGAGGCGGGCCAGGACCGGCAGCAGCTCCGGGCCGCCCAGGAGCAGGGGGATACCGAGACTCAGCGCCAGGGAGAGGATGGCAAGCAGCCAGTACCGTTTCATCGCAGTGCCTCCAGCCACTGGTGCTTTGTCAGTGGCTCCCGTTCCGCGAGCAGTTCCTCCATGGTGCGCAGCCAGTAGGCGCGCACCATCCGGTGGCGCATGTCCACCGGGTGCAGCCCCAGGCGGATCAGCGGCGCCCTGCGGCGGTGCCGGTCCAGGCGGCAGGTATTCCAGGCCAGCGAGAGGAGACGACGCCACCATGTGCCTGAACTCCAGACCAGGGTCGGTGCCGCCAGGTGGCGGAATGTCGGCAGGCGGATAAGGCCGCCCGGGTCACTGGTGTACCTGAAAGGAAGTCCGGACAGGGCCCGGCAGGCCTCCCTTCCCAGCAGCCAGGCCGGGGCGACAAAACCGTGCACCGGCCAGCCCAGGCGCGAGAAGAGTGCCAGGCCGTGACGCAGGCGTTGAGCCGCCTCGGCGCCGCTGATCCGGTAGAATTCACCTTCATGGGTATAGATCCGGCGCATGAAGAATTGGTCCGGCCGCCAGGAGACAGGGCCGGGATCGTCGTGAAACCAGCCGTGGAGGACGATCTCGTCACCCCGGGCCAGCCGGCTCTCCATGGCGGCGAGAAAGTCCGGGGCCCGGTCGACCCTGTCCCGGCGGTGAAAGTCCGGCACCACCAGCAGGGTCAGGGGCAGGTCCAGCCGGTCGCTTGCCTCGACCAGGGGGCGGTACAGGGGCCACTGCGATGGGGAGACGTCATGGAGAACCACGCAGAAACCGTGGCGGCCGGCACTCTCAGGCATGGTCATCCTCTCCGGTCTCCGGCCTGCGGCCGGTCAGGTCCCGGTAGTTGGCCAGCAGCCGGGAGAGGACCTGGTCCCACGTGTACTGCTCTGTCACGTGCCGCCGGGCCCGGCGGCCCATGGCCGTGTAGTCGCCGGCAAAGAGTTTTCTCACCGTGTCGGCAATGGAGGGTGCGGAATTGGGTTCGGCCAGCAGGCCGGTTCCCGGTACCACCAGTTCGGCCACGGCGCCGGCATTGACCCCCACCACCGGGATTCCGCTGGCCATTGCCTCCAGGACCACCAGGCCGAAGGTCTCGGAGTCACCGGCATGGAGCAGGGCGTCGCTGCTGGCCAGGATCCGGGAGAGCCGGAGCGGGTCGACGAATCCGTTGGATCTGCTGACGTTGGCCGGCAGGCGGCGGGGCATGCCGGAGCCGACCAGGTGGAGATGGTAGTCCGGTCCCAGTTCGGCCATGACCCTGAGCAGCAGGGGAATGTGCTTTTCCCGGGAGCCGCGGCCGGCAAAGACCAGCAGCCGGACGTTGTGGTCGATTTCGAGCCTGCGGCGCAGGGCCTGGTCCCGCCGGTTGGGATGGAACAGGGAGCTGTCCACGCCCAGGGGCTGGACATGCACCCTGTGCTCCGGGATGCCAAGACGCCGCAGCTTGTCGGACATGACGCGGGAGGGCGCCAGTACACGGTCAAAACGGGAGTAAAGCTGCAGGATGTAGCGGTCGAGCCAGCGGTTGCTCCAGTGGCCGGCCCGGGTGGTCACCAGACGCTGCAGGTCGGAGTGGTAGAAACCCACCACCGGCACACCCAGCCGTTGGCCGGCATCCAGGGCGGCCCAGGGCAGGACATAGGGGTCTCCGGCCTCGATGATGTCGGGCCCCAGCGAGACCAGTCTCCTGGTCCATGGTCCGCGGCGGAGAGGAAACCGGTAGCCCTTGCCAAAGGGGAGGCGCGGGGCCGGCAGGGTGTAGGCGTTGCAATGGACCCCCTCTTCCGGTCCGGGGACAAGAAGGCTTACGCGGATGTCTTGCCGGGCGGCCAGCCAGCGCTGCTTGGCCTCCAGGTAGGTGCGGACTCCGCCGCATGTGGGGGTCCAGAATATCGTGATGTCAGCCAGGTGCATGGTGTTGCCGTTCTGTTGCCGGAGCCGGGCCGTGGCATGGTGTGCCGGTTTCTGTCCCGGACGGCCGGTTCGTGGAATGTACAGCAAGCCATAAATGGGCGCTGTTTGCAAGCCGTGATTCCGGGCCTGGAAAAAAAGATGGTACCTGACCGGTAAACAGGGCTATTATAGCGGGCAACGGGTTGCATGATGCATGCCCCGTGACCGTCTGAAGAACAGAGAACCGGGGATCCCGGCGTGCGGAAACCGGAACCGTGTGGAGTGTTCATGAAGATCCTGTCCATCAACAGCAGGCAGTTCGCTGTCTCTGTACGCAACTGGATCAGGTACCGGCGGGTTCTCCTGCTGGCCCTGCCGGTGGGCATCATCGCCGGGCTCGGATCCGTGCTCTTCTATTCCGCGCTCGATGCCGCCTCATCCTTTTTTCTTGACCACATGGCCGGCTACCGGCCGCCCGGACCCGGTGGTGAAGAGTCCCTGTTCGCGCCCTCCAACACCGCTTTTGTTCCCTGGATGCTCCTTGTGGTCCCCACCCTGGGCGGCATCATCTCGGGCTGGCTGGTCTTCACCTTTGCCCCGGAGGCCGAGGGGCATGGCACCGATGCGGCCCTGGAGGCCTATCATTTCAAACATGCCCGCATCCGGGGACGGGTGCCGCTGATCAAGATCATCTCCTCGGCCGTGACCATTGGCTCGGGCGGGTCGGGTGGCCGGGAAGGACCCATCGCCCAGATCGGTGCCGCCTTTGGCTCCCTTTTCGCGCATCGGCTGGGCCTGAACGTGCAGGAGCGCCGTATCCTGATGATGTCGGGCATGAGCGCCGGTATCGGCTCCATCTTCCATGCGCCGCTGGCCGGAGCCATATTCGCCGCCGAGATCCTGTACCGCGATATTGACATGGAGTATGAACTGCTGGTGCCGTCGGCCATCACCTCGGTGATCGCCTACTGCGTGTTCTCGCTCTTCTTCGGATTCCAGACTCTGTTCGTGACACCGCCCTTTGTCTTTTCCAGCGCAGTGGAGCTGGTGCCCTATACCATGCTCGCCGTCGTGGTCGCGCTCTGCGCCGGTCTGTATGCCCGGTGTTTCTACGCCATCCGTGACCTGTTCCTGAAGCTGCCGGTCAAACCCCATGTCAAGCCGGCCATCGGCGGACTCCTGACCGGGGTCATCGGTTTTTTCCTGCCCGGCGCCATCTATACCGGCTACGGGGTCCTCCAGCAGGCCCTGTACGGCCAGGTCTCCATGCAGCTCTTGCTGGCCATCGCCGCGGCCAAGGTCTTTACCACCGCCTTCAGCATCGGCTCCGGCGGGTCCGGTGGTGTCTTCGGCCCCTCGGTGGTGATCGGCGGCGCCCTGGGCGGCAGCGTGGGACTCGCCCTGCAGCAGCTCTGGCCCGGCCTGGTCCCGGATGCACCGGCCTACGTGGTGGTGGGCATGGCCGGTTTTTTCGCCTCCGCCGCCTCCACCCCGTTTTCCACCGTGATCATGGTCAGCGAGATGACCGGCAGTTACGACCTGTTGCTGCCCGCGGTCTGGGTTTCCACCATCGCCTTTCTCCTGCGCGGCCGCAAGGGGCTCTACGAGAAGCAGATTCCCACCCGTTTCGATACGCCCATCCATCTCGGTGATTTTTTCTATGGCGTTCTCTCTCGTTTGACGGTACATGAAACACTCCAGCACAGTGATACACCGCCGCCTGATCCGGTGCCGCACGAGATCTCCATGGCCGAGCTGCTGCAACACATGGCCCGTTTCCCCCATGCCCACTTTCCGGTCGTCGATGACGAGGAACGCTACATCGGCATCATCCATGCACCGGTTGTGCGCAAGCTCGTCGCGACCAGGGGGATTTCCGACGACCTCAAGGCCAGGGATTTTGTCGAGCCCAGGAAGACGGTCTATCCCTGGGAACGACTGAACCGTGTCCTGGAGCTGATGGCGGAAGACAACGTGGACGAAGTGGTCGTCCTGTCCCGCGAGGACGGCAGGGAACGGGTCATCGGCATCCTGACCCGCGCCGACATCCTCAGGGCCTATGAAAAGCGCATCTTCAGGGAGAATGAACCGGCGCCGGTCAAGGGCACGTCCTGAACCGGGAAGCGGAACCAGGAAAGGAGAGGAATGTGAAGGACAGGGAGAGGAATGTGAAGGAAAACGAGCATGCGGACTGCCGGGGCGGGGTGTGTTCTCCGCCCCATCCGGAGAAACGGCGGGAGCCACTGCCCTGGCAGTCTCCCAAGGAACGCGAGGATGATCCCGAGGCGCCGGTCCGGGTTGAAAAGATCATGCAGAGCCCCGGATACCGCCAGGCAGACGAGGATGTCGATTTTCTCGGCCGTGACGAGACCAGGGGCATCCGGCTGCAGCTCGATTATCTGAAGCCGGAACTCCTGCTCAGGAAACATGGGGTCAGGCATACCATTGTCACGTTCGGAAGCACCCGTCTGCGTGAACCCAGGGCCATATCCCGCCGGTTGGAGAAAACCCGTGCCGTCCTGGCCGAAGATCCGCAGAACAGCGACCTGCAGCGTCGTCTGGCCGTGGAGGAACGTCTGCTTGCCAAGAGTCGCTATTATGACGTGGCCAGGGAGTTCGGCGCCATTGTCGGCAGCGCCGGCAAGGGGCCCGAGGACAACCGGGTCATGCTGGTTACCGGCGGCGGACCGGGTATCATGGAGGCGGCCAACCGCGGCGCTTTTGATGTCCGCGCCAGGTCGGTGGGGCTGAACATCACCCTGCCCCACGAGCAGTATCCCAACCCCTATATCACGCCGGAGCTTTGCTTCCGGTTCCATTATTTCGCGATCCGCAAACTGCATTTCCTCCTCCGGGCCCGGGCCCTGGTCGCCTTTCCCGGCGGGTACGGCACCCTGGACGAGCTGTTCGAGACCCTGACCCTGGTCCAGACCCGCAAGATGCGCCCTCTGCCCGTGGTCCTGGTGGGAGAGTCGTTCTGGCGCCGGGCCGTGGACGTGGATTTCCTGGCTGCCGAGGGGGTCATCGACGAAGAGGACAGGGAACTGTTCTGGTATGCCGAGACAGCGGACGAGATATGGCAGGGACTGAACGACTGGTACGGCAAGATCGGCGAGCCTTTCCTGCCGGGCATCGAATGATCATCGGCCGCGGTCACGGCACGGCGCACGGGGGATGGCGCCGTGGCACCGTTCATCCGGCCGGGAGCTGCGGATGGGCAGGCCCGGGATGGTAGACAGAATGTCTGTTGTCACCCGGTACGTGCCTGCTGCGGGATGGCTGCGCAAGTACCGGCGCAAGTGGCTCCGGGCCGATGTCCTGGGCGGGATCACGGTCTGGGCGGTCCTGGTCCCGGAGGCCATGGCCTATGCCGGTATCGCCGGTGTGCCGCCGCTCATGGGGCTCTACACCGTGCCGCTGCCCCTGTTTTTCTATGCCCTGCTGGGCAGCTCGCGCCTGATGGTGGTTGGGCCGGATTCGGCCACCGCCCTGCTGTCCGCGGGCATTGTCGGGTCCATGGCCCTGCACGGGAATTACCTGGTCCTGACCTCGGCCCTGGCAGTCACCGTGGGCGCACTCTTTCTGCTTTTCGGTGTCTTCCGCCTGGGCTGGCTGGCCAACCTGGTTTCCAGGCCGGTGATGAGTGGCTTTCTCCAGGGTATCGTCCTGGTGACCATCATCGGCCAGGTGCCGGGCCTGATCGGTATCGGGCCGGAGCATGGGCTTTTCTTTCACCGGCTGGCCGCCTGTTTGCGGGCCCTGCCCGCGGTGCATGGCATGACCCTGGCCGTGGGTGGCGCCAGTCTTGCCCTGCTCCTGGTCCTGCACCGGAAAATGCCCCGGCTGCCGTCGGCCATGGTCACGGTCATCGTCATGACCCTGGTTTCCACCATCCTGGACCTGGAGAGCCGGGGGGTGGCCGTGACCGGCACCCTGGCCACCTCGCTGCCACCGCTTTCTTTACCCCGGGTCAGCCCGGGCGAGTATCTCGACCTGGTGCCGGGCGCCCTGACCATTGTTCTGCTCGGCTATATCGAGTCCCTGGGCGCGGCAGAGGTCTCGTCCCTGCAAAGCGGGCGGGATGTGGATCCGGACCAGGAACTGATCGCCCTGGGGTTCTGCAACCTGGGCGCCGGTATCTCCTCGGGTTTCGTCGCCGTGGGCAGCCTGTCCAAGACCTCGGTTGCCGCAGTCTGCGGGGTGAAGACCCAGGCGGCCTTCCTGGTCAGCGGCATCCTCTCCCTCCTGACCCTGCTGTTCCTGCTGCCGCTGCTCTCCAACCTGCCCCATGCCACCCTGGCCGCCATCGTGATAGAGGCCATGCTGGGCCTGGACCAGAGCGCGGCCATCAGGCAGCAGTTCCGGTTCAGCAGGCTGGAAGGGCTGCTGGCCATGGTCTCCCTGCTCGGTGTGCTCTATTTCGGCGTGGTCGAAGGCGTGGTTGCCGGAGTGATCCTTTCCATCATCGTTCTCCTGGAGCGGGCGAGCCACCCGGGCACGGCCGTGCTGGGCAGGATACCCGGGCACGCCGTCTACCGTGATATCCGCCGTCACCCCGAGGCGATCACCGTGCCGGGCCTGCTGATCTTCCGGTTTGATTCCGAACTGGTCTTTCCCAGTTCACGCTTTTTCCTGCACCAGGCCATGGGGGAGGTCAAGCGGGCGCGGGACCCGGTCCAGGTCTTCCTGATCAATGCGGAGACCATCAATGACCTGGACCTGACCGGCGCCCAGGCCCTGTTACGGCTGGAGGAGAAACTGCGCCGCAAGGGAATCAGGTTTTGGGTGGCCCAGATGCAGGACCCGGTGATCGACAAGCTGCGCCGCCTGGATGGGGGAGAGAAACTGACCGACGGCCACCTCTATGAATCCGTGGGGGATGCGGTGCGGGCCTATAAGAAATTCATGAGCCGCTCGTCGGTCCGGGTGAACAAGAAGGGCACATAACTGACCACTGGGTTGATAATTCGCTGTCTGCACATCGTACAACTGCACGTCGGTACAGGTGCCCCGATCGTGCAGGCGTGCCGGTTCACTACAGGCCCTCTATGCGGGGCGGCGCGACCGGTCCGTCTTCCCGGACGCGGCCGCTCCCCCGGCCTGTGCATCTTCCCGCGACAGGGCGTATCAGGAGACGCCCCTGCCCCGGAAGAAGTCACTGTATTTGTCGGTCCGCATGGTCGGCCACGGCATTGTGCAACCGGTTGATCAGGTCGATGCGCTTCCTGTGCTGACCATCGATACTCCCGATGCCCCCGGCGAGGGCACTGCTTCAGGTGGAGAGGCGGTTGTCTTCGGCTGACGTGATGCCATCTTCCGCCAGGGCCGCCTCCAGAACGGCGGGAACGATCCTGAAGCGTCCGGTCTCCTGTCCCATCGTCTCGACGATGGAACTCAGCATCTGGGAGCTCACCTCCACTCTGATGCTGCATTTTCTCGAGTTCTCCGCAAGTTCACTTACTTCTGAGATGTCGCGCGCGATCTCGCCGGCAACGGTCGAACTCTGGGCCACGTTTTCGTTGACCTCGCTGATTCCCTGGGCCGCCTCAGAGACATTTTCCGCGATCTCGCCGGTCACGCTGGTCTGTTCCTCCACGGCAGTGGCGATGGAGGAGACGATTTTGTCCACATCGTTGATCACCCGGGATATCTCCCGTATCTCCCCCACCGTGTCGTCGGTGGACGCCTGGATGGAAGTGATCAGGCTCTTGATTTCACCCGTGGCCTCGGCCGTCTGTTTTGCCAGTTCCTTGATCTCGTTGGCGACAACGGCGAATCCTTTGCCGGCCTCGCCGGCCCGGGCCGCTTCAATGGTGGCGTTGAGGGCAAGCAGGTTGGTCTGTTCTGATATCTCATTGATTACCTCGGTGAACCTGGAGATCTCGCGTGCCGCATCACCCAGGGTATTAACCTTTTCGGAGGAACTTTCGACATACCTGACCGCTTCACCGGTTATCCGGCTGGCCCTGTCGGTGTTGCCGGCGATTTCACGCACGGCCGCGGACATCTCCTCCACAGCGGTGGCGGCGATAGTGACATTGTTTGCCGCCTGTTCACTGGCCGATGTGACCGAGTCCATGTTGGCGCTCATCTCCTCGGTGGCGGCAGCCACGGCGTTGGCACGTTCAGCCGATTTTCCGGCATCGTCGGACATCTCCCCGGCCGCCCTTTCCAGCTCCCTGGAGGTGTCGGCCAGGCGGCGGCTCTCGGCCGTGATCTTGCCGATGAGCTGCTGCAGACTGAGGACCATGTCGTGGAGGGCGGCCAGCAGGCTTGTCTGGTCATGGCTGTTTCTGTCAATGGAGATGTCAAGGTCACCGCGGGCGATCCGGCGGGCCATCTCCACCATGGTCGCGGGCTCGCCGCCCAGGAGGCGCAGAACTGAGCGGGCATTGAGCAGCAGGATGACGATAACCAGCGTCAGCGCCGCCAGGCTGCCCAGGACGAACGACCGGCGCAGCCGGGAGACCATGCCGGAGTTGGTCGTCTTGATCTCGTCCCGGATCGTGGCTGCCGTGGTCCGGATATCACGGCGCAGTTTGACAATGATCCCGTTGAGCGCCGTGATGATACCTCTCGACTCCTGTCCGACAATGGTTTCGATCTGCTGTTCATTGGAATCGATCAGTTCCTCGAACCGCTCCTGCATGGCCACGGCCCTGGCCCTGGCGCCGGTCATGTCCAGGGCCAGGACGACGGAACCGATGTCTTCGCCCTCGGATTGCACAGGCTGGCTGAGGACGAGAATATCAGGATCTTCCTCGGCCCGGGCGATGATAGCGGCGATGTCGGGACGGCCATGGTCCGGGAGGAGGGATTGCAGTTTTTCGCTGTTCCGGTTCAGGAACCGGGTCATGGATTTTCCGGTTCTGTCCCGGTAGAAGACAAAGACCACGTGCGGGTTTTTGTGGGCCGCGCGGACATACTGGTTCAGGGCGGCATAGTCATGGGTCATGACCGCCGATTCCGCCATCCGGGCAAGGAGAAGAGCCACGGTCTGTCCGTTTTGACGGCGCATGGTACGCAGGTCTTTCTGGACCGATTCGGCGGTCTCGGTGAGCGCTTTGGTGGCTGACTCGGTGAGGGCCTCTTTGACCGAGTATGTCATGGTGCGCAGTTTTTTCTGTTGCTGGGTGGCCAGCTTTTCGAGATCGGTTCTGACCAGCTCGGCAATGCGGTCAAATCCGATGCCGATCTTCTGGTTGAGGGCGGAACTCGAACGGTTCTGCATGATGACGATGAAGGTGACGGCACAGGCAATGGCCAGGGTCATGGCAATGGCGACCGGTGCGATGAGCTGGAACCGGAAGTTGTTGCGCAAGAAGGGATTCATACAATTCCTCAGCTGTGAAAATCATGGGTGAACGGATTGGCCTCGATACAGGAAGTGTATCACCCCGGTACCACCATGTGTAGTACATTTGAAAAAAAATAAGAGGTGTCGCGGAGCGACGGAAAGGGGGTTCCGGGAATGGGAAACAGTGTGATTGATAAACAGGAATGGGAACCGCTGCCCGATGGGCCGCGGGCCCCCTGTAATGCGGGAGATGGCACCGCTGCAGGCCGGGATCAGTTCAGCTTTCTGCCCTGGCGATACATGGCGGCGTAGATGGCAGGCAGGTCGTGGCGGGCCAGGCCGGCCACGACCTGGTCGATGTCGTAGGGGACCCTGAAGTGCCGGACGGCAATCCTGCCCGGACCCAGCACGAGCACAGCGAATGAACCCTCGGGATTGCCGTCGAACATGCGGCCCACCGAGCCGGGGTTGATGAAGTGGACACCGCCCACCAGCCGGTGGTAGGGTGAATGGGAATGACCGGTGACAATGATGTCGCGGTCGGTCTGTGCGGCCAGCTCGCAAAACCGTTTTTCGGCCGTGTCGGCAAACAGGAATTCGTCACGGTGCTCCGGGCTGCCGTGGTAGAGACCGATGCGATATCCTTCCAGGGTCAGTTTTTTCTTTTTTTTCAGTTGTCGGAGATAGGTTCGGCCGGCAGGCGACAGCCGCCGGGCCGTGTCTTCGTACATGATCCGTTTTTCCGGTTTGCGCGGCTTCTTGAAGCTCTTGCCGGCAAGCAGTTTCAGGACCTTGCGGTCGGTGTTGCCGAGAATGGAGATGGCGCTGTTGCCGCGCAGCCAGGCCAGGACCTTGTCGGCAAAGGGGGCATAGACCGTGGAGTCGCCGCAGTTGAGAATCATGGCGCAGGACGCGGCCGCGGGGTGTGCCGCCACGGCGGCCAGGGCAGGGTAGTTGCCGTGGATATCGCTGATGAGAAGGATCTGCATGGGACAATCCCGGTTACAGTTCACCGGTGCAGCCGGATCTGCGTGGTTCCGGTCCCGGCAACGGTGGCCATTCAGAGCAGGGGGCCCACCAGGAGGGCACAGTTTTCCAGGAATCTCCGGCCTGCCGAGCGGTGGCTGAGCTCGGCGTGCCTGATCTGCCGGGCCTGCCGCAGGTAGCCGTGCTGGATATCGCAGAGGCGCACGGTGAACTCCTTGTCATAGACAAAGAGCGTCATCTCGAAATTGAGCCAGAAGCTGCGCATATCCAGGTTTACCGAACCGATCAGGGAAAAATCCCGGTCCACGGTGATGGTCTTGGCGTGGAGGAGGCCGCCGGAAAATGCCATGATCTTCACCCCGGCCTCGATGAGCTGGTCGAAATGGGCCCGGCTCGCGTACTGGACCAGCAGGGAGTCGTTTTTTTCCGGCAGAATGATGATGACTTCCACCCCGCGCTGGGCAGCGGATTTGAGAGCCGCAAGGATGGCGTTGTCCGGCACGAAGTAGGGAGTGGTCAGGATCAGCTCCCTGCGGGCGGCATAGATGGTGGTCAGCAGCAGGTTGTGAATGGTGTCCTCGCCATAGCCGGGCCCTGACGGCACAAGCTGGACCAGGGCATTGCCATTGGGCGGGACCTCGTGAATCTCCGGTGATGCTGTCAGTTCCTCCATGCTCTTTCCGGTCTCGAGCAGCCAGTCATAGATGAAGGAGGCGGTCATGATTTCCACCACCGGCCCCTCGACCCTGACCATGGTGTCGATCCACTGGCCCACCCCCTCGTCCTGCTTGAAGTAACGGGGATCGACCAGGTTCTGCGAACCGCTGTAGCCGATCCTGCCGTCGATGGTGACGATCTTGCGATGGTTGCGCAGGTCGACACGCACGAACAGGGCCCTGACCAGGCCGGCGGGCAGGGCCTCGACAATCTCAATACCGTGGTTGCGCATACGCCGGCAGGTCGGGCTGGAAAAGAATTCCTTGCTGCCGATGGAATCGAGCAGAATCCGGCAGGTGACGCCCCGGCTGCGGGCCCGGATCAGGGCCTCTGTGACCTGGTCGGCCATGCCGCCCTCGTTCCAGATGTAGAACTCGAGAAAACAGCTTGATACGGCGCTGTCGATGTCCGCGATCAGGCGCCTGAAAAAGTCGGCTGGACTGGTGATCAGGTCAAGCCTGTTGTCCGGCATGGTGGGGATACCGATGATGGCGTCGATCTGGCGGTGCAGGGGCTGACACTCCGGGTTGATCTTCTCCCAGTCCACCCGGGTCCGCCGGCGCAGGGAATCGGCCCAGCGGGTGATGACCTCGAGGTCGGCCGCGGCCCGGACCGCCCTGTGCTCGCCCAGCCTGTTTTCTCCGAACAGGAGGTAGATGAAGGCGCCGACAAAGGGCAGCAGCAGGATGACAACCAGCCAGGCCAGGGTGACGCTTGCCGCCCGCTTGCGCATGATCACCCTGATGGAGAGTCCGATGCGGATCGTGAGATCCGCGATCAGGATCATGCCGGTGGGTATCCAGTAGTATGATTCCATGGGTTCCTGGGTCTGGTTCGCGCCGCTCCGCATACCGGGATATGGCATACCGGCGCGCCGGCACAGGTTCGGGCACCTGTGCCAACGTACAGTTTTGAGCCTATGCCAACAACGAGTCAGTACCCCTGGGATCAGGTACGCCACGCCCGTGGAAGAGGGCACGGCCGACAGGGAAGGAGCGCGGTCCCGGTACCTGGTCCAGGGTTTTTGAAGTTCGGTTCAGGGTATCCACATTCGCATATTTATTGATTCCGGGTCAAGAAAAATGGTGGCCCGGCCGGCTTTCCCGGCGGACCGGCGCAATGATATTTTTTTTGTTTTTTCCCTCTTTTCTGGTAGAGTGCCTGTCTATATCCGGGAGACCGGCCCGGGCTCGGGCGGACGGCCGAGACCGGAATGGTGTTGAACCGGGCAGCCTTGCAGTCACCTTCTGGCCTGGTGCAGACCAGGACCGTCATTGTTCGGGAAAGGACGAATGAGAGTAAAAGGTTTTTCCGCCGCCGCCGTCCAGGCCGGTATCCGCTACCGGGACAGGCTGGACCTGGGGCTTATCTATTCCGATGTTCCGGCGGTCGCCGCCGGGGTCTTTACCACGAATCTTGTCAGGGCGGCGCCGGTGCTGCTGGACATGGAACGTCTCCGCCAGGGCCGGGCCCAGGCCGTGCTGGTCAATTCGGGCAATGCCAACGCCTGTACCGGTGAGCGCGGAATGGAGGTGGCCGTTGCCACCGCCGCCATGGCGGCGCGGCAGCTGGGGATCGACGAGGAACTGGTCCAGGTCGCCTCCACCGGGGTCATCGGCGAACAGATGGAGACAGAGCCCTTTGTCCGCGCCATGCCGCGGCTGGCCGGGGCCCTTTCCGCCGATGGCTTTGACGACCTGGCCCGGGCCATGATGACCACCGACACCAGGCCCAAGATGGCCACGGCCACCGTTTTCCTGGATGGTGTCGAGGTGTCGATTCTCGGGGTGGCCAAGGGCGCGGGCATGATCATGCCCGACATGGCCACCATGCTCTGTTTCGTGGTCACGGACGCCCAGATCGTTTTTCCGGTTCTCAGGGAGATCATCAAGACCGGTGTGGATCAGTCGTTCAACCGGATCACCGTGGACGGCGACACCTCCACCAACGACACGGTCCTGGTGATGGCCAACGGTGCTGCCGGCAATCCATGGATCGATGAGGACAACCCGGAGGCGGCCAGGATATTTGCCGGCGCAATGCATTCCGTCTTCCGCGAGCTGGCGCTCAAGATCGTCGAGGACGGCGAGGGCGCCACCAAGCTGGTCACTATCCGGGTCACCGGAGGGCGCGACGCGGAAAGCGCCATGAACGCTGCCCAGACAATAGCCAATTCCGCCCTGGTCAAGACGGCGTTTTTCGGCGAGGACGCCAATTGGGGCCGGATCATCGCCGCCCTGGGCAGGTCGGGCTGCATTTTTTCTCCGGACCGGGTGTCCATCGCCTTTGACGATGTGCTGATGGTGGAGAATGGCCTGGGCCTGGGCAGGGCCGCGGAGGAGGCCGCTACCGGGGTCTTGCGTCAGCGCCACTTCACCGTCACTGTGGACCTGGGCGACGGCATGGAGACGGCTGAGGTCTACACCTGCGATCTCTCCGTTGATTACGTCAAGATCAATGCGGATTACCGCAGCTAGGTGAAGATCATGCAGGAGCTACAGCAGGATACCCGCTATCTGCCCGAGCCGGTGGAGATGCAGCCGCTCATGGATGCCCTGGCCGATGCCTTTGCCGTGGAGATCGAGGGGACGCGGGAAAGCGTCGCCACCTGGTACGATACCTTTGACTGGCGCCTCTATAACCGTGGCTATCTTCTGCGCCACCGGGATCGCCATTGGCATCTCCTGGACGCCGGAACCGGGGAAACCCTGGTGAGCTGCCGGGCAGGGGCGGGAAAAAAACGTGTATTTTCCTGGGATCTGCCCGCGGGCCGGTTGCGGTCCCTGCTCGAACCGCTACTGGACGTCCGGGCCCTGCTGCCCCTGGTTACGCTCCACTCCGGTGATACCCGGCTCCGCATCCTGAACCGGGATCAGAAGACCACGGTCTTTGTCGAATTCAGCCGCCAGCAGGTCAGGGGAACCGACACCCTTTTACGCACGGTGCGCCTCATCCCGGTGCGGGGCTATGACAAGCCGATGCGGGCGGTGCGCGCCTTTTTCGACAAGCACGAGGTGGTGGAAAAGGTCCCGCTCTTTTACGGCTTTGAGCAGGGACTGCGGGCCATGGGCCGGGCACCCGGAGACTATAGTTCCAAGTTCGCCATCCAGCTTGATCCCGATCTGACCGCGCGCCAGGCCGCCGTTACCATCTACCGGCTCCTGCTCGAGACCATGCTGGTCAACGAGGAGGGTATCATCCGTGATCTCGATTCCGAGTTTCTGCACGATTTCAGGGTCGCCATCCGCAGGACCCGCTCGGGCCTGGGCCAGATGAAGAAGGTCCTGCCCGCCGATATCACCGCCACCATGAAAGAGGAGTTCGCCTACCTGGGCAGGATTACCGGCCCCGTGCGCGACCTGGATGTGTACCTGCTCTATGAGCGTGATTACCGCGCCCGCCTGCCGGAGATGCTTCAGGATGGGCTGGGCACCTTTTTCGCCGATCTTGCCGGGCAGCGCAAGGTGGAGCAGAAGAAGCTGGTCAGGGCCCTGCGTTCGCCCCGTTACCGGCAGATCGTCACCTCCTGGGACGAATACCTGCGCTCCGATGATCCCACACCGTCGGCCGATGCCGATGTGCCCGTCATCGACCTGGCCAGGCGGATCATCCGCCGCCGCTATAAAAGGATCGTAAAGGACGGGCGGGCCATCGGTGACGACAGCCCGGACGAACACCTCCACCGGCTGCGGATCCAGGGCAAGAAACTGCGCTACAGCCTGGAATTCTTCCGTTCGCTGTTCCCGGACGACGAGGTGGGGGTCGTGATCCGGCAGCTCAAGCGGTTGCAGAACAATCTCGGGGAGTTCAATGACCTGTCCGTGCAGCAGGAGATGCTGGCCCGCTCGCTGCGCGGTCTGCGTCCGGGGTCCCGGCGGAACATGGAGCTGTCCGCCGCCATCGGCGGTCTGCTGACCAACCTGTTTCACGAACAGCAGCGGGTCAGAAAACGGTTTGCCAGGACCTTTGCCCGGTTCGACAGCAGGAAGAACGTGGCCCTCTTCAGGAAGCTGTTCCATTGATTCGTCGGAGACCAGTATGAGTGTGATTGCGGTATATAATATCAAGGGCGGAGTCGGCAAGACGGCAACCTCGGTCAACCTCTCCTACCTGTCGGCCTGCCAGGGCAACAAGACACTCCTGTGCGACATGGATTCCCAGGGATCGGCCACCTACTATTTCCGGATCAGGCCGGCCAAGAAGTTCAATACCAGAAAGCTGCTCAAGGGCGGCAAGCACATCGACCGCAATATCCGGGGCACCGATTACCCGGGCCTGGACCTGCTGCCGGCCGATTTCTCCTATCGCAACATCGATATCGCCCTGGATGACCTCAAGAAGTCCCGCCGGCGGATATCGAAGATCCTCAGGCCCCTGCGCGAGGAGTATGATCACATCTTCCTCGACTGCCCGCCCAATGTCACCCTGCTCTCCGAGAATATCTTTCACGCCGCAGACCGGATCCTGGTCCCGCTGATTCCCACCACCCTCTCTCACCTGGCCCTGGGCCAGCTTCTCGATTTCCTGGACGAGATCGAACTGGACCGGGCCAAGGTCCTGGTGTTCTTCTCCATGGTGGAAAAGCGCAAGAAGATGCACGGCGAGATGATGCGGCTCCTGCAGGATGAACCCGGCGTCCTGCCCTGTGCCATTCCGTTCCTCGCTGACGTGGAAAAGATGGGTATCTATCGGCAGCCCGTGGCCGCCATGCTGCCGAACTCGCCGGCCGCCGAGAGCTACCGGCAGCTCTGGGACGCCATCTGCGGCGAACTGGAGGGCCCGTGAAGCGACTGCTGCTCTGCCGGCACGCCAAGTCGAGTTGGAAGGATCCGTCGCTCGCTGACCGGGACCGTCCGCTCAACCGTCGCGGCAAGCGGGATGCTCCCCTGATGGGCGAGAGGCTCGCGGCCCGCGGCATCGTGCCTGACGCCATGGTCACCAGCCCGGCCCGAAGGGCGCGCAAGACGGCAAAACACCTGGCCCGGAAGCTCGGCTATCCGCTGGCCGGGATTCGGATCATCGATGCGATCTACGGCGCGACTCCCGCTGTTCTGCTCGACTGTATCCACCGCTTCGACCCGGCCTGGCAGCAGGTCATCATGGTGGGCCATAACAACGAGTTCACCCTGCTGGCCAATATGCTTGGCAGGATGACGATCGGCAACGTCCCCACCGCCGGTATTGTCTGTCTTGATTTTTCCGTGTCGTCCTGGCAGGATGTAGATGCAGGGGGTGGAAGCCCGGTCTTCTTTGATTATCCGAAGAAGCTCATGACCAGGCAGGAGTGAACCGCTCCGGTTTTCCCCGCCGCAATTCCGTTCCCGGTAACCCCAACCCGCGGAAATCAGCCAGCCCATGAGCATCAATCGCAGTCCCGGCGGTCTCCTTCTTGACAAGATATCCCCTCCGGAAGGGCTGCTCCTTCTTGTCCTGGCCATGGTTATCGGTGCCGCCACCGGCCTGGCCGCTGTCTTTTTCATCCGTCTCATCGCCCTGATCCAGGACTGGTCCTACTCCACCATCCAGGTTACCTTTCCGCACCTGGGCATGTGGAGTTACGTCCTGGTGCCCGTTGCCGGCGCCCTGCTGGTGGGGCCGCTCATTGCCTGGTTTGCCCGCGAGGCCAAGGGGCACGGTGTGCCCGAGGTCATGCAGGCCCTGGTCCTGCGTGGCGGCCGTATCCGGCCGCGGGTGGCCCTGGCCAAGATCGTGGCATCGGCCCTGTGCATCGGCACCGGTGGTTCGGCGGGCCGGGAGGGGCCCATTGTCCAGGTGGGCTCGGCCCTGGGCTCCACCATGGGCCAGCTCCTGCACCTCTCCGACGAACGGATCAGGAACCTGGTCTCCTGCGGCGCGGCCGCCGGTATCGCCGCCACCTTCAATGCCCCCATCGCCGGGGTCGCCTTTGCCATCGAGGTCCTCATGAGCGAGCTGCAGGTGCGCATGTTCGGCAACGTGGTGATCGCTGCGGTCTCGGCCTCCATCGTCAGCCAGATCTTTCTTGGCGCGCGGCCGGCCTTCACCGTGCCTACCTACACCATGCATTCGCCGCTCTCCATCCTCTTCTACCTGGTGCTGGGCCTTGTCGCCGCCCTGGTCGGTATCATGTTCATCCGCATGCTGGGCTGGTTCGAGGACCTGTTTGACGACTGGAAATTTCCCCTGGCGCTTAAACCGGCCGTGGGCGCCCTGCTGCTGGGCCTGCTCGGGTTCGGTTACCTGCATCTGCCCGGCATCGGTTTTCAGTCCATTACCGAGTTCCGGCTCGAGATGCCGCTGATCGAGAACATTCCCCATGTCTATGGCGCCGGTTTCACCTTCATTGAAGAGGCGCTGCAGGGGAGGGTGGATTTCTGGCTCCTGGCCCTGCTGGTCTTTCTCAAGCCGCTGGCCACTTCCTTTACACTGGGCTCAGGCAATTCCGGTGGTGTCTTTGCACCGTCGCTGTTCATCGGCGCCATGCTCGGCGGCGCCATGGGCACCCTTTTTTCCGCATGGCAGCCGGAACTGGCCGGGCCGTCCGGCGCCTACGCCCTGGTGGGCATGGCCGCCGTGTTCGCAGCCTGCGCACGCGCCCCGCTCACCGCCATGCTGATCGTCTTCGAGATGAGCAACGACTACTCTCTGATCCTGCCGCTGATGATCACCGCGGTCATGGCCTCCTACCTGGCGCAACATCTCTACCCCGACTCCATCTACACCATCAAGCTGACCCGACGCGGCATCCGTTTTGCCCAGGGCAGGGATATGGACATCATGCAGGGCGTCATGGTGGGCGAGGTAATGAACCGGAACCCGGTGACCATCCGCAGGGACCAGACTCTGGCCGAACTCTACCAGCGGTTCCAGGAGACCAACTT
>DRKI01000179.1 GCA_011051875.1 Desulfobulbus sp. | reverse complement strand
ACTGGCCGACGCCCACGGTCTCGAGCAGGACCACCCGGCAGCCGCTGGCGGCCATGATCCGGACCGCGGCCCCGGCCGCGCTGCAGAGCCCGCCCAGGCGGCCGCGGGTGGCCATGGAACGGACCATGACCCCGGGGTCCAGGGCATGGCGCATCATCCGGACCCGGTCGCCGAGGATGGCGCCGCCGGTCAGCGGCGACGAGGGATCGATGGCAATGATGCCCACCCGCAGGTCCCGGTCGCGGAGCTGGCCGATCAGCTGACCGCAGAGGGTGGACTTGCCGGCCCCGGGCGGGCCGGTCATGCCGACCACCAGGGCCTGCCCGATGCGCTGCCGGTCGAGGCGTTCCAAAAGGGTCGTGCCCTCGGTGCTTCCCTCCTCCACCAGGGTGATGGCCCGGGCCACGCTCCGTGCGTCGCCCCGCTGCAGCCTGTCGACCAGGGAATCAACAACCATGTGCTATCCCTGCCGCTGCCGGTGGTGTTCCCGGCAGGCCTTCCGGAAGGCATCGATGATGGTGTTGATGGGGGTGCCGGGAGTGAAGATGGCGATGATCCCTGCCTCCCTGAGGGCTGCCACATCCTCTTCCGGGATGATGCCGCCGCCGAGTACCGGGATGTCCCCGCCGCCGGCCCGGGCGAGAGCCTCCCGCACGGCGGGAAAGAGCCGCATGTGGGCGCCGGACATGGAGGAGAGGCCGACCGCGGCCACGTCTTCCTGGATTGCGGCGGCGGCGATCTCGTCCGCCGTCCGCCGGATGCCGGTGTAGACCACCTCGAAGCCGGCATCGCGCAGTGCCCGGGCGATGAACTTGGCGCCCCGATCATGGCCGTCCAGCCCGGGCTTGCCGATGAGAACCCTGTAGCGTTGTGTCGTGACCTCGGGAGACATGTTCATGCACGCAACGCGATGTCTTTTCTTTTTCTGTTTCTGTTCATTATGTTCTCCGTTCCGGCAGAGATGATTTCCGGATCACGTCTGCTGGCGGGGCAGCGAATCTTCGAGACGCCATTTCTGTCTTTCACTGCCTTTTGCAGTCCCCTGCCTTCAGGTTTGGCGATGTCCCTGAGAAAACGAGATACATCGAGAAAGTTCGATGTTCCCGAGGCATTCGGCCCGACAACAAATTGCCTCTCCCGCAGCTGGACGTCAACATGTTGAAAGTTCAGCCGGTTTTTCAATAGTATTCGGGAGACTATCATGATTTCTTCCTGGCTGAAAAGCTGTCTGCTGTTGTGTTGTCGGGCGGTGATGCCTTGTCTTGTCCGAAAACGATCTCCGGAGCAAGATCGTGAAACACGCGGGCGCAGAAACCGCCGAAGTCGCCCAGGTCCTCGCAGACATGGATGCCGCAGTCGCGCATGGCCCTGATCTTGGCGGCGGCCGTGCCACCGCTGCCGCTGACGATGGCCCCGGCATGGCCCATGCGCCGGCCGGGCGGGGCAGTGAGGCCGGCGATGAAGCCGACCACCGGCATGTCGAGGTGGTCCCGGATCCAGCGGGCCGCCTCTTCCTCGGCCGAGCCGCCGATCTCGCCCACCAGGACCAGCCCCCTGGTCTGCGGGTCCTCGGCAAAGGCCTGCAGGCAGTCGAGAAACGAGGTCCCCACCACCGGGTCGCCGCCGATGCCGATGCAGGTGGACTGGCCGAGTCCGTGCCTGCTCAACTGGTGTACCACCTCGTAGGTCAGGGTGCCGGAGCGGGAGATAACCCCCACCGGGCCGGGCGTGTGGATGGGACCGGGCATGATCCCCACCTTGCAGACCCCGGGGGTGATGAGGCCGGGGCAGTTGGGGCCGATGAGCCGGCAGCCGGTGAGACGGAGGAAGGAGCGGACCCGCAGCATGTCAAAGAGCGGGATCCCCTCGGTGATGCAGACCACCAGCCCGATGCCGGCGTCCGCCGCCTCCATGATGGCGTCGGCGGCAAAGGGCGGCGGCACCAGGATCATGGAGGTATTGGCCCGGGCCTTCCGCACCGCCTCGGCAACGGTGTTGAAGACCGGGGTTCCGTCCACCTCGGACCCACCCTTGCCCGGTGTCACTCCGGCCACGATGCGGGTGCCGTAGCGCCGGCAGCGGTCGGCATGGAACCGTCCCTCCCTGCCGGTGATCCCCTGGACGAGGAGCCGGGTGTCCCGGTCGATGAAGATGCTCATAATCCGCCTGCAATGTCTGCTATCTTTTCCGCCGCATCCCTGAGATCCACCGCCGTCACCAGTGCCAGGTTCGAGCCGGCCAGGATCCTTCTTCCCTCTTCGACGTTGGTTCCCTCCATGCGGACCACCACCGGCATATCAATGGCCGTGGCCCTGGCCGCGGCGACCACGCCCCGGGCCAGCACGTCGCAGCGCAGGATGCCACCGAAGATGTTGATCAGGATGGCCTTGACCCGGGGATCGGCGAGCAGGATGCGAAAACCGTGCTCGATCATCACCGCGTTGGCTCCGCCGCCCACGTCGAGAAAGTTGGCCGGCGCGGCCCCGGCCCGCTTGATCAGGTCCATGGTCGCCATGGCCAGGCCGGCGCCGTTGACCATGGTGCCGATGTTGCCGTCGAGCCGGATATAGTTGAGGCGGTATTTCCCGGCCTCCAGCTCCAGGGGATCGCGGTCCGTATCGTCGCGCAGCGCAGCCAGGTCGCGGTGCCGGAAAAGGGCGCTCGAGTCGACCTCGACCTTGGCGTCCAGGAGGAGAAAGGTGTCGGCGGCAGTGAAGACCAGGGGGTTGATCTCGGCCAGGAGCAGGTCGTTTTCGGTCACGGCCCGGTAGAGGTTGCGCAGGAGATCGAAGAACTGCTTTTCCTGGCACTCGTTGAGGTCGAGTTCAAAGGCCAGGCGCCGGATGTGGAAAGGCTGAAGGCCGGCGAACGGATCGACATGGATCCGGGAGATCTTTTCCGGGGTCCTGGCGGCCACCGCCTCGATATCCGTGCCGCCCTCGGTGGAGCCGATGATCATCATGGTGCCGCTGGCCCGGTCCGGGAGGATGGAGATGTAGAATTCGTGGCAGATCTCCACCCCCTGCTCGACCAGCACCCGGCGCACCCGGCAGCCCTGGCCGCCGGTCTGGGCGGTGCGCAGGGTCATGCCCAGGATCGAGGCCAGGGCCTCCCGGGCCTCGTCCCGGTCGCGGGCCAGCTGAACGCCACCGGCCTTGCCCCGGCCGCCGGCATGGACCTGGGCCTTGATCGCCACCGGGTAGCCCAGCCGGTCGGCCGCCTGCAGGCCGCTCTCCACGTTCTCCGCCACCCGGCCTTCCGGCACCGGCAGCCCGTAGCGGGCAAGGAGTTCCTTGGCCTGGTACTCGTGCAGTTTCATGGTCGATCCGGCAGGGGCCGTCTACCGCGGCAGGCCCAGTTGTTTCAGGTTGTCCGTTATCTCGTCCAGGATGGCGGGATCGTCGATGGTGGACGGCATCCGGTACTCGCGGCCTGCGGCGATGGCGCGCATGGTGCCGCGCAGGATCTTGCCGGACCGGGTCTT
>DRKI01000178.1 GCA_011051875.1 Desulfobulbus sp. | reverse complement strand
TGGTGCATGCGGCAGAGCAATGCCTGGAGGAGGTGGACTGGGACTATCTGCAGGAGGAAATACCCCAGGCCATCAATCAGTCCCGGGATGGCGTGGCCCGGGTCAGCTCCATTGTTCGCGCCATGAAGGAGTTCTCCCACCCGGCGTCAAGAAAAAAGACAGGGGCCAATATCAACAGGATCATCGAGACCACGGTCACTGTGGCGCGAAACGAGTGGAAATACGTCGCTGACGTGGACCTGCAGCTTGCGGAGGACCTGCCGCAGATCCCTTGCCTTGTCGACGAGATGGGCCAGGTGATCCTCAACCTGCTGGTCAACGCCGCCCATGCCATTGCCGGGAAACTCGGCAAGAATCCCGACGGTGCCAAGGGAACCATCACCATCCGGACCCTGGTCCGGGACGAACAGGTCGAGATCCGGATCACCGATACCGGCACCGGCATGCCCCCGGAGATCCACGAGAAGGTCTTTGATCCGTTCTTCACCACCAAGGAAGTGGGCAGGGGCACTGGCCAGGGATTGACCATTGCCCACGATGTCGTCTGTGACAAGCATGGTGGAACCCTGACCTTCGAGTCCATGCACGGGCAAGGCACGACCTTCATCATCCGGCTGCCCCTGCAGTAACGATGATCCCTCCGTACCCCGGACGGGACATGACGCGCACCAGGCAAACAGGACCGAGGTCCAGCAATGAACTGTCTGCAGCAGATCGGCATTCGAAAGAACTATTTCCTCCTCGCCTTGTGCTGGTCCTGTATCATGCTGTTCCTCATGGCCCTGGACATGTACGATACCAGCAACGGTGTGCTTGAGATGGCCAGGCTGGAGGCCCGAACCGCCATCGGCAAGGACATCGCCTACAGGCAGTGGAACGCTCTCAGCGGCGGGGTCTACGCCACCATCTCCGAAAGGACCCCGCCCAATCCCTACCTCCAAGTCCCGGACAGGGATATCTCCACCCCGTCGGGCCGCCGGCTTACCCTGGTCAACCCGGCCTACATGACCCGCCAGGTCCATGACCTTGAACGGAAACTGCCCGGCGGCCTGCTCAGCCACATCACCAGCCTCCGGCCCATCCGGCCTGCCAACCGGCCCGATCCGTGGGAACAGCAGGCGCTTCGGCGCTTTGAGCAGGGAGAGCGTGAGGTGAGCACCCTGGCTGATCTCCAGGGGCGATCCTACATGCGGCTCATGCTTCCCCTCAGAGTAGAAAAGAACTGCCTCCCATGTCATGCCCGGCAGGGATACAGGGAGGGAGACCTGCGGGGCGGTATCTCCGCCTCGGTACCCATGGCCAAGTGGAATGCTCTCAAGCGGCAGCATCTCGGGCGCGGATTCCTCCTTTTCCTGGCCGCCTGGGGTGCTGGCCTTTTGGGGCTCAGGATCGATTTTCGCCGGTTGTCCGAGCAGATCCGGAAAAATCAGGCCGTGGCGGCCGAACTGAGAAACATCAAGCTGACCCTGGACCGGATCAATGACTGCGTTTTCATGTTGGATCCGGAAAGCATGCGTCCTTTGTATGTGAACAGGGCCGTGATGGAGCGAAGCGGCTATTCCTTTGAGCAACTGCTGCACAGGCCGTTGTCCGACATGTTCCCTGATCTTGGCCCCGACTACTTCAAAGAGACCGTGCAACTCCTCGTGGCCGGGACCCGGGACGCCCTCCAGTTCGAGTGCAACATGGTGGCCAGGGATGGGGCTGTCCACCAGGTGGACGTGCAGCTCCAGTATATCAAGTTGGAAGAGGGAAGGGGACACGTGGTGGCCGTGCTGCGTGATATCAGCCGCAGGAAGCGGATCGAACAGGAAAGAAAGGAAATGGAACACCGGCTTCTCCAGATGCACAAGCTTGAGGCCGTGGGCCAGCTCGCCGCCGGTATCGCCCACGAGATCAATACCCCGATCCAGTACGTGGGATCCAACATCGACTTTCTCGAAGAATCGTTCCAGGACGTGACCGCCCTGGTCGAGCAGTGCCTGCGCCTGCTGGAGGCGGCAGGCCGGGGCCGGGTGCCGCCGCCCATGGTGCAGGCCCTGGAAGAGGCCATGAAAGAACTGGACTGGGAATACCTGGCAGACGAGATCCCCGACGCCATTGCCCAGTCCAGGGACGGCATCCAGCGGGTCAGCTCCATTGTCCGGGCCATGAAGGAGTTTTCCCACCCCGCGGGCAGGGAGAAAAAGCCGGTGGATCTGAACCGTCTCATCGAGACCACCATCACTGTGGCTCGCAACGAGTGGAAGTACGTGGCCGATGTGGAGACCGACCTGGCCGAAAACCTGCCGCTTGTTCCCTGCCTTACCGACGAGATGAACCAGGTTCTGCTCAACCTGCTGGTCAACGCCGCCCATGCGGTGGCGGAAAAGACCGTCGGCACAGGGGGCGGCAAGGGAACCATCTCCTTTACAACCCGGCTGGCGGCCGACATGGTGGAGATCCGGATCAGCGATACCGGCACAGGGATCGCACCGGAGATCCGCGAGAAGATCTTTGACCCGTTTTTCACTACCAAGGAGGTAGGCAAGGGCACCGGCCAGGGGCTGGCCATCTCCCTGGATGTGATTGTCAACAAACATGGCGGCTCTCTCAGCGTGGAGTCGGTGCCCGGCGAGGGAGCGACCTTTATCATCAGGCTGCCGGTATAGAACTGGAGAGGAGAATGGAAAAGAAAACCGTCTTGTTTGTCGATGACGAACCGAATATCCTTTCAGGCCTGAAGCGGATGCTGCGCCCCATGCGCAGGACCATGAACTTCGAGTTTGCCGAAGACGGTCCCGCCGCCCTGGAAGTCATGGCGGCAAAAAAGGTCGATGTCGTGGTCTCGGACATGCGCATGCCGGGCATGGACGGGGCAACCCTCCTGGCCACCATCCAGGATCAGTACCCCCATGCGATCCGTATCATGCTCACCGGCCAGGCAGACGACGAATCCATCCTGCGCACCGTGAGCGTGGTTCACCAGTTTCTCGCCAAGCCGGCTGACCCGGAACTGCTCAAGCAGGTGATCAACAGGGCCACGGCCCTGCAGGACCTGATGGCCGACGAGCGGCTCAAGGAGGTGATCTCCAGCATCGGCCCCCTGCCCAGCCTGCCGGAAACCTATGCCCGCCTGCAGCAGGTGCTGCGCGACCCGGACGGATCGTTGGCCGACGTGGCCGCGGTCATTGAACAGGATCTCGCCATGAGCGCCAAGGTGCTGCAGCTCGTCAATTCGGCATTTTTCGGCCTGTTCCGGCATATCGAGAGTCCGGGCCGGGCCGTCAACCTGCTGGGGCTGGACACGATCAAGGCCCTGGTCCTCGGGGTGGGCGTGTTCACGGACATGAAGACGGTCTCGAGCAAGATCTTCAACGTCAAGGCGCTCTGGGCACACTCCATGGCGACCGCGGCCTTTGCCAAGGAGATAGCGATCCAGGAGACGGATGACCGGGTTCTCATAGATCACACCTTTGTCGCCGGCCTGTTGCATGACGTGGGCAAACTGCTCCTCTTCTGCCGCATGCCGGAGGAATATGAACAGGCCATGCACCTGGCCACCGGGTCCTCCTGTTCCCTCCTGGAGGCGGAACAGGAGATATTCGGCCTTTCCCACGGCGACGTGGGCGGCTACCTGATCGGTCTCTGGGGCCTGCCGGGCCCGGTGGTGGAAGCGATCACCTTCCACCACCGCCTGCACAGCTATCCTGATCCCGGTTTCGGCCCGGCCCTGATCGTGCACGTGGCCGACTATATCTCCTACCGGCTTGTTCCGGACCACTGTATCGGTGAAAAGCCGCAGCTCGACGAGGAGATCCTGGACCAGGCCGGCATGCTGGACAAGATCGGGCAGTGGAGTGATCTCTGTGCAGAACTCCAGGAGAAAAACAGTGACAGATAAGATACTCTTTGTCGATGACGAGCAGAACGTCCTCCAGTCCATGCGACGCCAGCTGCGCAAGCGGTTCCCCCTCCAGACCGCCCTGAGCGGCGACGAGGCCCTGCAGATCCTGAAACGGGAAGGGCCCTTTGCCGTCATTGTCTCGGACATGCGCATGCCCGGCATGAACGGGGTGGAACTCCTGGCACGGGTCAGGAATCTCTATCCCGACACCGTCCGCATCATGCTCACCGGCAACGCCGACCAGGAGACCGCCATCAAGGCGGTCAACAGCGGCCAGATCTTCCGTTTTCTCACCAAGCCCTGTTCCACAGCCGTCCTGGTACCGGCCCTGGCCCTGGCCCAGCGTCAGTACCGGCTGGTGACGGCGGAACGGGAACTTCTGCAGGAGACGCTCAAGGGTGCGGTCAGCGTGCTTTCCGAACTGCTGGGCCAGGCCAAGCCCACGGTCTTCAGTGCCGGCCTCCGGATCCGGGACCTGGCCTCCCGCCTGGCCACCGCCATGGACATGCCCAATATCTGGCAGATCGAGGTGGCCGCCCTGCTGGTCCAGATCGGTTGCATCGCGTTGCCCACGGATATCATCAACAAGAAATATGCCGGCCTTGAGCTGGACAGTGAAGAGGAGAAGATGTGGTCCGGTTATCCGGAGACCGGCGCCCGCCTGCTGGAAAGCATTCCTCGCCTGGAGAACGTGACCAAGATGATCCGATGGCAGCAGGTTCCTTTTAACGAGTTGGACGAGCTGGCCGGATCAGAGTTCGAAGAGGTCCTCACCGGGGCCCAGATCCTGAAAGTGGCCATAGATTTTGATCTCGAGACCTACAAAGGCAACAGCCCCGGCACGAGCATTGACAGGCTCCGCCGGCGCACGGGGATGTACAATCCCGCCGTCCTGGACGCTCTTGCCTCCATCCGTTTCGAGGAGCAGAGCCGCACGGTCTGCCTCACGGTGGACGATATCGCGGTGGGCATGATCGCAGAGGAAGATATCACGGCCCGGAACGGTGCCCTGATCCTGCCCCGCGGCCAGGAGATCACCTGGTCGGTGCTGCAGGGCCTCTACAATTTCAATCGCCAGGTGGGAATTGTCGAGCCGATCCGGGTGCGCATCGGCCAGGACGAGGAAGAAGGGGAGTGATCCGGGGGTACACCGCCTCCGGACAACGGTCCACCCGTCGGCATGGCCGGGATGTTACGGTACCCCTGTATCCAGGGCTTTTCTGACCGCCTGTGCCAGCTCCTTGAATCCCATGGGCTTCATGAGGAGCTGGCGGACATTTTTTTGTTTGTTCCAGTCCTGGTGCGGCATCTTCCTGTTAAAGCCGGTGCAGGCGATGACCGGCAGGGCGGGGCGCAGGGCGCCGATCTCCCGGACCAGCTCCATACCGCTCATACCCGGCATGGTCATGTCGGTTATCACCAGGTCGAAACAGTCCGGATTCTTGCGCAGAAGCTCCAGGGCGGCCACCGGGTCCGAGGTGGCGGTAACCGCGTATCCCAGTTGTCCGAGCATCTTCCGGCCCAGGTCGGCGATCATGGGCTCGTCATCCACAAAGAGGATCCGTTCGTTACCGCCGGTCACCGGCAGGTCCCCGCCGTCCTGCCCCACCCCGGCAGGCGGTTCCACCGCGGGCAGGAAGACATCAAATATGGTGCCCTGACCCTGTTCACTCTGCACGGTGACAACTCCATCCATGCCGGTGACGATGCCGTGTACCGTTGCCAGGCCGAGGCCGGTGCCGCGGTCCTCGCCGCGAGTGGTGAAGTAGGGTTCAAAGATCCGGTCGAGGACCCGGGGCGAAATGCCGCAGCCCGTGTCCTCCACAGTGAGCTGCAGGTAGGGTCCGGCGTGGAGGCCCGGCACGGACAGGGCCCTGCCGGAATCGATATCGACCCTGACCAGCCGGACCTTCAATGTGCCGCCGATCTCGTCCATGGCATACCGGGCATTGGTACAGAGGTTCATCACCACCTGGTGGATCTCGGTGGGATCGGCGATCACATATCCTTTCCCAGCTTCGATCTGCTGTTCTATGCGGATGTCGGCCGGCAATGCCGCCCGGATCAGCTTCAGGGCCTCCTTCACCACCATGCGGATATCCAGGGGAAGGCGCCTGGCCCCATTCTGCCGGCTGAAGGTGAGGATCTGGCGAACCAGCTCCCTGGCCCGGTTGGCGGCCAGCACGATCTGCTCGAGGTTGTCCCGGATCTGGGAATCGGCAGGAAGGAGGCTCTTGCTCAACTCGGAGTAGCCCATGATCGGCGTGAGGATGTTGTTGAAGTCATGGGCAATACCTCCGGCAAGGGTGCCGATGGCCTCGAACCGCTGCATCCGCTGTCGTACCTTTTCAAAGCGGCGCTCCTCGGTGACATCGCGGCGGACAGAGACAAAATGGCTGATCTCGCCCTGCTCGTCAAAGACCGGCGAGATGGTCGCCTCCACCACGTAGATCCTGCCGTCCTTCCTGCGGTTGACGAAATCGCCCTTCCAGATCCGGCCGCCATGGATGGTGGCCAGCAGGTGACGGTAAAAGGCGGCGTCGTGCCTGCCGCTGCGGAGAAAGGCCGGGCTCCTGCCCAGGGCCTCCTGGCGGCTGTAGCCGCTGATCTTTTCAAACCCGGCATTGACAAAGATGATTTTCCTGTCTCGATCGGTGATGATGACGCTCTCGGCGGTATAGTCCATGGCCTTGGCGAGCAGAAAGCGGCTCTGCTCCGTCTCCACCTGGGCGGTGATGTCCCGGCAGATGCCGCCGACCCGCTTCCTGCCGCCAGCCAGGGTGACCGGGAAGAGGGTCAGGTGGCGGTGGCGGGTGGCACCGTCGATGGCAAGGCTGTATTCCAGGGTCTGTACCTTGCGGGTGGAAAGCACCTCGTCGACCGCCCGTTGCAGGGTTCCGGCCACGGTCGACGGGAGCACCTGGTCCAGGCGGCGGCCGATAATGTCCTGGCTCCCATCCTGTCCCGGCTGTTGAGCCCGGTTGTTGCTGGCGATGAACCGGCTCTCCTGGTCAAGCATGAAGATGTGATCTTCCGACGACCGGACCAGGGCCCGGATCTCCTCGCTCTTTTCGGCCAGGGCCAGGGTACGCTGCCGCAACCGGATAAAGACATTGATCCGGCTGATCAGCTCGGCCTTGCTGAACGGCAGACGCAGGCAGTCGTCGATCAGGCCGGTATTGAGCCAGGCAGCGGCATTGCCCCGACGGTCGATGGCCAGGATCACCGGCAGGAAGACGGAATCATCCTCCTTGAGCCGGCGCAGGAAGTCGGAATCGTGGCGGTGGAGAGAGGGGAGGTCGAGCAGGACCAGGTCGACGCCGGCCGTAGCCGCGGTTACCGTCACCACCTGGTGACCGTGTGCGCGGAGTTGCTCCCGCACCAGTCGCTGGTCGGCCGGGCGGGCAAAGGAGACAGCAATGGTCGCCCGCGGCACGTCCACAGTTACAGCTCCGGTTTCCTGCCCAGGTCCTCGACCTGGGGCACTCCGGTCAGCAGGCCGCGCAGTCGTGACAGTTTCTCGCCGACCAGGATGCCCTGTTCCGCGATCTTGAACTCCCGCAGGTCGGTCTGGAAGTCGCCGTGCCGTTTTTTCAGGCAGGCAATCACCTTGATGATCTCGCCGCTGTACTCGGCATAGCGGATCATGAGCACGTTGTCGGCCAGGTAGCTGACCCCGTCCTCGGAGATGCGGAGATCACCGACGATATTCTCCATCTCGTTGAGCAGGAAGAGGGTGGCCCTCTGGCGGCGGACGTAGTTGAGAATGTTCTGCACGTTGGCGGTCAGGTTGCCGAACTCGTCCATGGCCAGGTTATAGCCGCGCAGGCTGTCGATGACAACGATCTGCCGCCCGTCCTGCTCCACGTCCCTGCGGATGATCTCCAGGAACTCATCCGGGTACATCTCCAGCGGGTTGATCTCGCGCAGGGAAACGGTGCCCTTGTCCAGGCAGGGCCGGAGCGGAATATTGATGCCGCGGCACCGGTCGAGGATGGATTCCGTCCCCTCCTCGAAACAGTACATGGCGCCGCGCACGCCATGCTGTGCGGCCTCGACCAGAAAATGGGTGGCAAGGGACGATTTTCCGGTTCCCGAGGGTCCGGTGAGCAGGGTGCAGGTCCCCAGGTGGAACCCGCCCATGAGCAGCTCGTCCAGGGACGCGATGCCGGTGGAGAGTTTGATGGTTTCCCGGCCCGGACGCTGGAGGATCTCGATGCGATGCGGATAGACGATAATACCGTCCCCGGTTATGCGCATGGTGTGCCGGCCGGAGAGGTAGTCACTGCCCCGGAACTTGCTGACCTCCAGGGTCCGGATCTCGGTGACCCGCTCCTTGGATATGTCGCTGTGCAGCTCCAGGATACCATCCACGGCCATGGCGATGGACTGTTCCCGTTCCAGTTCCCCGGGCTCGAAGAGGAGGATGGAAAGGCACTCCTTCTGCGAGAGATGGCGGATCAGTTGCTGGATGTGCTTACGGTACTGGTACTCGTCGGTGGAGAGATAGCGCAGGTTGGTCACCGAATCGATGACCAGCCGCCTGGGCCGGTGCTCATCGATGGCCTGGTAGATCCTCGCCCAGATATTCTCCTCTTCCACCTCGCTTGGTGAAAAGACCGTGTATTCACCATTGGTCCGGAGGTGCTGGTCGGTCTGGGTCAGGTCGACCAGGTCGATGGAGTCCAGGTTCCAGCCAAGGCTGGCCGCATCGCGACGGATGGTATCCACCGATTCGGTGAGGGAGAGGAAGAGACACCTGGAATCGTCGTCCCTGCACTGGAGAAGAAACTGCAGGGAGAGCACCGTCTTGCCGGCGCCCGGCCCGCCGAGGAGAAGATAGCTGGAGGCGGGAATGAACCCGCCATGCAGGACTTCGTCAAGGCCGGGAATGCCGGTGGAGATACGGTCGGCTGTCATGGTGATTGCTCCTTTTCAGGACAGGGCGGAAATGCCCTGCCGAATTCCTGTCCGGTTAGCGGCCGCTCCGGCATGGGGCCTTGGAGCCACACTCTGCACGACGGATTGCGCGAACCAGTGGCGGGGCATGGCAACACTCCGCTCGTCTGCCGAAGAACAGGGGGACCGGCCTCCGGTCCTGCCGGATTACGGTGAAACGTGGCCGTGACAGGGTGTCCTCTGGCTCCGGTAGATAAAGTATGAGTTATCCTGCGGGGTTCTGTGACCAATTGCAGGTATGGTAAGTGTAGCCAACAGGAGTCTGCCTGTCAATAATCACATCGAAATCCTGCAATCCACTGGGCGGCAATGGTTTTTCAGGTTCCGGGCAGAGAAGCCGGGACCGATTCGAGGGAAATCCCTGCCTTTCCCCTGCCGGGCCATGACCAGCCAACGGCATGGTACGTTATGTCACGGGCAGCCTGTCCCTGCACGGTCGCGCCGGTCCGCACGGAGGACCTGTAGCGAACCGGCACGCCTGGACAGAGACAGGGCACCTGTGCCAGCACACGGTTTTGACAATGTGCAGACCACGGGGTATCAACCCTGTACTCGGTTACACGATATGCAACCTGTGAAGGCGGTACGCGTAACGGCCGGCAGGTGGAGTGGCTGAACAGAACCGGGTGGGAAGACAATATCCCGGCGGGAAAAAGGAGGGAAACCCGCCGGGATATCAACTCAGGAGGAGAGATATATGTAAAAAGCGTTCTTCGCTTGTTGAGCAGGGAGCAATATCCCGGCAGGAAAAAGGAGGGGAAACCCGCCGGGATATCAACTCAGGAGGAGAGGGTATATGGTTAAGAGCAGTGGTGCTCGGATTGTTGCCCCGGGAGAATCTACATTCTGCCCTTCATCCTGTGGTGTCCCGGCATGCCGGATCCCATACCCATGGGACCGCCGCAGCCACAGCCGGACCCCATCATGGCCATGGGGCCCATGCCCTCGAGACCGTTTTCGCGGGCCTTGACCCGAAGCTGCTCCCGGAGATCAAAGATCTCGCCTGCCAGCGCGGAGACCTTGGCCGGATCAGGATTTGCCGCACTCATCAGCGCCCGCATCCGGGCACGGCTTTTGACCATCTTCTTTCGCAGGTCCACGGTCTCGTCCAGAAATTTCTGCCTGGCGGCCATGGTTTTATCATCCACCTGCGGGCATCCCATCATGGTGGCATGGTATCCCGGACCACCCTTTTCTCCCGGGCTGGCCAGGCCGGCCTGAACCCCGGTGAAGGTCAGGAGAGCCACGGCAAGGGCCATGAGTGTCGTCCTGGTCATTGTTCCGCTTGCATCATTCATCGGGTTGTGCTCCTTGTTGTCTCGTAGGTTATGATTGTCGTGTTTGCCGCTTTTATTGCCAACTCTGTGCCAGAAAATATGCATTGTTCTTTTTATATTGAAAATACGTCATTCTTTCGTTATCCACACCGGCCTGCCCCAGGCAGGCTCCCGGCAAAGGGCCCTGATCCGGGTAATTTTTTCCCGGTCCGGCGACAGGGGTGGGTAATTATTATCCACATGGTGCAGGCTATTATCCACATGGGGCAGGCATGAGGCCGGCGGTCATTGTCAGCGGCACCCCGTCTCTGCACGGTCGCGCCGGCCCGCATGGAGGACCTGCAGCGAACCGGCCCGCCCGGAGTCTGCGCTTTTCTGCACAGGTACGGGACACCTGGGCCAACGGACGGTTTTGAGAATGTGGAAACAACACGTTATTAATCCTGTGATCGGGTCCGGGCGGGGCACCAGGGATTCAGGGGCCGGTCGTTGGACGGCTGCCCCGGCCGGGGAGATATTGCTGATGCAGAACGATTCACCACGTGTCCGCCACCGTGGCCGGCTGCCGGCCGTGGGGTCAGTGTGCCGATACCATGGCCTGCGCGGGAAAGGCATGCTGGTGGAGCCCGGATTGCAGGGACCGGGAAGAGTGGCCGCCTGTGGAGCTGGTCCGGAGCCGGTATCCGGACCGGCCGGACCCGGGGCAGTGATTCCTTTCCCCCACGCACAGCGGGGGTACCATGCATAACAGGATGCGCATGTTTCCACGTCCCAAATTCATTTATGTCTCCCCCTGGCTGTTTGCCGCGGCAACAGGTCTCCTGGTTCTCATCGTGGTGACTTTTGCCCTGAGCAATATACGGCGGGAAAAACGGCTCATGACCAATGCCCTGCTCCAGAAGGCCGACACCCTGATGCGGGTCATCCATTCCGGTGCCCGCGCCTCCTACATCGCCGATCTCCGGCGCGGCAACTGGAATATCGAACCATGGTACGAGCATGTGCAGCGGGTGATCGATCACCTCACCGATGATCCGGATATCCGTTTCCTGGCCCTGGTGGACGCCCGGGGCAGGATCATCGCCCACAGCAACAGGGACCTCAGGGGGCAGCAATCCACCTTCCGGCTCCCCGACAACCTGCGTCCCGACCGCATCGGCGAAAATACCCTGGTCTACCAGGTCTTCACCACCCGCAATGATGGCCGTATCTTTGAAGCGTTCCGGTCTTTTATCCCCTACCGGCCCATCATGCCCCCCATGCCGCTCAGGTTTTTCGGCAAGCAGTTCCGGAGCGAGGGGAACCGGGGGCTGCCCGGGAGCGGACCGTTCGCCCGTTTCCACAACCAGGATACCGGCAACACCCGGCAGCAGTATTATGTTGCGGTGGGTCTGGACATGCGGGCCTTTGACCGAACTCTCAGCCGCCTGCGGTTCCAGATCTTCATGCTCTCCCTGGCCATGCTTCTGGTCGGCGCAGGGGGGTGGCTTTCCCTGGCCGCGGTCCAGGGGTACCGGATCTCCCAGCAGACGCTGGCCGAGATCCAGGCCTTTACCGGGCTGCTCATCGCCCGGCTGCCGGTGGGTATCATTGCCACCGACAGGAAGGGCAGGCTGACCACCTGGAACCGGGCAGCGGCCAGGATACTTGGGGTATCGGCCGAAGAGGCCATCGGCAAGGAGCCGGAGGTGGTCCTGCCCGATGCGCTCAAGACATTTTTCTCACCCGTGACCAAGGAAGGAGGCAATGGAGAGGACGGGAGCCGGGAGGCAGAGGTGAGGATCTGTATCCATGGCAGCGAGGTGGCGCTGATCTGCTATCTGATCGCGATCAGGGACAAGGAGGACAGGTTCATGGGGCAGGTGCTGCTCCTCTCCGATGTCACGGAACTCAAGGCCCTGGAGAAGGAGATGCGCCAGAACGAGCGGCTGGCGGCGGTGGGCAGGATGGCGGCAGGTGTGGCCCACGAGGTGCGCAACCCGCTCAGTTCGGTCAAGGGACTGGCCCTGCTGCTCAAGGACAAGTTCGCCGACACCAGCCGCGAAAGCGAAATGGCAACCCTCCTGGTCCGGGAGGTGGAACGGATGAACCGGACTATCTCCGAGCTGCTCAGCTTTGCCCGGCCCGCCACCCTGGATCTGGCGCCGGTCGGTCTGGATGAGCTGCTGCGCCAGTCTGTCCGCCTGATCGAGGCGGATGCCGCCAGCGACGCCATTGTCACCACCATCGACATCGAGGAGGGACTGCCCCCGGTCATGGCGGACCGCGACCGGCTGAACCAGGTCATTATCAATATCATGCTCAACGCGGTTCAGAGCATGGAACAGGGCGGCGAGCTGCGGGTCGGCTGCCGGGCCGTCGCCGGGGGTGATGTGATCGAGGTGACCATCGCGGATACCGGCTGCGGCATGGACCGGGAAACCCTGGAACAGGTCTTCTACCCCTATTTCACCACCAGGAAGGGTGGAACCGGCATCGGCCTGGCCATCTCCCAGAAGATCATCTCCGACCATGGCGGCACCATCCGGATGGAGAGCACACCGGGCCAGGGAACGGTGGTCACCATCGAACTGCCCCTCGACTCCGGTGGGGAGTCCGGGCGCTGCGACCAGGATACATCCACCTGAACCTGAACAAGGCGTTTCGGCCGCAACCGTTTACACATTGGTACCCGCTCAATTCAGGCTGAAACAAGCAGAGCTGAGGGGCCGGGATTCAGACGACCTTGCCGGCCGCCATGTCGGCGAAATTGGCGTCCAGGAATTCGCATTCCGCGGGCGAGAGATCGAACCTGAGCTGCGCCTCCCGCAAAACCTGTTCCCTTTGCCTTTCCGGGTGTTCCTGCACTGTCTCGCTGATCCAGCATATGGCCTTTTTCAGGGCTGCAGACCTGGTCTGCAGCGGTTTCGACTCTCCCATGACAAATACCTGTCCGTTCAAATGCGAGCTTGATTTTTCAGCAGAAATTCTTACAGTTAAATTGTGTGGCAACCGGCCTTTCCGCCAGCAGCCTCGTCCGGCCTCTGCCGGGTGGAGCGGCATGGCGGGAGAGCGGGGGATATCCACTCAACCCGAATCAATACAGGACCTGTAAGCGGCTCCAGGGTGCCAAGACGAGCGTGATCGGACTTCACAAGGATACACTCCGTATAAAGGAAGGTTCGGGCGCGTGCAGACAAGGTGGCCTGTGACCGCTTACGGGAAAACCGATCGGCTGCCGACTGCTGCCTCTATAGATAGCCGGATCGCCGTCTGCTGACCATCTTTTTTTCCGGTCTGCAAAACAGGGTCCCCTGCACCAAATCACTTCACTTCAGGCCGGTTTTCGGATACAGTAGCAGGTGAAAGCAGGAATATACCAAGGCCACCATGGAAAGTCTGACAGGACATTTTCTCATTTCAACCCCGCAGATGCCCGATCCCCGTTTCCGGGAGCAGGTGATCTACCTCTGTGCCCACAACCAGGAAGGGGCCATGGGGCTCGTGATCAACAATCCCAGCAAGGAGGTCACCCTGCTGGATGTGCTGCACGGTGCCAATATGCCCATCCCCGAGGGACCGCTGCCGCCCGTCTATATCGGCGGCCCGGTGGAGCTGGATGCCGGGTTTATCCTCCATTCATCCGAGTACCGCAAGGGCCTGGGACTGGAGGTGACACCGGAGGTGACCCTGTCGCGCGACGCCGGCATCCTCGAAGACATCTCCCGGGGCACCGGTCCGGCCGATTTCCTCTTCATGCTGGGCTATGCCGGCTGGGCCCCCGGTCAGCTCGAAAATGAACTGGTGGATAACTCCTGGCTGACTGTGCCCGGCGATATCGATGTGCTCTTCCACACGCCGGACGAAATGAAATGGAAAAAGGCGGCGCAGAAGTTCGGCATCGACATCTCCACCTTCGGGGACATGATCGGCTACGCCTGAGCAGGGTCGGCAGCGGCATCACGGCGCGCACACTCCCCCTAGCCGGGATCAGGATTGCTGCGCGCGTTTTTTCGTTCAGACCGACTGATACCGGAAATCCCAATACACTCAGCAATCCCATGTCGGAAACCGAGAGTCCGCAGGCGCGGATCAGTGATATCTTCCAGTGCAGGCGCTGCGGCCACTGCTGCCATGGCGAGACCACGGTCTCCCTTGACCGGGAGGACCAGGAACGGATGGTGGCGGCGCTGGGCATGAGCAGGCAGGAGGTCAGTGACCGGTACTGGCGGATCACGGGCAATACCGTCCAGATGAAGATCGTTGACGGCCACTGCATCTTCTACAGCGAAAACGAGGGCTGCACGGTCCACGAAGGGCGACCATGGCGGTGCGCTCAGTGGCCGCTCCACCCCAGCATCCTTCTCGACGAGGCCAATTTCACCGCCATCCGCACCTCCTGCCCCGGCATCAGCAGGGAGCTGGAGTATGATACGTTCTGTGCCATTCTGCAACGGCTGCAGGAAGAGCACAGACGGCTGACGTTCTGAGTGAAGTTTGTCTTTCTCTTTCTCGGCAAGACCAGGAACAGGTACCTGGACGCCGGGATCCGCGATTATGCCGACCGGCTGGCCAGGTATGCCGGGGTCGAACTGGTGGTGCTTCGGGAAAAGCACGGGCACAGGGGAACCGACGAACAGATCCTGCTCCAGGACGCGGAACAGCTCCTGGCCAGGACGCCCCGCGGCGCCATGGTCGTTGCCCTGGATCCCTCCGGCCGTCAGCCCGATTCAGAGGAACTGGCGCAACTGGTGGCCGACTGGCAGGAGCGCGGCAGGCGGCAGGTCTGTTTTCTGATCGGCGGTCATCTCGGCCTGCACAACCGGGTCCTTGAGCGTGCCGACCTGGTCCTGTCCCTGTCCCGGCTGACCTTTACCCATGAGATGGCCCGTCTCATCCTGCTGGAACAGCTCTACCGGGCCTGGACCATCAGGGCCGGGCACAACTACCACCGGTAACCCGCCATGGACATCACACCTCACACAGGCAATATTCCCGGGGCAATGCACGAGTTTGCCTCCCGGATCCAGGAAGAGACCCCGGTTCCTCTCCATTCCATCCACGTGGTCGGCAGCGTCCTGACTCCTGATTTCCAGCCCGGCCGCTCCGATGTCAACTCGGTCATTGTCCTGGAACGTATCGAGCTGGCCTTTCTCGATTTCCTGGTCCGCCTCGGAACCTCCTACCGGGAAAAGAACATCGCGGCACCGCTGCTCATGACACCGCATTACATCACCAGGTCGCTGGACGTGTTTCCCGTGGAATTCTTCAATTTTCGCGAGATCCACCGTACCCTGGCCGGCGAGGACCTGCTGGCCCGGCTGACCATCGACGAGCGCAAGCTCCGGCTGCAGTGTGAACGGGAGGTCAAGTCCATGCTGGTCGGGCTGAGGCAGGGTTATCTCAGGGCCCTGGGCGACCGGGAGCGGATGGTGCTGCTGCTTGCCGACTCGGTCAAATCTCTGCTGCCCCTGCTGCGTGCTCTCTGCCATCTCCGCGGCCGGCCGCCATCGCTGGCCGGCAGTGACCTGATCCGCAGCCTGCAGCAGCCGGAACTGCCGGAGACCGGGAGCTTTGAGGCGGTATTCGCCCTTGCCCGGAAGCAGGAGGACCTGCCGGAAAAAGAAGCCCTGACCAGTCTCTTTGACCGGTACTACCATGCCATGGAGTCCCTGGCGGAGTACATCGATGCGCTGGCGAACTGAGATCTTCCTGGTCCTTGTCCTCTTCCTGGCAGCGGCCGTGCCGGCATGGGGCGCCTCGCCCCGGGTGCCGGAGCAACCGCCCGGCCGCGTGGTCGACCTGGCCGGGGTCATCGACGGCCGGACCGAGGACCGGCTCTCGGATCTCCTGGCGGACCTGGAGCAGAAAACCACGGTCCAGATGGTGATCCTCACGGTGGATTCCCTGGACGGCGAGGACATCAACTCCTTCTCGCTGCGGGTGGCCGAACAGTGGAAGATCGGCCAGAAGGACAAGGACAACGGGTTGTTGCTGAGCGTCGCTGTCAGGGACAGGAAGTACCGGTTCGAGGTGGGCTACGGCCTGGAGGAAGTTCTGCCCGACAGCCTGGTGGGAACCATCGGCCGGCAGGCCCTGGTGCCCTGGTTCAAACAGGGCAGGTATGGCCAGGGGATCCTGGTGGCCACCGGCGAGATCATCCGGGTGTTGGCCGGCCACTACGGCGTCACCATCACCGGGCTGCCGCAGGAGCGGATGCGTCGCAGCAGAAACAACTCCTTTGCCAGTCTGGTCTTTTTCCTGAGCGTCCTTGTTTTCGTCATGGTGACGGCCATGCGCCGGGGCAGGAGGGGGATCAGGGGTCGATCCGGGCCGGGGATGATTATCTTTCCCGGCGGAGGCTGGGGCGGAGGCGGTGGTTTCTCCGGCGGCGGCTTTGGCGGTTTTTCCGGCGGTGGCGGCGGCTTCGGCGGCGGCGGTGCCTCCGGGGGCTGGTAGGCAGATGGTGCAATTCTTCTGACAGGGGAAAGAGTATGAACAGCACGGTGAAGACGATTCTTCTTGTTCTCGGTATCCTGGTCGCCATTGCGGCCGGCGCTGTCCTGTGGGGTGTCGGCCAGTACAACAAGGTCGTTGCCATGGACGAGCAGGTCAAGTCCCAGTGGGCCCAGGTGGAAAATCAGCTCAAACGGCGTTTTGACCTGATTCCCAACCTGGTGGAGACCACCAAGGGGTATGCAAAACACGAGAAGGAGATCTTTGAGAATCTTGCCAATGCCCGGACCAGGTATTTCCAGGCATCCACGGTGGCAGAGAAGGTGGAAGCGGCCAACGGCTTTGAACGGGCCCTGTCACGGCTGCTGATGCTGCAGGAAAACTATCCCGACCTCAAGGCCAATGAGTCGTTTCTGAAGCTGATGGATTCACTGGAAGGGACCGAGAACCGGATCGCGGTGGAAAGAAAACGGTATAACGATGCGGTGCGCAGGCTGAACACCTACCGGCGCACGGTCTTTGGCCGCTTTTTCGCTTCGCTGGCCGGAGTGGGACCGGCTGAATACTTCAAGGTTCCGGAAGGCGAGGCGGCCGCGCCCAAGGTCTCGTTCTGACCGGCCGGGCCGGGCGTAACCGCTCACCGGGACGGCATCACCCTGGCGTTATCTCCAAATCGTATCGTCCAGGCAGGCCGATGAGTCGCGACCGATCACGGATACCATCTATCTCCGAAGCAATACAGGAACGGTAAGCGGCTGCAGGGTGCCACAGGGGCGTGGTCGAACGCCACAGGCATACAGCCCGTATATCGGGAGATTCGAGCGCGTGCAGGTGCGTCCTGTGACTGCTTTTTACGGTGAGGTCATAGCCCGCCACGTGAGGAGGTCTGATCGGCCAAAGACAGGGGCCGGTGCGGCAGGCATTCAGTTGCGATAGAAGACGTGGTCCCCGTACTGGGCCACATAGGTCATGTTGCCAGCCCAGGAAGGATTGATATCCTTGCGGTGATAGAACGTTGCGCCCTGGGTGAAATCGGAACTGATCATGGCCTTGAGGGCCGTCTGCAGGCAGTCAACGAACACGCCCGGTTCCGTGGGAAGATAGGACTTCTTCTGAAAGGTCCAGCTGAACTGGTAGGGTTCGGTCACCACGTTCTCGACACTTTCCTTCTTCTGCACGGCACGGTTCAGGGTCACGTGTGCCACAGCCAGCTGCCCGATCTGCGGTTCACTGCGGGCCTCGTGGTACACGTTGAGGGTCAGCCACAGCAATCCTTCCAGAAAACTCATTGTTCACACACCACATCTCTTGATTTTCCCGACACCACGGCCGCGTCGCGGCCCATGGAGGGAGTTGGTCAATCAAGTGTGATAGTAATCACTCCCTGAAAAAAAGCAAGGACCGACAACGGCATCGTCCCTATCAGGAATTATTACTTCCTGATCAGACACGGAATATTTTTCTTCCTGTTACAAAAATGACATTCAGGAGAATTCCTTGGTCATGCGGTAACCCGATCGAGGCGAACCAAGCTGTTGACAACAGGAACCCGTTGAATTCCGGCTGTAATCGGTTGTACACCAGCAGGGGATGTCGGCGTGGCAGAAAGACCGCGGCCCATGGAAGACGCGGCCGCGATACGGATTCGTTACTCCACTGCCTCCACGGCCCTGACAGAGGGGATCTCGCTCCTGATGAACTTCTCAATCCCCTCCTTGAGGGTGGCCCGTGACATGGGGCAGCCGTGACAGGCGCCCGTCAGTCGTACCCTGACCAGACCGTCGTCCGTGACCTCCACCAGTTCCACGTCACCGCCGTCCCTCTGCAGGGTCGGGCGAACCCGGGCCAGTGCCCTTTCAACCGCCTCTCTCATTTCCTGTACCCCTGTCCCTGTCGCAGCCCCTGGCGCGGGCAGGCCGCATGCAGCGTTTTTTCTCCTGAAAACACGCTTCCTGCAGCATGTTATACGCGACTGGCGTGTCGCTGAAACCAACCTTGCCGCGGCGAACAGGACATGCCGGCACGTCCGGTTGCCGCATCATCCTTGCCGTTCTTTATCATCCTGCCGCCGGTTTTCACATATAGCACGATCCTGCTGGAACCACAAGACAGGGGAGGTGTCGCCAAAAAGCATCTTTTTTTGACATGGAAAAGAAAATTTCAGGAAATTTCCTTGAAGGATTGTATAATGATTGCATGGTAGTGACGCAGAGCACAGACATCAGACCTGCCTGACCGGGCCATGGTCTACCCGGAAAATAACAACCGTTCTGTATCTTCCCAGGAAAAACGTGGCTGACCATCTCTTCCTTTCGCAACCCGGCCCTGGCACGGGGATCCCACCCGGCCAGTGGCCGCACTCCGCCCTGCGGACATACCGCCGGGCAGGGCGACTGCTTCGGGCCGGCCTGGTTCTCCTGGCTGTTCTCTTGTTCACCCCATGCTGGCCGGTCCCGGCCTTTGCCGGGGACGGCCGGACGATTCTCCGTCTTTTGCAGCAGACGCCGGATGATTCCCTGCATCTGCGCTCCGCTCCGCGCGGACAGAACCGTTTTAGGATCCGTCCCGGCGTGCTGGAGGCAATGCGCCGACAGAACCAGGAGAAACTTCTGCTCCCTGTCCTCGGCAAGGAGATGCTCTTCACGGCGGTGCTCCAGCGGCGAAACCGCAACAAAACCCTGACCTGGATCGGCAGGAGCAGGGACGGCAGCACCAGCCTCCTGACCATGGGACGGGATCATTTTTTTGCCAGGGTGGTCAGGGGGAGCAAGGTGACGGTCTTCCGGCCGGACGGGGAGGAGATGGTGGCCGGGATCCTGGACCCGGCCATGGCCACCGCCCTGGAGGATGACATGGTCTTTCCGGCCGCGTCCCTGCCGTCGGCGGCCGCTTCCCCGGATCCCCGGACCGCGGAGCAACCGGCCACGACAGGGAAGACCGCTGCCATGGACCGGCTCATCGATGTCATGGTGCTCTACACGCCGGGCATGGCAGCCGTCTACCCGGGTGATGCCATCGTTACCCGGATCCAGTACCTGGTCGACCTGGCCAATCAGTCCCTTGTCAACAGTTCCATCCATGTCCGGTTCCGCCTGGTCCATACGGCGGAGAAGAATTATGCTGACAGCGGCTCCATGGATGCGGCTCTCCAGGCCCTGACCCAGGGCGAAGGCGTTTTCCGTGACGTGGAGGAGCTGCGGGATCTGTATGGCGCCGACCAGGTGACCCTGCTCCGGCGATACGTGGATGACGGTTGCGGCCTGGCCTGGATCATGCAGTACAGCGACGCCCGCCATGCCTATGCCGTGGTCCATGACGGCCGCCGCAGCGACGGCTACTACTGCGACGACCTAACCTATATCCACGAGGTGGGACACAACCTGGGCTGCAGCCACGATCGCGCCCATGCCGGCAGTCCCGGCATGTATGACTATTCCTACGGCTACCGGTTTCCGGCCCAGGGTTCGTGGTACCGGACCATCATGAGCTATGACTGTGCCGGCGGCTGCACCCAGATCAGTTATTTTTCGAATCCGGCGGTCCTCTACCAGGGAGTCCCCACCGGCATTGCGGACGGCTCACCGGACGCGGCCGACAACGGCGACACCATCAACCGGACCAGCTACCTGGTGCGCGACTACCGGCCGGCTGCTGATCCTGAACTGGTGGCCAGCCAGACATCCCTGGGAATCCCGGGCCCGGCGACCGAGGTCGGCACGCTCGCCTACACCGACCCCGCTCTTTACATCGAAAATCACGGAAGAGGCTACCTGGAGATCGGTCAGGCGGGCGGTTCTCTCCAGCCGCCCTTCTTCCTGGACAGGGATTCCTGCAGCAACCAGGAGATCGCCCCCTCCTGGCTCAATCCTTCGGCCCCGGAACACTGTATCATCCGTTTACGGTTTGAACCAAAGGCCCCTGGCGTGTATAGTGGGAGACTGGAGATTCCGAGCAATGATCCCGGCACGCCGCTGCTGACCCTGACGGTCACCGGCACGGCCCAGTCCACCCCGCCCTGGATCGCGGCCACGCCGGCCAGCCTCTCGTTCGGCAGGGTGACCGCGGGATCCGCGGCGCTGGACCTGGTCCTGGCCAACAAGGGCAAGGAGAACCTGGAGATCGGCGTCATCAGCCGCAGCGGCCGGAGCAGCTCGCCCTTTTCCGTGCTTGTCGACAACTGTTCCGGCCAGACCCTGGCCGCGGACCGGACCTGCACCATGCGGATCGGTTTTGCACCGGCTGACAATGCTGTCTACAGGGAAAGGGTGCTGGTGCCCAGCAATGATCCACTCCATGATCCGCTGCTCATCCCGCTCAAGGGCGGGCAGTTTCCCTGGAATCTCTTCCTGCCGGCCATGCGGCACTAGCCGGAAGTCAGTCGGGCGACGCCGGGACCGGCTCTCAAGATCAGAGCGCGTGAGAACAGGGTCCCTGCCCGGCGGGAGCAGGGTCGTGGTTTCTCCCGTTTCCGGTCATCTCCGGGAGCGATGCCCGGCCGCGGCATCCTGCCGTGTCCTGATCCGGCATCCGGAGGGGGGCGACCGAATCATCTGCCATCGGGTCTTTCTTGCAGCAGGTCAGAATCCAGGAAACCATCCGCGGCGTGGTGGAGCGGGTGACCTACCATAATGCGAGCAACGGCT
>DRKI01000177.1 GCA_011051875.1 Desulfobulbus sp. | reverse complement strand
TGCCCTTCAGGAAGATGACGTGCCGCTGTTCCTGCTGCAGGGCAAGCAGAAGGTCGATCACTCTCCTGGTCTCGGGGCCCCGGTCGATATAGTCTCCCAGGAAGACCATGGTCTCCGCCCTGTCGACGACCAGGTCCAGCAGGGATGACAGCGAAGCGTGGCAGCCGTGGATATCACCGATTATACATGTTGTCACGCTGTACCCTGTTCCTTGATGTTCCGGTAACAGGACAAACCGTCCGGTAACGGGCGGGCGGTATCGCAACTGATTACCGGAAGCTGTTTTTTCACATTTTCTTCATTGCCGGTCGTAACTGGTCACAGGGCATGTAACCATCCGTTTTCATTGTACCGAGGAATGGACGTTGCCACGGGTGCCGGAGTGACTGCGGCACTGCACAGGATGATCCGGTTCTCTACACCTCAATTGAGCGTTTCACCCACTTGCAGCTGAAGATCGTTCAATTCAGGGTACACTCTGTTTATGCGTTGCATATATCCGGCGTGGCGGACATGATATCTGCCCGGTGAGGAGACAAGGTCTTCCCCAATCATCGATTTCGCTCATAGAATCATGGAAAGTCAACAGCGTCAACTGGTAAAGAAGTACCTTGATCTTCTTGCCTATCACTGGAAGTTCATTGTCGGCTGCCTGCTGGTCGCCCTGAGCATCGGCCTGGTGGTATATCTCCGTATGCCCAAGGTATACCAGTGTACCGCCCTGCTGAGCTACGAGCGGCAACAGATCAACCCGGCCCGCATGGCCCCTGAGCGCGAGACGCGGCGTCTGCGCGACACTGTGAGCACGCTCAGTGAACTGGTCATGAGCCGCAATAACCTCGAGGGGATAATCTCCCAGTTCAACCTCTATCAGGAAGAACGTCGGCGGATGCCCATTGAGGATGTCATCGAGTTCATGCGCAAGAAGATCCAGATCAAGCCTTCAACCAGGGGAGACACCTTTACGGTCACCTACGAGGGAAGGGATCCGGAAAAGGTGCAGAAGACGACCAATGCGCTGGCATCCAAGTTTATCGAGGAAAATCTCAAGTACCGGGAGGAGCGGGCCACCGAGACATCCAAGTACACGGAAGACGAGCTCAACATGGCCAAGATGGTCCTTGACAAGAAGGAACAGGCCATGCGGGACTATAAACTGAAGTATTACAACGAGATGCCGGAGCAGCGGGAGAGCAACCTGGCCCGGCTCACCGCTCTGCATGAGCAGTACCAGAATATCCAGGACTCGATCCAGGATCTTGAGAGGACCAGGGTCCTGGTCCAGGAGCAGATCGCCCTGCGCCAGAGACTGGCCACGGCAATCATCCCGGGCACCGGTGCCACCGCGGTCCCGGGTCCGGCCGAGGCCTCCTCCCGCCCCATGACCAGGGCTGAGCGGTTGCAGACCCTGCAGCGCTATCTCGAGTCCCTGCTGGCCAAGTATACCGAGCGGCATCCCGAGGTGCGGCGGACAAGGCAGATGATCGCGAAACTGGAGCAGGAGCAGGCAACAGCGCCTGCCGAAACGAAAGAGAAGGCCACTGCCAAAAAGACTGAGCCCAAGGTGGAGACTGAGGACCCGGAGATCGCCCGCGCCAGGTTGCAGTTGAAAGAGATTGACATCAACATCAAGCAGTTACGGAAAGATCAGAAAACGGTGCGCGCCGAGATCGACAAGTATGAGAAATGGGTGGCAGCAGCGCCGGTCAGGGAGGCGGAATGGAATGCCTTGACCCGGGATTACAGTGAACTGCGTCGTCACTATGACTACCTGGTTGCTCAGAATCTGCAGGCCTCCTCAGCGGAACATCTTGAACGGAAACAGAAGGGCAGCAAGTTCAAGGTCGTTGATCCGGCCCGGTTTCCTGACAAGCCGTTCAAGCCCGATTTCAGGAAGATGCTGCTGCTCGCCCTGGGAGCCGGCCTGGCTCTGGGGCTTGGCCTGGTGGTCGGCCTTGACTTTATCGACACCTCGTTCAAGGACGCCGATGACCTGGAGGAATTTCTCTCCATGCCGGTGACCTGCGCAGTGCCTTATCTCGAGACCCGTGCCGAAGCGCGCAAGAGACGATTTGGGAACATCTTCTGGACCCTGCTCTATCTGCTCTACGGCCTGATTCTGCTGGCCGCCCTGGTCTACTTCTGGCGCAAGGGGCAGATTATCCTCTGAGGATCTTCCCGGCCAGGAGCGCACCAAGGCAGGGCCCGCATGCACGGAGACCACACCTGTGCCAGCTTGCAGTTTCGAGGATATGAGAACAACCGGGTATTGTCCCGTGATCAGTTACGTGAGATCAGTTAACGACAACCGGCCGGGCAATGTATAAGAAATACTACGGCTTTTCCAGCAAGCCCTTTGAGCTGACTCCGAATCCGGATCAGGTCTTCATGAGCGAAACACACCAGGAAGCCCTGGCCATCCTCCGCTATGGCGTGATCGCCAGAAAGGGGTTCCTGGTGCTGACAGGTGACGTCGGAACCGGTAAGACGACCCTTCTCCAGGTTCTGGTACGGTCCCTCGACATGAAGGTCAACTGTTGCCTGCTCAATAATCCCACCCTGTCCCGCGACGAGTTCCTTTCCTTCCTCGCCCACCAGTTCAAGCTGCCGTGGGAAGGGAACAAGGCGCTGTTCCTGCTGGCATTCGCCGATTATCTCAAGGCCTGTCACGGCCGGAATGAACGGGTCCTGCTGGTGATCGACGAGGCGCACATGCTCCCTGTGGAACTGCTGGAGGAGGTCCGCCTGCTCTCCAACCAGGATGTCAGCGGCCAGGACGTGTTCTCCATCTTCCTTGTGGGGCAGTCAGAGCTCAACGAGAGAATGCGCGATGAACGTCTGCTGCCGCTCAGGCAGCGCATAGGGATCCGTTTTCACCTGAAGCGGTTCTCGCGGGAGGAGACCGCGCAGTACATCAGCTATCGTCTGCGCGCGGCCGGTGGCCAGCACCTGGACATATTCAGTGACGAGGCCGTCTCCCTGATCTACAAGGTGAGCAAGGGAACACCGCGGTTGATCAACATCGTCTGCGACCATGCCCTGCTCACGGGATTTGCCGATGATCAACCCCGGATCGGGGTCGATCTGATCAGGGAGTGTATCGAGGATCTCCATTTTCCGGGAGAAGAGACCCCCCTTCCTGTCGCACCGGTGCGGAAACGGCGGCGGTGGCCGGTGCTGGTGAAGGGGCTTGTCGTTGTCCTGCTGGTGGCCGCGGTTCTGCTGCTCCTGGAGATATTGCCCGGGACGCGGGCCTATTCGCCCCTGGGATCACTGCTGCCGCAGGAATGGCTGCAGCGTTTGCACCAGTTGTCCGGTCAGCTGCTGTGATATCCATGGCAATGGCCGCGGGCTAGCTGCATCGTGTCCTGGCCGGTGTTTTGATTGATGGTGTGTTTGAGGAGGAACGAGTGGGAAAGGTTTTCAAGGCATTGAGCAAGGCAGGCACCGCCGGCACCACCGGCGGGCAGGGCAGGCCGGAAGAGCCTGTCGATGGTTCCGTTGCACCCGCGTCCGGGACGCGGCCGCCGGAAAGCGGGCAGGAACAGAAAGTACCCGCCTCGCCGGCCGCCGCCGGCGCCTGGGACGAGCGGTTGCTGATGGCCACCACGGTGGCCGGAGCAGCGGCCGAGAGCTTTCGCAACCTGCGGACCAGGATCCTGCATCCGCCAGACCGGGAGATACCACGAACACTGCTGGTCACCAGCGCCACTCCGGGCGAGGGCAAGAGTTTTGTCTCCGCCAACCTGGGGGTCTCCCTGGCCCAGGGGGTCGACACCTACAGCCTGCTGGTGGACTGTGATCTGCGCAAGCCGTCCCTGCACACCTTTTTCGGCCTGAGTAACGAAGGCGGACTGGTGGATCACCTGAGGGAGGGCCGGGATGTGGGGCCGCTGTTTGTCAATTGCGGCATCCGCAAACTCTCCCTCCTGCCCGCCGGGCCGCCGCCGGTCAATCCCGCGGAACTGGTCGGCGCAAAGACCATGATCCGCCTGGTGCACGAGGTCGCGGACCGGTATGACGACCGGATCATCATCTTCGACAGTCCTCCCGTCCAGGCGGCGTCGGAGACCCTGGTCCTGGCAAAACAGGTGGACGGCATCATCCTTGTGGTGCGCTGGGGCGGCAGCCGGCGTGAGCATGTCCAGGACCTGCTTGATCTCGTGGGCCGCGAAAAGATCGTTGCCGTGGTCTTCAACGCTTACCGGGCGACCCTGTTTGACACCAAGCTCTTTGGCGCCTACGAGTACCAGGAGAAGTACTACTACAGCGTCAAGTGAGCGCCGGGCGTGAGCCGGCCCGGATGTTCATCTCTCCACCACCAGCACGGCGCAGTGGGCCTGGCTGATCACCTTCTCCGTCACGTGGCCCATGAGCAGCCTTGACAGGCCCCGGCCGTGCCCTCCCATGACAATCATGCCCACGTCGTGCTTCCGGGCCGTGCCGGTAATGATCTCGGCGGTCCTGCCCACCTCGGCCACGGGAAGGCACCGGGCGGCGATCTGTGCCTCCCTGAGGCGTCTGCAGGCCTTCTCAACGGTCTGTCGTGCCTGCTTCAGTTCCGGCTCCCTGGCTGCCACGGCGACGGTGAATATCTGCTGCAGGAAGGGACAGTGGATGCCCAGGTTGACCACTTCTTCCGTGGCCTGCTCGGCAAATTCAGAGCCATCGGTGGCAAGAAGCAGTCTTTCAACATTGATCCGCGCGTTTCTTGGCACCACCAGGACCTTGGGGAAGCCGAGCCCGATGATCTTTGATGCCACGCTGCCGGCCAGCAGTTTCATGAGACTGCTGCGTCCGTGCCGACCGGTGACGATCATGTCGGCCCTGTTCTTCTGTGCCAGCTCGATGATGGTCTTCTCCGGCATGTAGGACCCTTCGATAACGGCCCTGCAGGCGATGCCTTCCGCGGCGGCCTCCTGTTCCAGGCGCCTGATGTATTGCCGTATCTCCCTGTGCAGGGTCGCCGATTCCGCGTGCGCCGAAGTGGCGAGCTCCGTATCAACCGTGATGACATGGAGGATCAGGAGACGGGCCTTCCAGGTCTTGCAGAGAAAAAGAGCCTCCCGTTCTGCACCGGCCCCGAATTTTGTCCCGTCGGTGGCCAGGGCAATGGTCTCTATCTCTCCGAGCATGCGGGGTGTATGCAACGCCATGCTGTCACCTCTTCCGGTTACGGTCTGCAGACGGACTGAACAGACGCAATGTTCAGAACGGCATGATTTCTGCCGTGATTATACCATGATTTCCGCATGGAGAATACCACGATGTGGCCTTGACGGTATGGTTCCCTCACGGGGTGTCCCTGGGTACGTAGTGGGTCAGGGGGCAGTCCTTGCAGCCCTCCTCCGGCAGGTCGGTATGGTAATGGACCTTCTGGATGATATCTTTGACCGCTGATTCCGTGTCCGGGTACAGGTTTTCCAGGCCGATCTTGTCCAGGAGGTGGGTACGCTCCATCACCTTCATCACCTGGCCTTTGACGCCGGACATGGCAAAGCCGAGACCGGCGGCGCGGACCCGTTCGACCAGCAGGGCCAGGGCCTCCTCGCCAGAGGCGTCCATGTCGTTGATGCCCTTGGCGTCGAGCAGGATATAGCGCAGGTCGGGGTGCTCGGTCCTGAACCTGGTCACCTGCTCATCCAGGTAGCTGGCATTGGCAAAGAAGAGGGCGCCGTCAAAACGGACGACCGAGATGTGGCGGCATCCCTTGAGGCGGTAATGTTCCGCGCTTTTGAGGACCTTGTCCTCGTACATGGACAGCTCGGCGACCACGGGACGCATGGATTTGTAGAGGAAGACGCCCATGGACAGGACCACCCCGACCATGATCCCCTTGTCGAGATGCGGGGCATAGGCCAGGGTGACGATAAATGTGATGATGGAGATGGCGCCGTCGTACCACTGGGCCTTCCAGGCGTGGATGAAACCCGAGGTATTGACCAGGCCGATGACCGCCATCATGATGACTGCGGCCAGCACTGCCTGGGGCAGGTGATAGAGCAGGGGCGTGAGAAAGAGCAGGGTAATGACCACCACCGCCGAGGTGACCACTGAAGAGACCCCTGATACGGCGCCGGCCTGAAGATTGACCGCGGATCGGGAAAAGGAACCGGAGACAGAATAGCTGGAGCCCATGGAACCGATGATGTTGCCGAGGCCCTGGCCGATGAGTTCCTGGTTGGGATCAAGGCGCTGGCCTGTCTTGGCAGCCATGGCCTTGGCGATGGCAATGGCTTCCATGAAGCCGAGGAGGGAGATGATGACAGCGGTGGGGAGGAGTTTGATGAATGATTTTGCGCTGATATCAGGAATCGTGATCCTGGGCAGGCCTTCCGGGATCCTGCCCACCACTGCACCGCCGCCCATCAGCTTCAGCTTGTCCGGATTGAGAGGAGTGCCCTTGACAAAGAGGCGCCAGGTACCGCCGTCGGTTTTCAGCCCGTCGGGGATGGCCTTTTTGGGGTAAAAGACCGTGCTGTCCCCATCACGAACCGCGGCAAACTTCATGGCGCGGAGATCGGAGCGGACCTCCTGCAGCCGCTCCTTGGTCTCTGCCAGGCGGGCGCTGAGGATATTGATCTCACCCTCGAGCCTGAGCGCGGCAATGGACTTGGTGCCGCGCAGGGCCTCGTCCCTGATCAGCTGTTCGTCGAGCTTCAGGCCGAGGGTGGCTCTTTTCTCTCCCAGTCCCCTGATCTCTTCCAGCAGCCGGTTGAACCGCTTGATCCTCTCCTCCAGGCCCGGCTCCTGGATGGCCGCCACGCTGACGTGGATATCCTTGTTGAACCCGGTGAAGTAGGAAATCAGGGTGGTGATGACCACGGCCACGAGGACATTGGGAATCCTCGGGTTGATCTTTTTCAGGGTTACCATGATCACCACGGCGCCAATGCCGTAGAACAGGGTTGGCATGTGGGTGTAGTCCATGGCCGCCCGCGCAACCCGTATCATGGTTTCGTAGTGGTGGGGCGCCTTGTCCACGTAGACACCGAAGAATTTCGAGAACTGCGACGAGGCGATGATGATGGCCGCGGCATTGGTAAAGCCGTTGATGACCGGGTGTGAAAGAAAATTGACCACCATGCCGAGCTTGAGGACGCCCAGGGAGAACTGGAACAGGCCGACAACCAGGGCCAGGGTGATGGAGTAGGCGATGAACTCGGGTGAGCCCGCCGTGGCCAGCGGTTCCAGCGATGCAGCGGACATCAGCGATACAACCGCCACCGGGCCTGTGGCCAGTTGGCGGCTGGATCCGAACAGCGCCGCCACCATGGGAGGAAGAAAGGAGGCGTAGAGGCCGTAATAGGCCGGCAGGCCGGCAAGCTGGGCATAGGCCATGGACTGGGGGATCAGGACCAGGGCGACGGTGACACCGGCCACCAGGTCGGCCTTGAGATCACCGGCCCTGTATTGCTTGAACCAGAGAAGAAACGGGAAAAATCTGGGCATCAGTCTGGAGATCATCTCGCGGGTACCTTGCTTGTTGGGCTTACGTTACGCGGGGAAACCGCATGGTTGGAACGGGTCACCACCCGGTGGCGGTATGTTCCGCCATTCGGTCCGAAGCGGCCGAAATTCCCGGCTCCTGCGGGCGCAGCCGGAATCAGCAGCCGGCCTTGGGTGCCGTTGGAGCATGCGCGGAGGAACGGGGAGCGCAGCGGGAGTCCGTGCGGCTCCATGCCTTCCGTGCATGGACGGGTGGATCGGTTGCGGAACGGGCATCGGGTTCAGGAAAGAAGCTCCACCCTGCCCGAGTCCAGGTGGTAGAAAGCGGCGGTGATGGTCAACCTGCCTTCCCGGGCCAGGGGGGCGAGAAGCGGCTCCGATGCTGCGAGTTGCCCCGCTGTCATCCGGGCAACCTCCCGGGCCGCATTGTCGGTAAGGTCGCCTTCCATGCCCCTGGCGCGCTCGACGGCAGGACGGATGGCAGGAGCAAGGCTGGCGATGTGGCCCTGCAGCTCGGTCCCGTCGGCAACCGCCTTGACCGCGCCGCAATTGGTGTGGGCCAGGACCATGATCAGGGGGACATCCAGGTGGCAGGCCGCATACTCCAGGCTGCCGAGGACCTGGTCGTTGAGGATGTTGCCGGCGACCCGGGCAGCAAAGATGTCACCCAACCCCTGGTCGAAGATGACCTCAGGCGGCACCCTGGAGTCGGCACAGGCCAGGATGGCTGCAAAGGGCTCCTGGCTGCGGTCAAGGGACTTCCTCCGGTCAGGATCGTGGCGGGGATGGCGGCTGACGCCGCGGGCAAAGCGCTGGTTGCCGCGCAGGAGCCGCTCCAGGGCCTGCCTGCCGGTGATGATTTCCGGGGATTTCATGGCCTCTCCTCCTGGAAAAAACTGGCTGTCGGGCGGCCTCGCCCTGGCCCGGAAAGGGGGGTGTGGAAACAGATCCGGGCAGGATGGAGGCAGCCTCCCTGGCTGGGACGCAACCGGCGTTGCTGTTCCCGCCGCGATGCATGCCGGACGGCGCAGTCCGACCGCATCCCCGTGTCCACCCGGGACAGGAGGGGATGCCATCGATGCTTCACCTGGATCGAGCGGTTTTCATTTTGCCCCAAGGTGCGAGTCTTGCGGTGTTCCGTTGCAGTATGCCTGCCTGGAACACAGCACAAGGGTAAAGGGTCACAGGGCCCCCTGTCTGCACGCGCTCGAACTGCACAATATACGGGGTGTACGATTGGAAATCCCGTGATCGGTTGTGCGCAAGGCGAAGCAGATCGGGCAAGATGAAAATCGCGGAGGTGTCACTCATCTGCAATGTTGCAGAAAGAAAACCATTTGGATCTTTTTATCACCGGCAGATGGGTGAAACGCCCGATTCAGGTTTCAGATTTTGAAAGAATGAAAGAACCGCATCCCGCGCGGGCGGGCTTTCCACTTTTCAAAATTTGAAACGCCTGCCCGCATTTCCCGGAAAAGAGGAAGGAGCAGAGAGGTTGAGGTGATGGTATAAAAAAATGATCGTTTCTGTCAGTTGAATTTATGTATTAGCGATTTTTGCGACAAAGTCAAGCGGAAACTCCGGTGATATGAATGAACATTCATTTATTTTTCCAGGATAGGATGACTGCTGACTGTTCTGAAAGACAGGTTTTTTCGGTCTTTCGACCGGCTCAGGTCTTGCCCAGGTGCTGGTCGATGTCCAGGCCGGCGTCCTGGTATTTCTTCAGCTTCCGCCAGAGGGAGACCCGGTCGATTCCCATGATGCGGGCAGCCTTGGACCGGTTGCCGTCCACGCTCTTCAGCACCGAGAGGATATAGTTACGTTCATGTTCTTCCAGGCTGTGCAGCGTATCCTGGTTCCCGGCCGGTGATGCCTGGGGAGAGGTGGAGCGCGGCCCGGCAAGGTCGGGCGGCAGGTGGTGCATCCTGATCTCGGCCTCGCTGCACATGGCCAGTGACCGTTCGATGATGTTTTCGAGTTCACGGACATTGCCGGGATAGTCATAGGAGACCAGGAAGTCCATCACCTCCGGAGACAGGGATTTCAACGAGCCGTCAGCCGCCGGATGCTTGGCCAGGAAGTGGCTGACGAGCAGGGGAATATCGTCTCTCCGTTCCCGCAACGGCGGGATGAAAAGGGAGACCACGTTGATGCGGTAATAGAGATCCTTGCGGAACCTGCCCCTGGCCACCTCGTCCTTCAGGTCCCGGTTGGTGGCGGCCAGGATGCGGCAGTCGATGGGAATCTCCCTGGTGCCGCCGACCCGGAGGATCTTCTTCTCCTGCAGGACCCGGAGCAGCTTGACCTGCATGGTGAGGGGCATCTCGCCGATCTCGTCGAGGAGGATGACGCCTCCTTCCGCTGATTCCAGGAGGCCCATCCTGAAGCCGGTGGCGCCGGTGAACGCCTCTTTTTCATGGCCGAACAGCTCGTTGAGCATGAGTCCTTCGCTGAGGGCACCGCAGTTGATGGGCAGGAACCGCTTGTTGGCCCTGGGGCTCAGCTCGTGGATGGTGGAGGCCACCAGTTCCTTGCCGGTTCCGGTTTCGCCGGTGATGAGAACATGGCAGTCAAGCTGGGCAACCTCGGCGATGTCGTCCTTCAGCTTGAGGATGGCGGGGTTCTGGCCGATGAACTGGACCCTCCGTTTGCCGTCGATCCGCTGCCTGAGCAGGCTGACCTCGCGGCGCAGCCTGGTCTTTTCCAGGGCTTTTTCCACCAGGTCCTGCAGCTTTGGGATCTTGAACGGCTTGGGGAGATAGTAGAAGGCACCCTTGAGCATGGCGTCCACGGCGGAATCAACCGTGGCAAAACCGGTGATGATGATGACCTCCGCATCGGGCTGCTGTTCCTTGACCGTTTCCATGAGTTGCATGCCGTCCATCTCGGCCATGCGCAGATCGGTGATCACCAGGTCGAACCTGGTGCGCTGCAGTCGCTCCAGGGCCTCGATGCCGCTCTCGGCGGTCTCGACCCGGTAGCCCTCCCTGGCCAGGACATGGGCGATGTTCTCCCGGTTGACGATCTCGTCATCGACGACAAGGATATTTATCTCTTCTGCTGGCTGCATCGCTGGCTTGCTCTCCTTTCGGAATGGCAGAGGGAATCCGTTGCCTGGAGGGGCAGGGTGATGATGAACAGGGACCCCATGCCCTTGCGGCTCTCCACCCGGATGGTGCCTCCATGGCGCCGGATGATGCCGTGGGCCACGGACAGGCCGAGACCGGTACCCCGGCCCTCCGGCTTGGTGGTGAAAAACGGATCAAAGACGTATGGCAGATCGGCGGGATCGATGCCCTCGCCCGTGTCCCGGACCCGGATAACCACCCGGTTGCGCTGTTGCTGGATATCGGCGGAAATGGTGACTTCACCCGGCGGCCGGATGGCCTGGATGGAGTTGATCATGAGGTTGAGGAAGACCTCGGTCATCTTCTGCCCGTCCATGGGGAGGATGATCCGGTCGCCCACGTCACTGGTGATGGTGATCCGGTCCGGAAGCTCGCTTCTGACCAGCATGATGGCCTTGGCCACCACCTCGGAAAGCGATGTCGGCACGATGGCGAAGTCCTGCTCACGGGAGTATTCCAGCAGGCCCCGGACAATGCGGCTCGCCCGCTGCGCCTCGTCGTCAATGGTCTGGATAAGTTTGCGGATATACTCCATGTCGCCCTCGGACAGCTCTGCCAGGGCAATCTGGCTGGAGGTGGAGATGTTGTTGAGCGGATTGTTGAGCTGGTGCGCCGTGCCGGAGGCGATGGTGCCCAGGGAGGAAAGCTTGTGCGCCTCCAGCAGCCGAACCTGGTCGGCCTCCAGTTCCCTGGCAATGGAGTTGAAGGCGTGAAAGACACTGGTCGCCTCGTAGGAGTAGCTGCTGGAGGACTCGGGGGAGATAGGTTCAAAGCTGCCCTCGGCCAGGGAACGGGCGGTCTGTTCCAGTTTTTTCAGGGGCCGGAAGATTCCGCGCCAGAGGGAGAAGAGCATCCCGGCCAGCAGCAGGATCGAGGCAAGGAAAAAGGCGATCAGCTGCTGCCTGAAACGGGAGACCATGGTCCGCAGAAGTTCCT
>DRKI01000176.1 GCA_011051875.1 Desulfobulbus sp. | reverse complement strand
GAGTAGTTCTCGTTGCGGACCTCCTTCATGGGCTTGCCGTTATGAAACCCCTGGAAATCGACAATGGCGATGTCGTCCTCGGCAATGGCATGGTCGTCGCCGGCAGAGCGCAGGACCGCGTGCTGCCGCCGGAGCCGCTCCAGCTCCTCGTTCACTTCTTCGTCGGTGACCTCGGTGGCCGGTTTCTCGATCTCAAGGCCCTTGTACTGCTTGATCTCGAACTCGGGCTTGACATCGACCATGGCCACATAGGTAAAGGTGCCATCGTCATTGAACCGGTGTTCGGTGATCTCCGGATGCACCACCGGGTCCAGCCCCTTCTCTTCCACGGCATCGAAATAGGTTTCCTGGACCAGCTTCTCGCCCACCTCGCCCTGGACCTGTTCGCGGTAGTTCTTCTCCAGAACGGCCCGCGGCACCTTTCCCCGGCGAAAGCCCTTTAACTTCACGTCCTTTTTCAGTTTATTATACGCCTTGTCCAGGGCTTTGCCCACCTCTTTCTCGGGCAGGGTGATGGTTAGCTTCCTGGTCAGTTCACTCACATTTTCTACAACGATATCCATGGACTGTGGTTCCTTTTCATCAATTCGCCCGCCCGGATCGCGGACAGGTCATTTTCTCTTCAGAAGTCAGGGAGCAGGGACCGGCCGATGACGCAACGGTTCGACCCGCGATGGAATCGAAAGCAGCCCTGTCTCCCTGGCCTTCTGCTGCATGGTCGTATGGTGCGAGAGGGGGGAGTTGAACCCCCATGCACAAAGTGCGCTGGATCCTAAGTCCAGTGCGTCTACCAGTTTCGCCACTCTCGCGCCAACTCGTCTGGTTTCTCTCCCCCGGCTTCTGTCTTCTGACAAACAGCTAAACGATAATAAATAACCAATTTAGTGACGGCCGTCAAGTAAGGCAGAAAGCGAAAAATACGTATTTTTAATAAACTTGAAAAGTTACAGAGCGGCTTGCGAAATGGCCGGCTCGTCATTATACTAGGGGTAATCCGGAAAAGGGACCCTCCGCCCGGTTATCCCGTCATGTCCGACACAGGCTCTTACCTGCCGGCATCTCCCGGATCACCGTGGTTCACGAACACTTCCCGCAAGGAACATTACAGCGAACCCCCGGCTCCAGACGAGATGATTCATGCCACCGTGGGGTGATCCCTGCTCAACAACCTCAACCCAAGGTTTTGCTACCATGAACAGATTCTTTGCCCTCTGCCTCCTGCTCCTGCTCCCTGTAACCGCTTTTGCCACCCCTTCCGCCGGAACAGACGGCAGGCTCAGCTGGTCGGTCCGCACCACGTGGAAACTGGATGTCAAGCCCCTGGGTTTTGTCCAGTCCCTGGACAACCGCAAGGTCTTTGTGCTCGGCAATGACGCCAAGGTCCATATCTTCACCCAGGACGGCACCCTGCTGGGCGCCATCCCGGTGGACAAAAACACCTCGGCCATCGACATCTCGCCGCGCGGCGAGATCCTCTACCTGATCAACGACAAGGACAATACCTACACCGCCCTGAGCGTGAGTGTGCGCCAGTCCATCGACATCACCGGCGCCCCGGTGCTGGGCAAGGCGGACGCACCGGTCACCCTGGTGATCTTCTCCGATTTCCAGTGCCCCTACTGCAAGAAGGTCCAGCCCCTGATCAAGCAGTTGATGGAGCACAACAGGAACACCCTCAAGGTGGTCTTCAAGCACCTGCCCCTGCCCATGCACAACGAGGCCGAACCGGCGGCGCTTGCCGCCATAGCGGCCCAGAACCAGGGCAAGTTCTGGCAGATGCACGACGCCCTCTTTGCCGCCAGGCCGCTGACCGCCGAGAAGATCGAGCAGGCGGCCCGCAAGATCGGCCTGAACATGGCCCGCTTCAAGAAGGACATGAACAGCCCCGAAACCCGGCAGAGGCTGGCCAAGGACATGATGGACGCCCGCAGGGCCGAGGTCTCCGGCACCCCTACCCTGTTCATCAACGGCCGCCGGGTGACCAACCGCAGCGAACAGGTCATCCAGCAGATGATCGACCAGGAAGTACGGAAAACCAAGTCTGCTGACAACAAGTAACGAGATCCATTGAAGGCATCAACAGCGCTGAACATGCACGCCACCCGGGACCTGGACTTTGCCGACAACGCCTCTGCCCAGGTCCTGTTCGGTGAACTGAACCGGAACCTGCAGGCCGTGGAGCAGAGCGCGGGCGTCTCCATCCACGCCCGCGGCAACTCGCTGCAGGTCAGCGGCCGCAGCCATGCCGTGGACCTGGCGGTCTCGGTCCTGGAGCAGCTCTACGGCCTGATCACCCGCGGCTACCCGGTCTTTACCCAGGATATCGCCTTCGGGGTCAGGATCCTGGAATCCGCGCCCGGCACCAGCCTGGAGGAGATCTTCCTCGACAAGGTCTACATCACCTCGCGCAACCGGGTGATCTCGCCCAAGAGCGTCAACCAGAAACGCTACATCGAGGCGATCCGCAACAACGACATCGTCTTCGGCATCGGCCCGGCCGGCACCGGCAAGACCTACCTGGCCGTGGCCATGGCGGTCTCCGCCCTGGCCAGCGAACAGGTCCGCTCCATCATCCTGACCCGGCCGGCGGTGGAGGCCGGGGAAAAGCTCGGTTTCCTGCCCGGCGACATGGCGCAGAAGGTGGACCCTTACCTGCGGCCGCTCACCGATGCCCTGGGCGACATGCTGGGCCAGGAGCGGACCCGCGAGCTCATCGAGCGCGGCGTGATCGAGATCGCGCCCCTGGCCTTCATGCGCGGCCGGACCCTGAACAACGCCTTTGTCCTGCTCGACGAGGCCCAGAACACGACCCGCGAGCAGATGAAGATGTTCCTGACCAGGATCGGCTTTG
>DRKI01000175.1 GCA_011051875.1 Desulfobulbus sp. | reverse complement strand
CCACGGTCAGGCGTGCCCCATGCCGGCATGGTCCGGGATCCCGCTGTTGGTGGTGCAGAGATCATGGACCGGCAGTACGCGGTTACGGCCTCCGCTGTTCCGCGAGTCACTGCCGGTCCGCCTCTTGGTCAGACATCCAGGTTGGCCGGTTCAAAGTACTCGCGCGGATGCTTGCAGGCCGGACACCTGGGCGGCGGCTCGGTGCCTTCATAGGTAAAACCGCACCTGCTGCACTTCCACTTGATGGGCTGCTCGCGCTTGAAGACAGTACCGTTTTCCACCATCTCCAGGCAGCGCCGGTAACGGTCGCGGTGATGGGCCTCGATCTTGGCGATCTGCCTGAACAGATTGGCAGCCTCCATGTTCCCCTCTTCCTCTGCTTCCCTGGCAAAGGTGGGATACATTTCGGTGGCTTCATAGTTCTCGCCGTCAATGGCCTCCTTCAGGTTGCTGACCGTATCCCCCAGGGCCCCCATGAGCTGAAAATGATCCTTGGCATGCCGCTCCTCGTTGGCCGCCGACTCCTCGAAGATCTTTGCGATGTAGTGATACCCTTCCTTACGGGCCACCTTGGCGAAAAAGGTATACATGTTCCGTGCCTGGGACTCGCCGGCAAATGCGGCCTTCAGATTTTCCATGGTCTTGCTCATTGCTGTTGCTCCTTTTCCTGAAAAGTGATTGCTGCAGAGGGTGCCCGCTGCAACGGTGCGGCACAGGGCCGGCACTTGCCGCCGGCAAGACGCCGCTCCCAGCACCTGGTTTCCGGGCCGGTATTCCCCTGGTCCGGAAAAGAATAGTCAGCAGCAAGGAAACATTATTTCCCGGACCTGTCAAGAACAATATTGATTATTATTATGATTTAGATCCGGTCAGACGACGGGCCAGCCCCAGGCTGCGCTCGATACGGGGCTGGATGCGGGCGAGCAGGTCTTCACTGTCAAGATAGGGACAGGGGCGGTCATAGGGAAAGTCACGGCACTGCCTGGGCCGCACCTCATGGATGGTGCAGCGCTTGCACAGCCGGTCCGTGGCCAGGAAAATGCACGAACCGTCTTCCCGGGTCTTGAAGGTGTGCCTGTCCTCGATGTAGCGACGGCGGACCTCGCCATCGGTCATGTTGAAATGGCGGGCGATGCGGTTGATGTCCTCGGCCATCACGTAGAGGCTCGCGCCTTCCAGGCGATAGCAGCAGTACGCGGGACAGAAGTTGCAAAAAGTCCTGCCCGTGGCCAGGGGGGCGGCCGCTGGTCCCTTCACTTGCGAAACTCCCCGGATCGGATTCCGAACCTGCGCATCAGCCTCTGAAAGGCCTGCCGCTCCATCCCCGAGCGCCTGGCCGCGGCCGAGACATTGCCGCCCGTGGCACTGAGAGCACTGGAAAGATAGGTCCGGCTGAACTGGTTGACCACCTCTTCCTTGGCATGCTTGTAGGGCAGGCTCAGGTAACACTGACGGCTGTTTGCGGGATCACCGTCCTCCCGCGTCTCCTCTTCGATCATCAGGTCACCGGGCGTGATCCGGTTGCCGTTGCAGAGCAGCACGGCCCGGTTGATCACGTTCTCCAGTTCCCTGATATTGCCCTTCCAGGACCGCTGCATCAGGCACTGCAGGGACTCGGGCATGAATTCCAGGTCACTGCGGCCATGTTCCCTGCTGAAGACCTCGAGAAAATGCTGGGCCAGCAGCGGGATATCACTGCGCATCTCGGCCAGGCTCGGCATGGTCACGGTCATGACGTTGAGCCGGTAGAAAAGGTCTTCCCGGAATTCGCCCTTTGCGATCTTGGCCTCCAGGTCCTGGTTGGTCGAGGCCAGGACGCGGACGTCGATGGAATAGGTCCTGGTCTGGCCCAGGGGCTGGATCTCTTTTTCCTGGAGGACCCGCAGCAGCTTGGTCTGGATTGAGACCGGGATGTCGGCGATTTCGTCGAGGAGGATGGTGGAACCGTTGGCCTTGAGAAACAGCCCCTCCTTGTCCTGGTCGGCGCCGGTGAATGCCCCCTTGCGGTAGCCGAACAGCTCGCTCTCCAGGATATGTTCCGGCAGGGCCGGACAGTTGACCACCACCATCTCCCTGTCCGCCCGGTTGCTCATGGCGTGCAGGGCCCGGGCGGCCAGCTCCTTGCCGGTACCCGACTCTCCCCGGATCAGGACCGTCGCCCTGCTCGGCGCCAGACGTCCCAGCAGCTCCAGGGTCTGCACCAGCCGCCTGGAACGGCCGATGAAACCGGCGACCTGCTGATCCCGGGACAGCCGGTGCTGGAGCTGCAGGTTCTCGCGCAGGAGCTGGGTCCGCTCCACGGCCCGGCTCACCGCGTGCACGATCTGGTCGTTGTCAAAGGGTTTTTCAAAAAAATCATAGGCCCCGTCCTTCAGGGCCTGGACCGCCATCTCGATGGTGCCGTAGCCGGTCATGACAATGGTGGTGATGGTGTGATCGAACTGGCGCAGCCGGCGCAGGAACTCCAGCCCGTCCATGCCCGACATCTTGATATCGGTGAGCACCACGTCGGGAAGCCAGGACTCCACCACCTCCAGGGCCGCATCGGCGGAATCGGCCATGCGCACCTCGCAGGTATACTTCCTGGTCAGTACCTTCTGGAGCAGGGTCAGCATATCACGCTCATCATCAACAATGAGCACCCTCTTTTCCCGCTCTGTGCCGTGGCTTCCCGCGTTAATCTTTTCTTTCCTCCCGCAACATGGCCTGAAAGTACAACTGGACGAATTTCCCGGACACCGTGTCAGCGATGGTGAACCGAAGCTCATCCCTGGGCGGAAACGAACCGGTGAGTGCAAGATACACGTTCCGCGACAGGGCGGCAAGGGCTGACCGGATGTCATCGATACGCACCACCTCCCCGTCTACCGACCAGCAGCGGCAGCGGATGGGCCGCTCGTCATACAGGAGGCAGCGGCCCTCCACGAGCAGGGGGCAGACCAGTCCGGCCTCCCGGTAGCGGCGGGCAAGATCTTCCTGCTCCCCGGCCGTACCTTTTGCCTGCAGGTCCTGGATGGCCCGGGCCAGGGCAATGCCACGCTCGATGGTCTCGTGCCGCTGGACCCGTGTCAGCCGCCGGTTCATGGCCTGGGAGAGACAGATGCTCTCGATCAGGCCGAGGTCAAAGGGCTCCCGGCAGCAGCGGTCCGAACCACGGCCGCATTCCGGCTCGCACCCGGCCTCCCGGAGCCGGTGATCCACCTCCCGGACCAGCGAGGCATACTCCCTGGTCCAGGGAGAGAGGTCAACGGTGGGCCGGTTGACGATCTTCGGCTCGGCCAGGGTCAGCCTCCCCTCCTTCTTGCCATACTTGCGCAACAGTTTCCACTGGCTGTAATTGGTGGGACCGGCCCGTGTCCCCTTCAGGGTCTTCTCGGCCAGTTTGAGCCCCAGGCCCCGGCGCAGGAGATAGGCCGAGACAAAGGTCCCGGTCCGACCGTGGCCGTGCCGGCAGTGGACCAGGACCTTCTTGTTGAGGTAGATGGCCTCGTCCAGCCATTCCAGGGCCTTTTCCATGGATTCCATGTCCGGGGCACACTCGTCGGGAATGGGAAGAAAGTAGACCTCGAAGCCGGATTTCTCCTCGATCTCGTGGAGGTCGCAGTACTCGCCGCACAGGTTGACAATGGCCGTGATTCCCTGTTCCCTGATGGAATCCAGCTCGGCATAGGACATGGGCGCATAGCCCACGGCCAGTTGATCGGTGATCCAGGTCAGTTGATACATGGGGTTCCGCTCCCGGGTTTATGTTGCCCACAGGACCCTGCCAGGGCCCGGTCCATCCTGCCAGTCCAGGTATTACTCCCCTTTCCCGCCGTCCTGGCCGGTGGTCAGCGAGGAGAAGGTGTAGCGGCCGGCGAAGAACTCCTCCACGCAGGCCCGGATATCCACCCCTTCCCGGAGCACCATGTCCATCAGCTTGGTGGTCCCGAGCAGGCGGCCCAGCATGTCGAGT
>DRKI01000174.1 GCA_011051875.1 Desulfobulbus sp. | reverse complement strand
CTCCGCGATCGTTTTTTCCAGCTCCGGGCGAGCAGCTTCCTGGGGCATACGCCGGTCTCCAAGGTTGTAAACTCATCAGCGTTCAGGTTCATCCGAAAATGGTTGGCCGCAGCGCAAGGGACGGCAGTATCTTCACGGTTCGTTGGGGCTGTAACCCGAAAATTTGGTCCAGCCCTGCTGGTTCAGCCGAAAATGGTTGGCCGCAGCGCAAGGGGCGGCAGTATTTTCATGGTTCGTTGGGGCTGTAACCCGAAAATTTGGTCCAGCCCTGCTGGTTCATCCGGGAGAATTCCAATGGTAACCGATCACGGCATATGACACCATACTGTTTTTTTCGTGTCCAGCAAATGAGAAGTTCAGTAAAGAAAAATATGAACAAAACTACATTGATATAGGAAAAGGTTTCCGAAGCCCGCCTCCTCGATTTTGCGCTATTTCAGGGCTTGCCGCCATCTCGGGAATTGCTGCTTGACAGCATACATTCAGCTGCCATAATGATAATGGAGCGAAACATAAGCGTTCAGTGACCAGGGCAAGGTATGCAAACCAGCTATTATAACGAGGCGGGACATCTGATCATCACGGTTTCCGGCAAGCTCGACACCATCAATGCCCCGAAATTCGGGAAAATTCTTGAAAAACTCCTCGGAAAAAAACCGAGTTCCTGCCTGCTCGATTTCAGCGAGATCGTTTTCCTTTCAAGCTCTGGGCTGCAGGTGCTGCTTGCCGGGGCAAAAATCTCCAGACAGGAGGGTATTGCCTTTGGCGTGTTCGGCATGAAGGACATGGTTGAAGATGTCTTCAAGCTCTCCGGTTTCAACCAGTTTATCCCTCATTTTGCAGATAAAAACGAGGCCCTGGCCTGCCGGTGAAAATACCGGTCGACCTCAACCACCTCGAGGAGGTGCTCAGCAGGATAGAGCGTGAACTGGGCCTCCTGGAACCGGATGTACGCTTCAAGGTCCTGTTCGCATGCGAAGAAATCCTCACCAACCTGGCACGTCATGCCGATTTCGGCAACAGGCTGCCCGAGGTCACTCTTGCCCTGGATCTGACCGATCAACAGGCCGTCCACCTGACCTGCTGCGACAATGGGGCACCTTTTGATCCCAGGGCCTTTCCCGATCCCGAACTGGACAGGAGAATCGAAGAACGACGGCTGGGCGGCCTGGGCATCTACCTGCTCAAACAATATGCCAGACAGATCGATTACAGCAGCAAACAGGGTTACAACATCCTGAGGATAACCCTGTGAAGAGTATCTCCTTCCGTTTTGCCCTGGCCTCGGTATCGGTGGCCCTGCTGGTCCTTGCCCTGGTCGGAGGTGTCAACTACCTCTTTCTGAAAAAAGCACTGCTCAAGGATGCCGGCCAACGGGCCAGGCTGATCGTGGAAAAAAGTGGTCTCCAGATCCGGGAGATCATCGCCCGGACCGGAAATTCCTCGCAACAGGCCATGACCGCCCTCCGCAATGGCGGCTACCGTCCCGAGGTGATCAAAGGCGTCCTGACCAGGACCCTGCAGCAGGAGCCCCTGTACTACGGCATGGCCATGGCCTTTGAGCCGGGCGTGCTCCGCGACACCCCTTTCTGTCCATATTATTTTAAAAAAAACGGCACGATCCATTACCTGGACCTGGCCAACGACCGGTACCGCTATGAGGAAAAGGCATGGTACAGCAGGGTTAAAAAAGAGCTGAAGCCGGGCTGGAGCGACCTCTATTTCGACAAGGGCGGCGGCGAAACCCTGATGGCCACCTACTCGGCACCGGTCATGGAAAAAGACCGGTTTGCCGGGGTCCTGACCATTGACCTTTCCCTTGAGAGCCTGCAGCAGATCATCTCGTCCATCCATGTCCTGCGCACCGGCTATGCCATCCTGCTTTCGCGGAACAACAAAATACTGGTCCATCCCGACAGCTCGAAAATCCTCCATCAATATTTCCGCACAACCATCGAGTATAACCGCATCATCCGGGAAGGCGACAACTGGATCTACTATGGCCATGTCGGCTCGACCAGGCTAACCCTGGGCATTGTCATGCCGCAGGCCGAGCTCTTTGCCACCCTGAACACCATGTCCATGATCCTAGTCGTTCTGGCCCTGCTGGGCGCATTTCTGCTGATCGTGACCATGGTATTGGTCAGCCGACGCCTCACCCGGCCCATCGAGCAACTGACAGCACTGACCCGGGAGATCTCGCTGGGTAATTTTGACAAAAAGATTGAACTTCCAGAAAACCACGATGAAATCTACCAGCTGGCCCGCTCGATTCACAGGATGCAGGATGCGATCAGGCAATACATGGAAGATATCCAGCGTGCGGCCAGGCAACAGCAGAAGATGGAGAGCGAACTCGAGATTGCCGGAGCGATCCAGAAGAGCATGTTGCCCGGTCCCCTGCCGGAAACCACGACCGTCGAGCTTGCAGCGACCCTGCAGCCGGCCAGGGCGGTGGGAGGGGATTTCTACGACTATTTCCAGATGGACGATGAGCACCTCTGCCTGGTGGTGGCGGACGTATCGGGCAAGGGCATGCCGGCGGCCATGTTCATGGCCACGGCAATCAGCTATATCCGGGCCTACGGCGATACCGGGACCTCGGCCGCGAAAATTGTCGGCAAACTCAACCGTACCATGGTGAAAAATAATGAGGCCAACATGTTTGTGACCCTTTTTCTCAGCGTGTTGAACCTGCGGACTGGACAGATGTCCTTTGTCAACGCCGGTCATACGGAACCGTACCTGGTCGATGCAGACGGGGTAACAAAACTCCCTTCCTCCGGCAATCCGCCGGTCGGGGCATTCGAAGGGGTCGCATTTCGGGAGGAAACCATTGTTCTCAGCCATGGACAGCAACTTTTTTGCTACACCGATGGTGTCAACGAGGCCTATGCTGCGGATGATGAACAGTTTGGCGGGAAGAGACTGTACAGGCAGCTGGAACGATGCAGGCAGGCAACACCCGGCCAATGCCTTGCCTCCATCCGGGAGGCCCTGGATGATTTCTGCAGGGATTGCGAGCAGAGCGACGATATGACCATGCTGTGTCTTCTCTATCCATAGCAGCCGAGCATACCGGGAAATTTACAGGGGATTTTTTCTGCTTTCGCTCCAGAACCAGACGTTACGCAAGTACCTTCATCCCGGCTGAGCCCTGGATCCAGGAGGGAAAATCTCGCGTCCCGGATTCCGAGGTCGTTGTGTTGCTCATGAGTGAAACGGCTGCAGGGTTAAGCGATACGGCACAACCTGCAGTGGAATACCTTTTTCAGGTATCCGGCCATATGTTGTCGGATGCACGCCGCTTATCCGATTTGCTTGACATGAAATTTATTTACGAATAACCGACAATAAGGAGAATCATGTCACCCCTTCACCCACCGGACCGGCAACGTCTGGCCAGTGTGCAGCAATTATGCGCGTATGATGTTCCCTATGCCAGCACTCCGGAGCTGGACCAGCTCTTTGTCAAGGCCTTTCAGGAAATCCTGGCCTGGCACGCAGAACACAACAGGTTTTACCATACCCTGCTCGAGAGGGAGGGTTTTGCGCCGGAGACGATCCAGGCCATCGACGACCTGCACCGACTTCCCTTTATCCACGCCAACTTCTTCAAACTCCATGAAACCGTTTCCGTGGACCGGGCAGCCATTACCGAACACCTGACCTCCTCGGGCACCTCGGGCCAGAAGTCGCAGATGTTCTTCGACAAATGGTCCATTCTCAGTGGACGGCGCATGGTCAAATTCATCTATGACCACAACGGGTTCAACACGCCGGACCAGGAGGCGAATTTCCTGCTCCTGGCCTACGAGCCCCGGCAGGGGTTCAAGGTCGGCACCACCAACACCAACATTTTTCTCACCTCCTTTGCCCGGCCAGTCGAGATTTTTTTTGCTCTTCGGGCCACGGGCGGGGGCCACGAGTTCGACCGGTTCGGCACGGTGGAGCGGCTGGAAAGATTCGCCGATCAGGGGCTGCCGGTGCGCATCCACGGCTTTCCCTCGTTCATGTACTTTACTCTCAGGCAGATGGAAGAGATGGGTATCTCCCTCCGGCTGCATCCGGAGTCCCTGGTCATGTTCGGCGGAGGCTGGAAGGGATATGGTGATCAGCAGGTCCCCAGGGAACAGCTCTACGACCTGATTCATGAGCGACTGGGTATTCCGCTGGCGCGCATCCGCGATGCCTACGGCTCGGTGGAGCATTCCATCCCCTATATCGAGTGCAGCCACCACCGGCTGCATGTGCCGGTCTGGTCCCGTCTCTTTATCCGCGATGTCAGGACCCTTGCCGTGCTTGATTATGGCGGGGCCGGATTCATGAACTTCGTCACCCCCTACATCACCTCGGTCCCGGCCGTGAGCGTGATGATGGGCGACATGGGTGTGCTCCACCCGCCGGGTTGCCCCTGCGGCGCCCGGACTCCCTGGTTCGAGATGCTTGGCCGCGCCGGTCTTTCACAAAACAAGAGCTGTGCTGTCTCGGCTTCAGAACTCCTGAAGAAAAGAGGTGCCTGAGATGGAAAAGAGACATTTATGGCAGGGAACCTGGCTCACCGATGCCGAGCTCAAGGACCGCCTGGACAACATCGAGCAGTACACCACCCCGGTCCTGGGGAATCCCTTCCCCCTGGAATACCTCCTGGACCTGCTGGAACGGCTCCACAGCCAGCTCCTCGACCGCGGCCCGGCGTATGCCGAGCTGAAACGGGCGGCCCTGCTCACCCACGGGGCCACGGAGGCCAGGGTCGAGGCCATGCTCGAGACCATCATCTCCTTCATCTCCAGGGAAAACCTGCAGAGGAAACTCTGCCGCGAACTGGGCACCATCGACCCCTTTGCCCTCCAGCGGCCGGTTATGAAGGAGGAGCCGTTCGAGGCCTGGCTGCCCCTGGGGGTGCTGGTCCATGTCGCGCCGACCAATGTCTTTACCGTGGGCGTGCTCTGCGTCATCGAAGGGCTGCTGAGCGGCAATATCAATATCCTCAAGACCTCGGCCAGCCAGCACCAGGTGGTGCAGCTCTTTTTCCAGGCCCTGCTCGACCTGGACAGCCGCGCCCTGCTGGCGCCCTCTATCATCGTGCTCGAGGTCTCTTCCCGCCAGCATGATCTCCTGGCCCGGATCATCCAGGCCGCGGATGTGGTCTCGGCCTGGGGCGGCGAAGAGGCCATCGCCAGCCTGCGGGCCATGACGCCCCAGGGCGTGCGCTTTGTGGAATGGGGCCACAAGATCTCCCTTGCCTGGTTCGCCCGGGAATCCCTGGCCGATACCCTGGCCATGCGCAGGGTCTGCGAGGACATCTGCCTCCTGGATCAAAACGGTTGTTCAAGCCCCCAGGATGTCTTTATCGAGTGTGATGATTTTGCGGAGCTGGAAAAATTCTCCCGGGAATTTGCCCACGTCCTGGCCCGGGTGTCGCAAGAGATGCCAGGGGAGACACCATCCACCGCGGCCCGGGCCGAGATCAGCACGGTGGTGAGCGTCGCCCGCACCGAGGAGGCCCTGGACCTGACCCGGGTCTTCCGGGCCGAGGACGGCAGCTGGGCGGTGATCGCGGACCGACGACCCGCGCTCGCCGTCTCGCCGCTGTTCAGAACCATCCTCATCAAGCCGCTGCCCGCGGACCGGATCATCGAAACGCTCCATCCCATGAAGCGCTACCTCCAGACCGTTGCCCTGGTCGCCCCGGAGGAGCGGATCATTCCCCTGGTCCGGCAGTTTTTCGGGGCCGGATGCCTGCGCATCCGCCGGGCCGGCCACATGCACGACGGCTATGCGGGCGAGCCCCACGACGGTGTCTATGCCCTGCCCTCGTTCATGAAACGGGTCTCGCTGGTCCTTGGCGACCAGATGAGGGGGATCGCCAGTTGCAACCAGTTTGAGGAAACCTGGCAGCCGGACCTCGGCGACACGCCGCCCATGGACAAAAAAACCTTCCAGGCCATGGAGGTCGCTCCTGAATACGCCGACCTGACCTTCAAGAGCGGCGGGTCCTCGGGCAGGACGACTTACTCATACTTCACCTATGAGGATTACAACATCCACATGCAGGCTGCGGCCAGGGGGCTGTTTGCCACCGGCCTGGACCCGGCAACCGACCGGGCCGTCAACATGTTTGCCGCCGGCCATCTCTACGGTGGCTTCCTCAGTTTCTTCACCATCCTGGAAAATCTCGGCATGCCCCAGTATCCCGTGGGGCTTGTGGACGAACTCGAGGAAGTGGGAGAGTTGATCGTGGAAAAACGGATCAACACCATCCTCACCCTGCCCACCCTGGTGATGAAGCTCTTTGCCGCCAATGAACAACTGTTCCGGCAGCACCAGGTTGTCAAAAAGATCATCTTCGGCGGCGACCACTTCCCGGCCGGACAGGTCAGGTACCTGCGGGAGACATTCGGCGTGGAAATGGTCCGGGCCATCTATGGCAGCAACGATGCCGGGGTGCTGGGCTACCAGTGTCCTGAATGCGCCATGGGCGAGTATCACCTGCTCTCGGAGCTCAACGGGCTGGAGGTTTTTGCCCTGGATCGGGACCAGCCTGTTGAAGACGGGACAACCGGACGGTTGGTGTTTACCTCCCGCCACCGGAAGGGCCAGAAGATTCTGCGCTACGACCTGGGCGACACCGGTTTTATTCATAAAGAGGCCTGCCCCTGCGGTCGGCGTGATCCGAAATTTTCACTCATGGGCCGCAGCAGTGATGCCTTCAAGGCCGGCGGGCCCTTTCTCAACTACACCAGGTTCAGCCGCTGCCTGGAAGAACTGTTCAGCTACAGCGGCCTGAGCCAGATTCTGCTCACCAACCAGGGGAACCGACAGCAGCTGGTCCTGCGGGTCGAGCCGGACATCGGTCAGCCGGCCGCCGACATTGCCTCGCTCCTGCTCAGGGATTACGAGGAGTTGCGGGTAAGCGTCGAGGATCTGGGCATCGACTTCAGGGTCGAGCTGGTCGAGAAAAACGATTTCGCCTCAGTACCCCGTTCCGGAAAGATACTCCATATCATTGACCAGCGAGGAGAATCATGAACCGTTTTCAAGAACACGTGGAATTTGTGCGCCGTCACTCCCCATATTACCGGGAACTGTACCGGGAGGTGCCCGCGGGCTGCCCGGATATCAGCAGGTACCCCATCGTCAACCAGCAGACCTTCTGGCAGGCCAACGAGGATTTCGGCCGGGGCGTTTTGACCGGGGACTACACGAGCGGCATTGTATTCAAGAGCGGCGGCACCTCGGGCAATCCGAAATATTCCTTTTTCACGGCAGGGGAGTGGGACAGTTTCACAACGGTCTCGGGCTGGGGATTCACCCGCAACGGCGTCAGGCAAGGGGACCGCATTGCCAACCTCTTCTATGCCGGTGAACTCTATGCCTCGTTTATCTATGTCACCGACCTGATCAAGAGCAGTGACGTGGGTATCACCTTTCCCATCAGCGGCCAGACCCCGGTGGAGACGAGCGTGGCCATGATGGAAAAGCTCGGGATCAATGTCCTGGCAGGCGTGCCCACCACCTTCATGAAGATCATCTCGTACCTGCAGCTCCATCCCGAGCTCCGGCCGGAGATCGAGCTCTTTCTCTTTGGTGGCGAGGCCCTGTACGAGGATCAGCTCAGGAGTATTGCTGCCGTCTTTCCCCGGGCCAGGGTCAACTCCATCCTCTATG
>DRKI01000173.1 GCA_011051875.1 Desulfobulbus sp. | reverse complement strand
TATGGGGGTACTTGCGGACATTGGCCTTGAGGAGCTGGAAGGTGGTGACGAAGAACTGCTCGATCTCCTCGAAGGACTGCTTGCGGATGAGCTGCACCAGGGAACGGTTGATCTCGCGCAGGGTCTCCTCGTGGATCAGGTAGAGGCCGGCCGTGTCCATGATCCGGAACAGGAAGAGCAGCTTGCGGTTCTCGACAAAGGAGGCGTCGCCCTGGCCGGTGTCGGCGGCCAGCCGGGCCGGGATCTCCCGGTACATGCGGACGATGTCCATGTGCGCCGGCAGCTCCAGGATCTGCAGCAGGCCCTGCAGGGGGTCCCTGTCGATGTCGATGGCCTCCAGGGCGTCGCGGTGTTGCGCAATCCGTTCGTGGGAGATGGCGGCCAAAAGCGGCCCGGCCTCCCAGTCGCGGCAGTAGTCGCCGCACTGCTCCATGAACCAGGGCAGGGGATCCTCCTCGCCCAGCCAGTAGTCGTAGTTCAGGCCGAGGATCTTCTTCATCAGCCGGGCAATGGGGGTATAGTCGAAGCCGATCCGCTCCTGCCTGCTGAAATCGGCAAGCCGGGAGGCCATCTTCTTCATGGGATGATGGCCCTGGACCATGGTCATCATCACCTGCCGGTCGATCTCGTCCAGATGGCGGAGGCGGCCGAAAAAGGTGTTCAGGGCCTGTTCGTAGCGAAGCAGGCACTCCAGGTCCACGGTGTTGATCAGCTTGTCGGCATAAGCGAGCATGGCCTCCATGATCCGCGAGACCTGCTTGCCGTTTTTTTTCGATTCCTCCAGGGCGTCGAGAAAGATACCCGTAAACAGGGTGAAGCACTCCGGTCCCAGCTCGTGGCGGCGGTAAATATTGAGGTTCTTGAGGACAAAGGCGCGCAGCTCCGGGATGATCAGTTTCCAGTTGCGGTAAGGATGGCTGATCTCGTAAAGGAGCCCATCGAGCTTGCTGGACAGCCCCTGGTAGGAGGCCACCACCTCCTGCAGCGGCGCAAAGGCGGGCTCGATGACCACCTCGCCGGCCGTCTCCTGGAGGTTGGCGATCAGGGCGTCGGACTTGATTGCTGCCTGGGGCTGCTGCATGGTGCTGTTCCGTTCGGGGTTGCGTCCCGGCGGCCGTCTTTCCCGTCTCCGTCCCCTGACGACAGGGGCAGACGGATGGTGCAGCAGGTGCCCTCGCCGGGCATGCTGTGCATGGCGATGGTGCCGCCGAGACTTTCTACGGCCTTCAGGGCATAGGTGAGCCCCAGGCCGGGACCATAGGTCTTGGATGTGTAGAAGGGATCAAAGATCCGCTTCATGGCATTGGGCGAGATGCCGCGCCCGGTGTCACGGATCTCCACCTCGAACCAGCCGTCGCGGACAGCGGTGGCAATGTGCAGCTCCCGTTCTGGCCGGCCGGCCATGGCCTCGATGGCGTTCTCGATGATATTGGCAAAGGTGGAGACCAGGTTTTCCGGGTGCGCAGGAACCCGGGGGGCATCGGTCATGAGATCGGTGCGGACGGTAATCTCCTGTGCCGCCAGCTCGTCGCGAAAACGATCCAGCGCACGCATGAGCAGGGTATTGATGTCTTCCAGGTCGGTATCAGACACCGCCGCTGTCTTCAGGGTGCCGAGCTGGTTGACCATCTTTTCAAGCGAGGCCACATTCCGGAGGATGATATCCAGGTAGCGCTGGTTGGGATCGTCCGGGGCAAGGTTCTTCTTGATCCGGCTGGCAAAGCCGCCGATGGCGACCAGGGGATTGCGGATCTCGTGGGAGACCTCGTCCACCACGTGGTCCAGGGCCGCGAGTTTTTCCGTCCGGATCTCGCGCTGGCTGGCCTCCTTCCGGGCCAGCAGACGCCGGACCACTGCGGCCAGCTCCTTGTAGTCAAAGGGCTTGGTGAGATAGCTGTCAGCGCCGATGTCCAGGCCCCTGACCTTGTCCGGGACCTCGCTCTTGGCGGTCAGCATCAGGATACGGTAGGAACGCCGTCCCTCGTCCTCGCGCAGGCGCCGGCAGACCTCGTAGCCGTCCATCTTCGGCATCATGACATCCAGGATCACCAGGTCCGGCCGGTACGAGTGTACCTTGCGCAACGCCTCTTCACCGTCATAGGCGGCCTCGGTGTCGTATCCCTGGGCCCGCAGCCGCTTAGTGAGCAGCTCCACCGTGTCCCGGGTGTCGTCAACGATAAGGATCTTTTCTCGATTCTGCACCTGGCTGCTCCCCCTTCCCCCTGATCTCCCTCTGTGCCTGACTGACACCTTACAACAGGTTGGGGCGGGGTTGCAAGCCGGAGTCGTGCCCGGTGGCAGGCGGACAGCTCACACCAGGTGCGCGACGACACGGTCGTAGAGGGTATGGATATTGATGGGCTTGGAAATATAATCGTCGCAGCCCGCGGCCAGTGCCTTTTCCCGGTCTCCCTTCATGGCGTGGGCTGTCAGCGCGATGATCGGAATGGCGGCGAACTCCCGGCTCCGCTTCAGGCGCCTGGTCACCTCGTAGCCGTCCATCCCGGGCAGCGAGATGTCCATCAGGATCAGATCCGGCCTGGTCCGCGCCACCTGCTCCATGGCGTCCACGCCATCCTCCGCCTCGTAGAGTTCAAGTCCCTTTCGCCTGAGAATCTTGACAACCAGTTCGCGGCTGTCCAAGTTATCGTCCACAACCAGGATCTTCCGGGTGGACTCATCCTTGCCGGCCATCCTCTTCTTCCCTCCTGTTCCGCGCTTCTGTCTCCCCTGCCCCGGACTGCCCGGGCCGTTTCGAGCCGATCTCCTGGTCGACCGCCAGGACCAGCTGTTCAAGCACCTCGCACGACTTGCAGAACTCCATCTTCTGCGGATACTTGCAGACCCGGTGTCCCTTGCAGTGGGTGCCGGGAATCAGCCAGCAGCGGTATTCACTGCTCTCGTAGGCCGGACAGCTCGTCTGGCCGCAATGGGTATACTGCCAGCATTTGACCGGCCGACCGCCATATTCCACCGGCCTGAGAAAGGTTTCGGCCGGCAGGCTGAAATGGTCGCCAAGCTTCTCTGCCATGGCCGGTTCCAGGGCCGGCCGGGCCGACTTGGCAAAGAGTTTCTCGTCAACGGGCAGGGTAAAATACATCCTGGTCCCGCGGCCGAACTCGCTTTCCGCCCAGATCACCCCCTTGTGCAGCACCACCAGTCCGCGGGCGATGCTGAGTCCCAGGCCGGTGCCCTCATACTGGCGGATGGTGGAGACATCGATCTGGCTGAACTTGTCAAAGAGTTTCTTCATGTCCTCCCGGCGGATGCCGATGCCGGTATCCTCGACACAGACCTCCAGGAAGGCGGGGGTGCGGCCGGTTTCGTCCCCGATATCCGATGGGCGGACATGGATGGTGATCGTGCCCTGTTCCGTGAACTTGACGGCATTGGACAGCAGGTTGACAAGAACCTGGCGGATCTTGTCGCGGTCGACATAGACCGGCGGCAGGTCCGGGGTAAAATCATAGACCAGGGTCAACTGTTTCTCCTCCAGGGCCGGTTCAAAGGAGGAGGCGACGCTCTCGATGATCTCCCTGATATCGACGTGCTCCAGGGACAGTTCCATCCGGCCGGATTCGATCTTGGACATGTCCAGGATGTCATTGATCAACTGCAGCAGGTGCCGGGCGTTGTCCGCCACCTTGCGCAGGTCCTTGGCCTGTTCCTCGTTGATCTCGCCGTCAATGCCGTCCAGGAGCAGGTCGGTGTAGCCGATGATGGAGTTCATGGGTGTGCGCAGCTCATGCGACATGTTGGCCAGAAAGGCCGACTTGAGCCGGTCCAGCTCCTTGAGGTCGCGATTGGCCTGTTCCAGCAGGTAGGTCCGCTCCCGAAGCATGGCGGTGCGCCGGGCCACCTCCTGTTCCATTTCCCGGCTGAACGAGGAGATCTTGTCATAGAGTTTTTCGAGATTGTCCAGCATGTGATTGGTATGGAGGACGATCTTGTCCATGATATCCTGCTGGCCCGATGGAGTCGCCCGCACCTTGAGATTGCCTTTCGAGGCCTGGGCCAGGGTCTCGAGGATATTCTCCGCCATCCGCTCCAGGTGCCGCCGCTGTTCCTCCTCGCGGCGGGCCGTCTCCCGCACATAGGCGAGCCGCTCGGCCCGCAGGACGTCGGTGATGTCCCGGAGCACTTCCACCGCGCCGATGATCCGGCCGCGGGCATCCCTGAGCACGCTGGCGCTGCCCATGACCGGCACCTTGTGCCCGTCCCGGGTGGTGATGATGGTGCGGATGCCGCTCACCGGCTTCTGATCGGCAAAGGTCTGCCGGATCGGGCAGGCACTGGTGCCGCAGTTCTCGCACCTGAGGATCTCCTGGCAGGTCTTTCTTCCCTCCACTTCCTGCCTCTGGTAGCCGGTCAGCCCGGCGCACGACTCGTTCATGTAGGTAATGACCATGTCCCTGTCCACCATGAACAGGGGGTCGGCAATGGCTGTTTTCAGGCTGTTGGCGATCTCTATCTGTTCCTTGATGCTGGTGACCATGTCGTTGAAGGCCCGGCCCAGGATGGCGACGGAATCGCCGCTGGAATCGGGCATGGAGACGGACAGGTCACCGCGGGCAAGCCGTTCCGCCTTGGCCGCCAGCTCGGTCAGCGGCCTGGTCACCAGGTAGACAAAGGCGAGGATGAACCCGACCCCGATCACGGAAATGGCAATGGTCCGGTTGCGCAGGTCGGCAATCGCCTGGTAGGTGGCATCGGTGGGAAAGCGGGTCAGCAGGCCGCCCAGCACCTTTCTGCTCGAGCCGTGGCAGTGGTGGCACTCCTTCTCGTTGAGAATGACCCGCATGGTGATCAGATAACGCTTTCCCCGGTACTGTTCCTCAAAGGGTTCCTCTTCCACCGGTCCCTCACCCCTGAGCATCCTGTCCAGGGCGTCGAGGGTCTTGCGGTCATGGACGAACCGGTCGACACGGGTATTGATCCGGCTGGTGTCGGTGGCAAAGATGATCTCCTGGTCAAAGTCGCAGAGCACGATCTCGGTTCCCTGCAGTTGGTCCCGGATATCAAAGAGCTGTTTCTCGATGGAGGCGGAATCGCCCACGGCCATGGGATGCTTGATGCCGGCATAGGCGAGGGAGCCGAGTTCACGGCCGAAATCGGTCATGCGCTGTTTGAACTGCTGCCGCTGGTTGTCAACGCTGAGACTGATATCCACGGCCATGACCAGGCCGACACCGATGGCGAGCACGATCATGATCTTGACGGCCAGGCTGCCGGCCAGCCGCTTGCCCACGGGTCCGAGAAGGTCGGCCATGATCAGTGTCCTCCCCCGTGGATCATGGGCCGGTAGCGAAAGGCGCGTACCCGTTCCGAGGTGTGACAGGCCTCGCAGTCCTTGCGGGTCGGTTTGCGCTTTATATCCGCGGGGCTTCCGGTCTGCACATGCCTGCTCCCGGGACCGTGGCAGACCTCGCAGCCGGCGTTCTTGAGTTCCGGTGTCTTTTCAACGCTGACGAAGCCGCCCGGCTTGCCATAGCCGGTGGTATGACAGCCGTAACACTTCCTGATGTCTTCCCTGGTCAGTCCCTTCTGCAGCCGTTCTATGCTGCGATACGAAGTGCTTTTCTTGGCATAGCGGATGAAGCTGGTGTATTCCGCGGCATGACAGGGCCGGCAGGCCCTGGAGCCGACATAGTGCGGCACAGGCGAATCACTTTTCCCTGCAACATTCCCTGCAACAGCGGCCAGCGGCCAGCAGAGCAGCAGGCAGCAGAACACCCGGAGCAGCGGCGGGATATCGATGGTGTTGCCCCCTGACAATTCGTTCTTCAACGGAACCCCCCCGACAGGTGCAAGGCAAAGGCAGGTGCCGGAATCCTCACCGGTTTCCGGGTACATTGTCACCGGCACCCCGTCCCTGCAGGGTCGCGCCGGCCCGCATAGCGCCCCATGGCGGACCGGCACGCCTTGCGCAGATACGGGGCATCTGTGCCAACTTACAATTTTGAGAATGTGAAAACAATGAGTTATCAACCCTGCGACCAGTTACGTTTCCTGTAATCCTACCTATACCGTCTTCCCATCCCCCTGTCAATTCGGCTTCCGGCTGATCCCGCTGCCGGGCTGTTCCGCTGCCACAAAAAAAACCCTGCCGGCAGCAGCCGACAGGGTCATCCTACACAGCAGGTCATCGGCCCGGGCCCGGGCCGTTTCCTGCTCTGCCAGTGATCCTACTGGAGGACCGGACGGGCATTGACCGGCTGTACCGGGCGGTTGTTGGGATGGTGCATGACATGGGTGAACTGGTCCACCTGCTCCTTGGAGACGGTCATCGGGGTCTTCATGACCAGCCAGACCACACCCTCGGTACAGGGCGGAGTGGTCAGGGAGCCGTTGAACCGGTAGTAGTCGCGGTTCTGGGGCAGCAGCTCGTCGGCCTTGACCTGGGAGGCCATGGGAGCCTTGTCACCCGCATTGGCCGGCATCTGCTTCCAGAGTTTCTTCATGCCCTCGTTCTCGGCGCCGACCTTGTACATGACCGCGATAACGGCCAGCGAACCGTCCTTGGCGGCATGAACGAAGTGACCTTCCATGGGGAAGGATTCGCCGTTGATGGTGTTCTCACTGGGCGAATGGAAGTGAAACTGCTTGAGTTCAAAGGTCTTGCCTGCCACGGTGATGGTGGAACCGGCGGTGTAGTTGGCCTGGATGGCATGGCCGTTATTGACGATCTCGGTGGCCAGGCCGGAATAGTTGAAGGTGATGGGCTGAAGCTCGGCCTCGATGAAGTTGGTCAGGTCGATGGGTGACTGGTTGACTCCCTTGGCGCACATCTCGAACTCGGGCTTAAGCGATCCCCAGTGGGCGGGACCGGTGTCTCCGGTGTAGCCCCAGTGGGCGCCTCCGGAAGCCAAGGCATTGCCGGCGATGAGAGCAAAGGCTGCGGTTGCGGTGATGCATGCTTTTTTCATAACTTCCTCCTTCAGCATGGATTGTAAGGCCTGCGGGAGCACCCTTTCATGCCCCCGTCGACAATGAATAGCCATTCAGCCTCACCCTTTACACCACTTAGGCTTCAATTACAAGGGCTTATTTGTCTCCATGTGCAGAACCAGGTCCAGCATGCGGTTGGAATACCCCCACTCGTTGTCATACCAGCTCATGACCTTGACCGTGGTGCCCAGCACCCTGGTGCAGAGACCGTCCACGATGGAGGAATGGGGGTCACCCTGGAAATCGATGGAAACCAGGGGTTCCTCGGTATAACGGAGATAGCGGTCCGCGGCCTCGGCAAGCGCCCGGTTGACCTCCCCTACCGTGGTCTCGCGCTCCACCTCCATGACCACGTCGACCAGGGAGACATCCGGGGTCGGTACCCGCACGGCCAGGCCGTCGAACTTGTTCTTCAGCTCCGGGATCACCAGGGCCACCGCTGCGGCGGCGCCGGTCTTGGTGGGAATCATGGACATGGCCGCGGCCCGGGCCCGGCGCAGGTCGGAGTGGGGAAAGTCCAGCAGCCGCTGGTCACCGGTATAGGCATGGACCGTGGTCATCAGGCCCCGCCTGATGCCAAAGTTGTTGAGAATGACCTGGGCCACCGGCGCCAGGCAGTTGGTGGTGCAGGAGGCGTTGGAGACCACGTGATGTTCGGTGGGATCATATTCCTCGTCATTGACCCCCATGACAATGGTCTTGACGTCGCCCTTGGCCGGGGCCGAGATGATCACCTTGGCGGCGCCTGCATCGATATGGGCCTTGGCCGAATCATGGTCCCGGAAGAAGCCGGTGCATTCGAGCACGTATTCGGCGCCATAGTCGGCCCAGGGAATGTCTGCCGGCCGGCGGTGGCCGGTGACCGGGATCGGCCTGCCATCCACCACCAGGCCGTCGTCGTCGACAGTGACCTCCTTTTCATAGGTCCCCATGATGGAGTCGTACTTGAGCAGGTGGGCCATGGTCTTCACGTCCGTGAGATCATTGATGCCCACCACCTCGATGTCGGCAAATGCCGCATCCCGGGAGAGCGCCCTGAAGATATTTCTGCCGATCCGTCCGAAGCCGTTGATTCCAATCCGTACCGTCATGCCGTGCCTCCATGTCAGGTGGTGTTGTCACCTCAATTGAGCGTTTTGCATTTTGCAGATGGGGAAAACGCTCACCTCAGGTGTCCGAAAAACCGTAACCATTCACCAGCACCCCATCGCTGTCCAGTCAGGCCACCGCACATGGCGGGCCAGGGACCCGCCGGCCTGCCTGAACAAGCATGGAGCACTGGTAACTGTTTACAATCCGGAGATAATACGTAAGTTGCCACAGGCACCCTGTCACTGCACGGTCGCGCCGGCCCGTATGGAGGGCCCATGGCGGACCGGCCCGGCTGCCCGGGACGGTCACCGGTCGATCTCGATCAGCAGCCCGGAGTTGTCACGAATGATTTTCTCGAGCTGCGCCACCTTGACCATGGCCTCGTCACAGCCATCGTCGATCTCCAGCGCCCGCCGGTACATGGCCAGGGCCCGGACATACCACTGGCCGGCCAGGTAACTCCTGCCGGCGGCACAGAACCCGGCCGCCGGGTCGCCGGAGAACATCTCGCCAAACAGCTCCGGCAGCGACTCGCCCCAGAGCGCCTGCACGGTTTCTTCCTCCTCGACCAGGAGACGGATGATCAGGCTGTTGGTCACCATATCCGGCACCATCACGCGGAGCATGTAGTTGGCCTGGCCGAAAAAGAACCCCACCTGCTCGATCTGGTGCAGGATATCGGAGTTGATCCGGTTCAGC
>DRKI01000172.1 GCA_011051875.1 Desulfobulbus sp. | reverse complement strand
CGTTCTGAGCCAGGATCAAACTCTCCAGTTCAATATCCTGACCAATCACTCAAATTGACTTCAAGGATTGGACTTCTACTTACCCCGACCTTGCGGTCGGTCTCGTATCGGCCCGCTTGAATGCTGTCTGGTTTTCAAAGATCAAAAAGCAGTTGCCGCCACATGGGCAGCCCCCCATCTGGTATGGCGATGGGTAGCAGTAACATTATCTCCTTTCCCGAATGTTGTCAACATGTTTTTTGGGAGAGGGAAGGCGTCAGCCGATGATCTCCATCGGGCAACGAGGCGGGAATCTAACCTGTTGGAGACATCAAGTCAATGGATTTTTTTCCGTTGAATCATTTTCCTGTCATGGGGCGCCAAACATGCTGATCTCATGAAACAATTCCATTTTTGTCGTTGCTTTTCGCTGCAGCTTTATCGTACCATAAACCAGGTATTGCATTATCCTCGCACCGGTTGCGGGCAACCCCGCGCCGGTGTTCCCAGTGAACCTTGGTTTCCCGGTTTTCATTCCCATGCAGCAGAGCCCAGAAAGTGGTCCTTCCTCCGGTTTCGACCGGCAACAGAGTCTTCAGGCCATCCCCAAGGTCGACGAATGCCTGGCGGCCCTGGACCAGGACAGGGATCTTCCCGGAATTCCTGGTACCGTGATCAAGGCTGCCGTGCGCGAGGTGCTTGCTGAAGTGCGGCAGGCCATCCTGGGCGGTGAACCTGTGGCTCCGGCCGCCCTGCGGATCGGAGCACTTCTGCCCCGTTTCCATTCCCGGATCCGCCAGATGCAGCGGCCCAGGCTGCGTCGGATCATCAATGGTACCGGTGTGATCATTCATACCAATCTCGGCCGCTCCGTTCTTCCCTCTTCCGCCATGGAGGCGATTTTCGAGGCCGGGATGCATTACTCCAACCTTGAGTTCGACCTGGAGACCGGACGCCGCGGTAGCCGCTACAGTCTGGTCGAGGAGCTGCTCTGTGAGCTCACCGGCGCCGAGTCGGCCCTGGTGGTCAACAACAATGCGGCTGCGGTCCTCATTGTTCTCGAGACCCTGGCCAGGGGACGTGAGGTCATTGTCTCCCGCGGCCAGCTTGTCGAGATCGGCGGCTCGTTCCGCATCCCGGATGTCATGGCCCGCAGCGGCGCCCGTCTGGTCGAGGTCGGAGCGACCAACCGCACCCATCTCCGCGACTATGAGAACGCCATCGGCGAAGAGACCGGCCTGCTGCTCAAGGTGCACTGCAGCAACTACCGGATCATCGGTTTCACGAGCGAGGTTGCCAATGAAGACCTGGTCGCCCTGGGCCGGAAACGAGGCCTGCCGGTGATGGAGGACCTGGGCTCGGGCTGTTTTGTCGATCTGAGTCGCTTTGGCCTGATGAAGGAGCCCACGGTGCAGGAGGTGGTCGCCTCGGGCGTCGACGTGGTGACCTTCAGTGGTGACAAGCTGCTGGGCGGGCCGCAGGCAGGGATCATCCTCGGCTCCCGGAACCTGGTGGACAGGATCAAGAAAAATCCCCTGAACAGGGCCATGCGGATCGACAAGTTCACCCTGGCGGGTCTGGAGTCCATCCTCCGTCTGTACCGCGATCCTGAAAAGGTAACTGAAACCATCCCCACCCTGGCCATGATCGCGGTACCTGTGGCCACTGTTGACCGGCGGGCCAGGCGGCTGCTGCGCCGGCTGCGCCGTTCGGTGGGCGACGGGTGCAGCCTGACACTGGCCGATACCATGGCCAGGGTTGGCGGCGGGGCGATGCCGGAACAGAATCTGCCCAGCCGCGCCGTTGCCCTGACCCCTGCCGAGTTCAGTGTCAACCGGCTGGAGGAGCTCCTTCGGCACGAGGAGATCCCGGTCATCGGCAGGATCGAGGAGGAGCGGTTCCTGATCGACATGCGGACCGTGGCCGATGACGAGGTGGCGGTGCTGGCCGATACCCTGACCCGGGTCCTGACCACGGGACATTGCTGATGGCCGTGCTTTCTGTCGATTTTCCCGCCTGCCAGCCCGGGCGGCCGCTGGGGCCTGGAGATTTTTTTGTCCTGGAACCGGTCTTTGTCCGCGAGGTCCGGTCCATGCAGCCACTGCCGGCCACGGTCGGCTTCTGGCAGCCGCCGGAGGCGGGTTCCCTGCGCTGCCAGCCACCGGTCCTGCCGGCCACGGACGGCGAGATAGCCGCCATCTGCCGCGATGGAGAGCCCTGCATCATCGGCGACAGCCTTGTGCTGCCGCTGGGCCGTACTGATGATGTCCCGGCCGTGCTGCTCTTGACCGGGGTCGATCCGGCCCTTCTCCGGAAGATGGACCCGGAATGGCTGGCCGGGTTCCGGCGTAGCCTCTGCGATCGCCTGCTGCAGGTCAGACACGCGTACACTGATCCGGAAACAGGGTTCTTTCACCGGCGGGGAGCCGAGGTCTTTTTCGGGCAGGATCAACGCGGCAGGGATGCGCTTTCGTTCTATCTCGTCCATGTGCTGTTTTTCCAGCGCACCGCCATGGGCAGGCTGCAGAGGATCGGCCGTCTTGCCTCCTTTCTCGAGGCCGTGGTCGGCGGCCCCCTGTTCTATTTCGGCCAGGGAGTTTTCGGCCTGCTTACCGGCCATGATGACAGGCAACAGGACCGGGTCTTTGCGCATGCCCTGCTGCGGCGGTTGAAACGGGAGGGCGTCCGCCGCGTGCACGTGGGGTTTGCCCGGGTCGCGGACAGCGGTGCGGCCCGCTGTTTCGGCGAGGCCTGGCAGGCCCTCAATGAGGCGGAACGGCGTGGACCGTTCAGTCTCTGCGACGCCTCCACGCTCAAGAACCGGGCCACCCATCCCCTGGCCCTGCCCCCCCGGGCTGTTCTGCGGCGGCTGCAGCGCCAGTGGCGCGGCAGACGGCAGTTCGGCCTGATCTTGTGCCAGGCCGATGCTCCGCCGCCCCGGGACAACTGGCTGGCTGACCGCGTGGTTCCCCTGCTGACAGGGGAAGAGCGGTTCAGCGAGCTGGATGGCGCCACCGGCGTGCTTTTTCTGCCCGATATGACCCCGACCAGGGTCCAGGCACGGCTGCGGGAGCTGGCCGGGGCCGTTGCCGCACCACCCGGGGAGGTGAGCCTGTCCCTGGGCGGTGCATCTTGGCCCTGCCTGGACTACAGCCGGACCGAGACCCTGCGCAACTGCCGCAAGGCCCTGCTGCACGCCTCCTATTACGGCCCCGGTTCAATGGTCTTTTTCGATCACCTGAGCCTCAATGTCAGTGGTGACTATTTTTTCGACCAGGGGGATTACCGGCAGGCAGTGCGTGAATATCGCAATGGCCTGCGGCTTCGCCCGGATGAGACCAACCTGATGAACAGTCTCGGGGTCACCCTGGCCGGGATGAACCGGCACCGGCGGGCCATTGACTGTTTTGAACGTGTCCTGGCGCAGGAGCCTGACAATTTCATGGCCCTGGTCAACCTGGGCTACAGTTACCAGGCAGCAGGGGAGGAGGAACAGGCCATGGTCCAGCTGGAGAAGGCCTGCATGGTCAAGTTCCATGCCGGCATGAGCGAGGCCAGGGATCTCTATCCGCAGCTGGCCCGGCTCTACTGCCAGGCCGGCCGCTACGAACAGGCGCGCCGGGTCCTTGAACGGTGGCGGCGTGAGCAGGAGGGAGAAAAGGAGTTTCTCCTGCACCGTCTGCTCGGCGAGTCGTGCATGGAGACCGGCAGTCCTGCCGAGGCCATGCAGGCCCTGCAGCGGGCCCTGCGTCTCTTCCCGGGAGATGATGAGAGTATGAGTATGCTGGGATTGCTCTATATTGAGGGCGAACAGGGTGAGGAGGTTGGCATGAGCCTGCTGGAACGGGCCCTGGCCATGGACAGCAACCATCCGGGTCACTGGTACAGGCGTGCCAGGGCCCTTCTGTACCTTGGACGCCCGGACGAGGCCTTGCAGGCTGTGAACCGGAGCCTCGTGCTGCAGCGTGGTTCTGCGGCGGCCATTCTGCTCAAAGGCCGCATCTGCGAGGCCATGGGCAAAAAACGGGCGGCCGCGTCCTGTTACAGCCGGGTCTGCGCCCTGCGCCGCTGCCGCAGCGGCCAGAAGAAAGAGGCCGAGCAGGGGCTTGCCCGGCTGCGGCAGGCCGGGGCCGACCGGCCCGCATCCCGGCGGGCGGTGCCGGGCGTTGGGCAGCCCTGAATCAAGAACCGCGACAAAAAAAGGATCGGAATTCTGCATGCAGAAAAGATTTCGTCACCCGGTGGCCCGCGAGAACCAGTACTGCCTGGACAACATGGCCCGGGGCGACTCCTGGCGCATGTTTCGCATCATGGCGGAATTCGTCGAGGGATTCGACACCCTGTCCGGCATCAAACGGCCGTCGGTCACCATTTACGGTTCGGCGCGGACGCCGGAAGACCATCCCGATTACCACCTGGCCCGGGAGCTGGCCCGGCGGCTTGCCGAACACGGCTACGGCATTATTACCGGCGGCGGCCCCGGCATCATGGCGGCGGCCAACCGCGGCGCCATGGATGCGGACGGACTGTCCATCGGCCTGAACATCGACCTGCCCCATGAACAGGAGGGCAATCCGTATGTCAACCTGCCCCTGGCTTTCCGTTATTTTTTTGTCCGCAAGGTGATGTTCATGAAGTATTCCATGGCCTTTATCTGCATGCCGGGCGGTTTCGGGTCCATGGACGAGCTCTTTGAATCCCTGACCCTGATCCAGACCCGTAAGATCAAGCCCTTTCCCATTGTCCTGGTCGGTTCCTCCTTCTGGAACGGCCTGGTCGACTGGATTGCGGAGCAGCTCCATGGTACCGGCAAGATCGCGGAGGAGGACCAGCAACTGTTCACTGTCATGGATGATGTCGAGGAAATCGTGCAGTATGTCCGCCATACCGTTGTATTCTGATTCCAGGATGACAGGATGCGGCAGGGTACGTTGTCACCTGCGTCCCTGTACAGATACGGCGTCCTTTGCAGTTTTGAGAATGTGAAAACAACGAGTTGTTAAGCCTGTGGCCAGGTACGCGGTCGGCGGACAGGGACGGCCGGGTGGGCAGTTCAGCGGTATTGTCAATGTCTTGAGTTGCCGGGGAACCGCGTGACAATGCAATCTGAACCGAGCGATTTTCATCCATCTGCATCACTCAGGAAAGAAGAGGTGGTATAATTAAAAGGTGGTATAATTTTGTATCTTCTTCCCACTGCAGATGGGTGAAACGTTCAATTCAGGCAGGATCTGAGATGGAACAACAAGGGAGTGACGTATGGCCCAGATAGATGCATTTTTCAAACTGATGAATGACGAGGGTGCTTCCGACCTGCACATGATGGCCGGTCAGCAGCCGGTGCTTCGCATTCGCGGGGATATGGAACGTATCAAGTTCAAGGTCCTGGATAACGAGACCTTGAAGTCCATGCTGTACGAGATTTGCCCCGAGGACAAGATCAAGATCTTCGAAGAGACCGGAGACATGGACTTTGGCTACGAGATTCCCGGTCTTGCCCGTTACCGCTGCAACTACTTTCAGCAGAAGTACGGTATTGGCGCCGTGTTCCGCGAGATTCCCAGCGACATTCTCACCTGCGAGCAGCTCGGCCTGCCCAAGGTCATCTCCAAGCTGGCCACATTACCCAAAGGCCTGGTCCTGGTCACCGGTCCCACCGGTTCCGGTAAATCGACCACCCTGGCCGCCATCATCGATGAGTGCAACAAGACCAGGAAGGACCACATCCTGACCATTGAGGATCCCATCGAGTTTGTGCACAAGAGCCAGCAGTGCATCATCAACCACCGCGAGATCGGCACCCACACCAAGAGTTTCAGCGCCGCGTTGCGCGGCGCCCTGCGCGAGGATCCCGACATCATCCTGGTGGGCGAGATGCGCGACCTGGAGACCATCTCGCTGGCCATGGAGGCCTCCATGACCGGTCACCTGGTCTTCGGCACGCTCCACACCATGAATGCAATGAAGACCGTGGACCGCGTGGTGGAGATCTTTCCGGCCAACCAGCAGGGCCAGGTCCGTTCAACCCTGGCCGATGCCCTCAAGGCCGTGGTCTCCCAGACCCTGTTTCGACGGGTTGATAAAAAGGGGCGGGTGGCTGCCCTGGAGATCCTGATCTGCACCCCCGCGGTGCGCAACCTGATCCGCGAGGCCAAGACCTACCAGATCCCCTCCATCATGCAGACCGGAAAAAAGTATGGCATGCAGACCATCGACGACGCCATCATGGAGCTGCTGGAAAAGAAGCAGATCAGTGCCGAAGACGCCTACATCAACTGCACGGAAAAACAGAAGTTTGTGAAATTTCTCAAGAAACCGCCGACCGATTTCACCGAGGTCTAGCCTGCATATTTCACAAGCGATCTGCTGCAAGACCCGAAAACATCATGCCTGCTGCGTCACAGCACAAAAGGGATTTCTCGGCATATTTCAATATGCCTCCGGACCTTTCGCGACGACCTGTGTGAAATATGCGGGCCAGGCAGGAGATCCCGGCGCTTCTTTCGGGGCGGCTCCCTCCTGCCCCACAGTTCCGCAAGGGGCCGGAACCGGCATGGCCCGGTCCCAGGCATCCGCTGCCGGCGCAGGCAGGGGACTCCCGGGATCAGGTTGACGTGGTGCGCCCGGAGTCCGTATCCGGGCTGCCGTAACGGTCAATGAGTCGGGCAAGGAGTTTTTTCTGGGCCCGGCTCAGTTTTTCGAACCGGCCGCCGTTTCTGAGGATGCTCCTGGGCTGGCCCCCGATATTCTGGACCTCGATCAGGTTGGAGACGATCCGGACCGGAAGCCCCTCCAGGTAGGTACCCTGCCTGCAGTCATAGATGTCGATCTTGAACCTGCGGCCGGCCAGTTTCTGCAGGTCATGGTCAAAGCTGAAGCAGACCCCTTCCTGGCTGATATCGAGGATTCTGGCAAACTGCTCCCGTTCACCATGGAGACGGACCAGCAGGCTGGATGGCATCCTGTGCCGGGGGCTGGTCCGGTTTTCCAGGATGATGGAGAAGGGGAAAAAGGAGAAGATGTGCTGGCGGCACCGGCGGCAGTTGGCCAGGGCGGCGCCGGGGAAAAAACGCATCCACGGCCTGGGTGGAAGCGGCTCGAGCCTGCGCCCGCCGCAACGGGGGCATTTTTTTCCTAGGGCAAACACCGTATCCGGTCCATTGGCGGGCTGAAGTATGGTTTCACGCCGGATCCTGTCTTGTATTCCTGCTGTTCAGAATGATGTTCTCTGCGCCGTCCGGGAACGCCGGCGGTCGGTTTCGGCGCTATTGTTTTCTGCGGGGTTCCTGCCTCTTTTCTGTTTATAGCACAAGTTCTGCAAATAGAAAAATTTTCATTTTTCATCCCATCCCGCACTGCCGCAGCTGGTCCGCCATTCGTTGCCGGCGCTGTCCCGTACCGTGATGGCACTGCCGTCGGTCCGGCAGAAGACGGTCCCGGCTGTTGCTGTCACCAGGGCCAGGATGCCCTGTTGCCGCCAGCGGCTGAGGTTGACCGGGGCCGGAAACCGTCCCCTGCCGGAGCGGCCGGCGGAGACAACGATCAGCCCCGGGTGGACACCGGTTATGAATGCAGGGCTGGACGAGGTCCTGGAGCCGTGATGGGGCGCGAGCAGGATGTCGGCACCAATGGGCGCGCCGGAAGCCAGCAGCATGGTTTCGCCGGTTTTTTCGATATCGCCCGGAAAAAGAAATTTACACGAACCGTGCCGGAACAGGAGAACCAGGCTGTGATCATTGGCGTGCATGGGACCGCTGGTTGCCGCCAGGCCGTTGGTGCCCAGGCAGGTCAGTCCGGTGTCCTCTCCGGCCGCGATGGCCTGTCCGGATGAGGGGACGATGATGGCGACGCCCCGCGCACGGGCCAGGGCAAGGAGTTGCCCGTATCCCTGTTCCTGGTCTTTTTCCCTGCCGTTGATGAAGAGCCGCCTTGGCGCGAAGTGCCGAATCACCGTTGCCATGCCGTTGAAATGGTCGGCATGGGGATGGGTGATAACGAGATCGTCGATACGCCAGAGACGGTTTTTCCAGAGAAAGGGGGCAATGATCCGCTCTCCGGCGTTGAAGCGGGGTGAGGTGCGGCTGCCGCCGTCGATGAGGATGGTTCTGCCGCCCCTGATCTGCAGAAGGGTGGCGCTGCCCTGGCCCACGTCGAGATAGACTACCCGGGAGGTGGCAGGGTGCCTCGGCAGCCAGAGTCCGGAGGTAAATTCCAGGGCCAGGACAGCGAGTCCAGCCAGGGCGACGGGTCGCAGGAAGGTCGATTTCCGGCCGCCGAACCAGCAGGCGAGGAGCAGGAAGTAGCCACCTGCCTCGAGCCACGAGGGCGTGATGGTCCAGATGGTGGCAAAGGGCAGGCCGGCCGCCAGGGCGGTGAGATGGTCCGTGGCCTGGATCGCCAGGCCACCGATGTTGAGCAGCATGGCCGCCGCTGCCGGGGCCACGAAGATCAGGGGTACCGCGATCAGGCCCAGGGGCAGGGCCCAGAAACAGAGCAGCGGTTCGACCAGCAGGTTCATGACCGGTCCGAGGGGCGAGAACCGGTTGAAGTGGTAGAGCATGAAGGGCAGGGTGCCCGTGGTGGCTGCCAGCGAAACCAGGAAGCCGGCCAGGAGGACTCGCGCCGGACGGACCATGGCGGTTCCCGGTTTCCCGCCTGGCGGCACCAGGTCGTGGAGCCGGGGAAAGACCAGGGCAATGGCCAGGACAGCGGCAAAAGAGAGCTGGAAGGAGACCGTGAACAGGGCCAGGGGATGGATGGCCAGCAGGAACAGGGCCGCGGCGGCGAGCAGGTGTGGCAGGGAACTCTGCCTGCGGAGGAGCACGGCCACGAGAAAGAGGGTCGCCATGACCAGGGCCCGCAGCACGGGCAGGTTCATGCCGGCCACCAGGCCATATCCCAGCAGCGGCGGCAGGGAGAGGAGCAGGGCCACCGTCGGCACGTGTATATGCAGAAGCAGCCAGGTGGAACGCTGCATGAGCCAGGTCAGGATCATGCCGATCATCAGGCCGAGCAATCCCATGTGCATGCCGGATATGGCCAGCAGGTGCATGGTACCGGTGGCCTTGAACTGTTCCAGGATCCCGGGAGCGATGGCGCTCCTGCTGCCGATGAGCAGGGCCTGGTAGAGACCAGCGGTTTCAGGCTCCAGGTGACTGGCCAGGAAGGTATTGATCCGGGTACGGATCCGTTCAGGCAGGTAGCGGATCCTGTGCAGGAGACCGGCATCCGGGTCCCGTACCGCCATGATGTGCAGAGGTGAACGGACCAGGCCGCTGCAGCGGATGGAGCGGGCCGCCATGGAGAGCCGGTAATCAAATACGCCCGGTGTACGGTAGTTGCGGATGCGGTCCACGCTGGCGATGACCAGCAGACGTGCGCCGGGAAGGATGGCCGGGTCGAAGGGAGCGCGCATGGTCAGCCGGACACGGCCGTGGGCCGGTCGGAAACGGGCCGGCACCTCACCGTGATCATGGAAAAGAACGCTGTCCAGAACCAGTTCGAAGCGGGAGATCCTGCCGTCGAACTCCACCATGCCGGCAAGGGTTCCGCCGAGGGTAAGTTCGGTTCGTGTGCTGACAAGACCTGCGATGTCGGCGGGACCGGTTACCGGGACCAGGGCCTGGCCGGTGCGGATGAATCCGGCCAGGAAGAAGATTGGCAGGAGAAGCACTGTTCCCCTCCGGCCGCCCGTCTCCAGGATGGCCGCCAGCAGGACGAGGGTCAGGGCGGAGAGGACCAGAAGATTCCGGGGAATCGGCAGGTCGACCCTGCCGGCGGCCACGCCGCCGGCCATGAACAGGGGCACGACCCAGAGCAGGAGGTTGGCCCGGAAAAGGTGTCGACAGTTTCCTGGCTCCATCCCGACTCGCCGGTCAGTCGGCCCTTTGTTGCAGCAGGTCGTCAATCACTGCGAGGTGCCGGGTCACGACGCCGCGGTTTTCCTCCACCAGGGCCAGGGCGGCCTGGCCCATGGCCTGTCCGCGGTTCGGGTCGGCAAGCAGCCAGGCAAGCAGCCCGCCCAGGCTTTCCCGGTCAGTGACGGTCCGGGCGCCTCCGCAGTGGAGCAGGTCGGCGGCGATTTCGGAAAAATCCTCCATGTGGGGGCCGAACAGGACCGGGACGCCACAGGCTGCCGGTTCGATGGGATTGTGGCCGCCCATATTCACGAGAGAGCCGCCGACAAAGGCCACTGAGGCCAGCGGATAACAACCCTGCAGCTCGCCGATGGTGTCGAGGATGGCGACCGGGGCCTCCTGGTCGTCTTTCCTGCTGCGCCTGGCAGCAGGCAGGTCCAGGCTCCGGGCCATATCTGCCAGCTCGCCGGCCCGGGCGATATCACGGGGCGCGATCAGCAGGCTGAGATCCGGGATCTGTCCGTGCAGCTCCGCGAACACGGCAAGGATGATCTCTTCCTCTCCCGGGTGGGTGGAACCGCAGATCCAGAGGGGGCCGTTTTCCGGCAGGTGCAGGGTACCCCGGTCCATGCTCCGGCGGTGGCCGGTCCGGCCGGGCAGGCAGGTGTCATACTTCAGGTTGCCCAGGGTCATGATCCGCTGGCCGGGGATACCCAGCCCGGTCAGTCGTTGTGCATCCTGCCGGGTCTGCATGGCCAGGAGATCGAAACAGCGGAACATGGGCCTGAAGAACACGCCGAATCTCCGGTAGCGTTCCAGGGAGCGGTCCGAGATGCGGCCGTTGACCAGCAGGACCGGGATCCTGCTGCCATGGAGCTGGCCTAGCCAGCCCGGCCAGAAGTCGGTCTCCACGAGAATGAACAGGCTGGGCTGCAGCAGGCGGATGGCGTTGCGGATGGTCCAGTAGATATCCAGGGGTCCGTCAAAGACCAGGTCCACGTGGGGGCTGATCAGTTCTTCGGCAACCTGCATGCCGCTCCTGGTGGCGGTGGAGAAGAGCAGGGTGGCGCCGGGCAGGTGGCTGCGCAGGCCCTGGACCAGGGGAAGCGCCGAGGTGACCTCGCCCACGGACAGGGCGTGCAGCCAGATCACCGGCTGCTGCCGTCCGGTATCCGGCACCTGCAGCCGGTGGTTGAGGCCGAAACCGAGGCGGCGCAGGATGCGCAGCCGATACTTTTTTTTCCATGCCACCAGTGGCAGGAGAAGCGGTGTGAGCAGGGGCAGGAGAATGGCGCTCAGCAGCGTGTAGAGAAAGATCATTGACGGGCCGCGGGGCCTCCAGGTAAATGGAGTGAAGGGATCCCGGCCCGGCACAGGAGTGCGGGCGGGGATGGCCTGTCCGGAAGCTGGTGAGGACGGCCAAGGATGTCCGGCCGGTGCCGCAGGCGGCGGTACCTGCAGCAATTATGGTCCATTCTCCGGGTATTGTCAAACAGGCAGATGGCCGGGCCGCCGGCCGATCCATGGGGAGATTTCGTGAACCTGGTGCTTTTTGAGAAAGATGAACTGCGGCAAGGGCGTGTCCGGCTCAGCGGCCGGCGGGCCGGGCATATCCGGAACGTACTGCGCCTGGAACCCGGCGACACCCTGCGGCTGGGGATGATCAACGGCCGCTGCGGCACGGGCAGGATCCTGTGCCTGTCGGGACAGGAGGTTGAACTGATGGTGCACCTGGACCGTGAACCGCCGCCGCGGCCCCTGGCGGAGTTGATCCTGGCCCTGCCCCGGCCCATCATGCTGCAGCGGATCCTCAAGCAGGCCACGGTGATGGGGGTGCTCCGGATCCACCTGGTCCGTGCCGCACGGGTCGAAAAATCCTTTTTCCACAGTCCGGTGCTGCAGCCGGAAAAGATCCGTTCCCTGCTGATCGAGGGGCTGGAACAGGCCATGGACACCCGTCTGCCCCGGGTGGTGATCCACCATCGTTTCAAGCCCTTTGTCGAGGATGTGGTGCCTGCTCTTGGCGGCAGGCGGCTCCTGGCCCATCCCGGCGCCGGGGCCGGCCTGGCCGATGCCTTTGCCCGCCGGGACGGTGATGGCCGGGTCCTGCTGGCCGTGGGCCCCGAAGGTGGCTGGAGCGATTACGAGGTGGACCGTTTCCGGGAGCAGGGATTTGCGCCCTTTTCCATGGGACCGCGGATCCTGCACGTGGACACGGCCGTGGTGGCGCTGCTTGCCCAGGTACGGCTTCTCTACGACCTGGAGAAACGCTGAACGATCTTGCCCGTGATCACGGTGAGTTCCGGCAGGCCCAGCAGGTGGAGGACAATACCGTAGACCGAGGCAGCGGTGATGATGGCCAGGAAGACGCCGGGGATCCGGAGAAGAACCGGGCCGTGCAGCCAGCCGGAGAGCAGCGGCAGCAGGAACATGAGCAGGGCGGACATGATGGCGGTGGCGAGCAGGATCTTGACCGTGCCGCGGACGAGATATCCCAGGGGAAACCCCGCGAGCTTCCGGTAGAGGACCGTGCCGAGAAAGAGGAAGTTCATGGCCATGGTGCAGGACGTGGAGAGCGCGATGGCCCGGTGCTGGAAGGTGGTGATGGTCAGGCTGATGATGACGATGTTGGCGGCCACGGCCATGAAGCTGGCGATGACCGGGTACCTGGTGCTGCCCAGGGCGTAGAAGACCGGGACCATGATCTTGACGGCGGAATAGGCGAACAGGCCGTAGGCGTAGAAGGTGAGCGCCTCGGCGGTGCGGGCCGTGTCCAGGGCGGTGAAGGCGCCGTGCTGGAAGATCAGGCCGATGATCGGTTCAGCCAGCAGGACCAGGCCGGCCGTGGCCGGAATGGTCAGGCTGAAGACCATGACCAGCGAGGAGGTGAAGGTCTGCCTGAGACCGGCCATGTCCCTGGTCGCCGCGTGTTTCGCCAGGACCGGCATGGCGGCGATGGAGAAGGCCACACCGAAGACGCCGATGGGCAGCTGTACCATGCGGAAGGCGTAGTTCAGCCACGAGACCGAGCCCTCGGCGCAGGAGGCCGCGAAGTTGGTGTTGACAAATATGTTGATCTGGGTGGCGGACAGGCCGATGGTGGCCGGCAGCATGAGGAGCAGGATCCGGCGCAGGCCGGGATCGCGCAGCGACAGCGAGGGCAGAAAGCGGAACCCGACCCGGACCAGGGTGGGCAGCTGCATGAGGAGCTGGAGCAGGCCGCCGATCAGGGTTCCCCAGGCCATGCCGGCAATGGCCGGCTGGCCGAAGCGGGGAAAGAGCAGGGCCAGGATCACCCCGCCGACAATGGAGCCCAGGTTGAAGAAGCTGGACGACAGGGCGGGCACAAAGAAGCGGCCGCGGGTGTTGAGGATCCCCATGACCACGGCGGAGAGGGCCACGAAGATCAGGAAGGGGAACATGATCCGGGTCAGGAGGATGGTCAGTTCGGTCTTGCCGGCGATGAGCCGGAAGTCCGGGGCCAGGAGATCGACGATGGCACCGGCGTAGTAGGTTCCGACCAGGGTGATGATACTCAGGACAATGGCAAGGAAGACCAGGACATTGCCGGCCAGCCGCCAGGTGGCCTCGCTGCCCCGGTTGGTGTCATAGTCGGAAAAGACGGTGACAAAGGCGGCCGATAGCGCTCCTTCGCCGAACAGGTCGCGGAGCAGGTTCGGGATCCGGAAGGCGACCACAAAGGCGTCGTAGGCATAGCCGGCCCCGAAAAGCCCGGCAAAAATCTGCTCGCGGACCAGGCCGAGCACACGGCTGCACATGACCGCACCGCTTACCGCCCCGGCCGAACGGGCGATCCTGCCTGTGGATGAGGATGGTTCCGTCGTCATTTTTCCGGTCAGCGCTCCCGCCCGGCCGGCGGCTGTTATCGCTTGACTTTACAAGGTTAATGAGAATATAAAGAATGCTGTTTATTTCTGGGCACAGATGGTTACCATTCCACGGACAAAAGAGGAAGTTTTTTTCGTGAAAATCGCTGCGGACTGGTGGCAGGAGGAGCAGGGAAGCCGGAAAACCACGGGCCGACCGGCGCCCCGGCGGAGTCGGCCGGCCCTGTCAATATTCATTATCTAGCCGCTTCATTGGAGGAATCCATGCAGGACGTACAGAACATCAGGAATACAGTTCTTCTCGGGCACGGCAACAGTGGCAAGACCACCTTAGCCGAGGCATTGCTGTTTACCGCCGGAATGGTGAAGCGACTGGGAAAGGTGGACGACGGGACCGCGTCCATGGATTTCGAGCCCGAAGAGATCAAGCGGCATATCTCCATTTCCGCGGCCTTCAATCATCTGGCCTGGAAAAAGAAGGAGGTGTTTCTCATTGACACCCCTGGTGACGACAACTTCATCAATGAGGCCAAGTTTGCGGCCCAGGTCGCGGACAGCGCCATCCTCACCGTGGGCGCGGTCCTTGGGGTCCGCAGCCAGACCGAGAAGTTCGTCGACTACGTGCGTGAGCGCAGTCTGCCCTGCCTGATCTGCATCACCAAGATGGACCGGGAACGGGCCGATTTCACCAGGACCGTGGGCCAGATCCGGGACAGCTTTGACCTGAACCCGGTGGTGATCACCCTGCCCATCGGTGCCGAGGATGCCTTTGAAGGTGTTGTTGATCTCGTTGAAAACAAGGCATTTTTCTTTAAGAACGACGGGTCGGGCAAGGTGGAGCCTGGCGAGGTCCCGGACGACATGGCCGACGAGGTCGCGGGCCTGCGCGAGAACCTGATGGAATACGTGGCCGAGACCGATGACGAACTGATCGAAAAGTTCCTGGAAGAAGGCGAGCTCTCGCCTGATGAGCTGAAGACCGGCCTGGCCACGGCGGTCCGCGCGGCAACCATTGCGCCGGTCTACTGCTGCGCCGCGCTGAACAATGCCGGCTCCTCCCTGGTCCTGGACGGTATCGTCAACCTCATGCCCTCGCCGGACCAGCGGCCGGCCATGGTGGGCACCGATCCGCGCAGCGGCGACCTGGTGGAGCGCAGGGGCACCACGGACGAGCCTTTCTCCGCCCTGGTTTTCAAGACCATGGCCGATCCCTTTGCCGGCCGTCTTTCCATCTTCCGCATCTTTTCCGGCGTGCTCCGGGGTGACAGTTTTTACAATTCCAGCAAGGAGACCGTGGAGCGGTTCGGGCAGCTCTTTATCATGGAAGGCAAGGATCAGAAACCGGTGGACGAGGCCGTGCCCGGCATGATCGTGGCCGTGGCCAAGCTCAAGGACACCACCACCGGCGATACCCTCTGCGACGAGGCCCATCCCATAATCTACGAGCCCCCGGAGCCGTTGCCCACCGTGATTTCCTATGCGGTCAGCGCCAGGAAGGGCGACGAGGAAAAGCTCTTCTCCTCCATCACCCGGATGCTGGACGAGGACCTCACCCTCAAGCTGACCCGCGATCAGCAGACCCAGGAGATCCTCATCTCCGGCGTCGGCCAGGTGCACCTGGAGATGATCAGCGAGAAGCTCAAGCGCAAGTTCGGCGTGGAGATGGAGCTCTCCGTGCCCAAGGTCCCCTACCGCGAGACCATCAAGGGCAAGACCACGGTCCAGGGCAAGCACAAGAAACAGTCCGGCGGCCGGGGCCAGTACGGCGACTGCACCATCGAGATGGAGCCGCTGCCGCGCGGCGAGGGATTCGAGTTCGTCGACCGCATCGTCGGTGGCGTCATTCCGCAGCAGTACCGGCCCGCGGTGGAGAAGGGAATCCTCGAGGCCATGGAAAAGGGCGTCATTGCCGGCTACCCCTTTGTCGACCTCAAGGTGACCCTTGTCGACGGTTCGTTCCACAACGTGGATTCCTCGGAGATGGCGTTCAAGATCGCCGGCTCCCTGGCCTTCAAGAAGGGCGCCCTGGAGGCGCAGCCCATTCTGCTCGAGCCGATTATGGAGATCGAGATCCACGTGGACAAGGAGCATGTGGGCGACGTGATGGGCGACCTGAACAGCCGCCGCGGCCGGGTCCTGGGCATGGACTCCACGGACCGGTACGAGGTGGTCAGCGCCCATGTTCCCCTGGCCGAGATCCAGCTCTACGCGCCGGACCTGACATCCATGACCGGCGGCCGGGGATCGTTCACGGTCAAGTTTTCCCACTACGAGGAGGTGCCGGCGCAACTGGCTGAAAAGATCATCGAGGCCAGCAAGGCGGAGAACAACTGAGCGGCATGGAGGGGCAGGAGTACAGCTTCGGGGTCCTCACCCTGAGCGACAAGGGGTCCCGCGGCGAGCGCGAGGACACCTCCGGCGCCATGCTCAGGGAGCTGCTTGCCGGGGCGGGATACAGGCTCGCGGCCTACGAGATCATCCCGGACCGGCAGGAGCTGATCGAGACCACGTTGAAAAAGTGGGTGGATGAGCGCAAGATCGACCTGGTCGTCACCACGGGCGGCACCGGTGTGTCGCCCAGTGACCGCACACCCGAGGCGACGCGCAGGGTCGTGGAACGCGAGGTGCCCGGCCTGGCCGAGGCCATGCGCCAGGCCAGCCTGGAGAAGACCGTGCAGGCCGTCTGGTCACGGGGCATCGCCGGTATCCGCAACCAGTCCCTGATCATCAACCTGCCGGGCAGTCGCAGGGCGGCGCGGGAGAACCTGGAGGTCGTGCTGCCGGCTCTGGCACACGGGCTGTACAAGCTGAAGGGTGGAACGGCCGACTGCGGCGGCACTGACCACGGGGCGGGTAACGGAAAGCAGGAGAAAGCGTAGTTAGTCGTCCGTGCGCCTGGCCGCCACCGCTCTGCCGGCGACGCGGGTCCAGTCAATCCCTGATCTCGACCGTCCGGTCGTCATCGTCCCCGGCTGCCGCGATCTCGCCGATGAGGAAGGGTCTCTCCCCCAGGGCGCCCAACTGGTGCATCACGTCCTCGACCTGGTCTTCCTCGACCAGGACCATCATGCCGATTCCCATGTTGAAGGTCCGGTACATCTCTGTTTCCGGGATCTCGCCCTTGTCCTGCAGCAGGGAGAACACCGGGTGAATGTCCCAGGAGCCACGGTGGATGATGGCCCGGCAGCCACAGGGCAGGATGCGGGGGACGTTGTCGATGAAGCCGCCGCCCGTGTTGTGGATCAGGCCGTTGATCTTGTAGTTGCGCAGGATGTTGAGCACACTCTCCACGTAGATCCTGGTGGGGCGCAGCAGTTCCTCGCCCACGGTGGTGCCCAGATCGTCCACGTGGTCATCCACGCCCAGGCCCAGGTCCTCAAAGAAGATCTTGCGGACCAGCGAGTAGCCGTTGGAGTGCAGGCCCGATGAGGCCAGGCCGATGATTCTGTTGCCCACCCGGATGTCGCTGCCGTCGATGATGGCGTTCCGTTCCCCGATTCCGACCACGAAACCGGCCAGGTCGTAGTCGCCGGGCCGGTAGAGACCGGGCATCTCGGCCGTTTCGCCACCGATGAGCGCACAGCCCGCAATCTTGCATCCCTTGGCGATGCCCCGCACCACCTCGGTGGCGACATCCAGGTCCAGGCTGGAGACGGCAAAGTAGTCCAGGAAGAACAGGGGCCGGGCCCCGCTGACGATGACGTCGTTGACACACATGGCCACCAGGTCGATACCGATGGTGTCGTGCCGTCCGCAGAGCTTGGCAACAGTGAGCTTGGTTCCGACCCCGTCGGTGGAGGCGACCAGGACCGGATCCTCGAAACCGGCGTTGCCGATGGCGAAAAGACCGGAAAATCCCCCGATATCACTGATGACGCCGCGACCATGGGTCTCGGCGACCAACCCCTTGATCCGGGAGACGAAAGCGTTGCCCTTGTCGATATCAACACCGGCTTCGCTGTACTTGGACGAAGATGACTGATTCATGAATAGCGGCTTACTGTTCAGCGTTAAAGGGACGTGCCCCGGCAGTCCCGGAAAGGAGTCAGCGTTCGATTGACAAGTAGAAAACCTTACTTTTTTTTATTCTGTATTGTCAATAAGATTATCTCCTGAATTGAGCGTTTCACCCATCTGCAAATGGAAAAAGATTTTTGGTCCTCTTTTTGCTTCTCTTGCAGGTGAGCGCAATCTTCCGGGACTGCCATCCTTCCTCGGTCTGCCTGCCCTTGTGGTGTCGCATGCAAGGCATACAGCAATACCACAAGACTTCCCATCCCGGGATACAATGAAAATCGACCAAGTTCAGGTGGTTGGTAATCCATGCCGGCACCTGTGCCAACTTGCGGTTTTGAGCTGTGCCAACAACGAGTCAGTACCCCGGTGATCAGTGACGATGCCCCGCTGTTTCATGCCTAAATTTTTTTCTCCCCGGAGCCGATAGAAGAGATAAGGACCAGACCTCCTGTCCGTCCGCCCGACCGGGAGGCCGCAGGAATTGTTCAGTTTCGTGACCAGGGAGGGTCAGCCATGAAGATCGTCGATTCGAACGTCGCTTTTTCCGCCAGCCACGAGTTTATTCAGCGCCATGAACGGCATCAGTCCCTTGTTGTACAGGGCAAGGGGCAGGCAAAACAGGAAATTTCCAATGACGAGCCCGCAGAAAACACCATGCCGGCGGAGGCGGCGGTGCAGGTCTCGCTGTCCGGTGCGACACCTGGCAACAGCTCGACAGGGCCGGTCATGGCCCCGGCGATCCCGGAGACGGAAAAGCCGGAGGCTGACCTGAACATGCGGATTCTCAAGCTGCTTTTTGAAAAGATCTTCGGCCATCCGATCAGGATCATGGATCCTGCACGGCTGCAGGAACAGGCCCCTGCCGAGGCAACCGGTGGCGGGCAGGAGGCCGGGCCGGGGCAGGAAGAGGCGGGCTGGGGCATTGCCTATGATTTTTCCGAGTCCCATTACGAATACGAGGCCGCCACGTTTTCGGCCCAGGGCGTGATCAGGACCGCAGACGGCCGGGAGATCGACTTTTCGGTCGAGCTGGCCATGAGTCGCGAGTTCGCCACCAGCAAGGAGATCCACCTCCGGGCCGGCGATGCCCTCAAGGATCCGCTGGTGGTCAATTTTGATGCTGAGGCGGCCCGGCTGACCCGGACCACCTTTGCCTTTGACATTGACGCAGACGGCCGGCCTGACCAGATCTCCTTTGTTGGACCGGGCTCTGGTTTCCTTGCCCTGGATCGCAATGGCGACGGCACTGTCAACGATGGCAGTGAACTCTTCGGCGCCTTGGACGGCGACGGCTTCCGGGAGCTGGCCGCCCATGACAGTGACGGCAATGGCTGGATTGATGAAAACGACCCGGTCTATGACCGGTTACGGATCTGGACCCGGGACAGCAACGGCAACAGCCGCCTGCTGGCCCTGGGTGCAGGCGGGATCGGCGCCATCTATCTCGGCCATGTGGACACCCCCTTTGCCTTGAAGGACGACTCGGGTGCATTCCAGGGGCAGGTCCGTTCTTCCGGGATATTTCTCGGTGAAGACGGCCGGGTCGGCACCATCCAGCAACTGGATCTCGTTGCCTGAAATCAGTCCAGGCCGCTTTTTCATTCCGATCCTGTGGTGGGGAGTCGCGCAGGCGGTCCCAGGGCACACACTCTGCGCGCGCTCGAACCTCCCGCCATGCGGGGCGGCTGCTACCGTATCCGGACGCCCTGCCGGCGTGACGCCACCCGCAGCCCGGTCTTTTTCCGCTTGAGGAAGTAGATGAAGTAGCCGTTGACCTTGCCGATGTGGTTCAGGGTCTCGCGGTACTGGGCCGGCTGGTTGCCGACAATGGAGTTTTCCCCGGCGTTCCAGGCAGAGACCACCAGGTCGAGCTTGCCCTGGAAGGTGTAGTTGTATTTGCTGATCAGATAGCAGGCCAGCAGGATATTGATCTCCGGGATGTAGAGATCGCCGGGCTTGAGATTCTCCAGCTGGCTGCGGCTGACATGGCGGAAACGGATGTTCTTCTGCAGCAGTTCCCGGGCGGCCTGCCTGCCTGTGGGGTAGATGATCTGGGTCAGGCCGCGGGCGTCCCTGCTGGAACGGGCCATGGGATCGCCGTTGGACTCGGCAAGAATCAGGGCCCGGATGAAGTCGGGATTGACCTTGTGCCGGGGCTCGAAGAATGAGAACGAGCTGAAGTACTCGATGAGGCGGTCATAGCGGCGGAGACGCTGGATCTGCAGGGGAGAGACCTGGATGGTCTTGTATTTCCTGACATAGTTGCGTAGCGATGCCCGGGCGGTCACGGGCGGGGCCGACACCAGGGAGAGCGCCAGGATCAGGCCGAGTGCCAGGGTTTTGTCACGCAGGGTCCTCATGACTGCCAACCATGCCATAACGGATCATCGGTTGCAAGACTGAAATATTCCTGCAGAACCCGGTGCATGCCGTGACAGTCCGCGCTTCCTGCCATCTCCCGAATGGAATGCATGGCCAGAGTCGGTACGCCCACGTCCACCACCTGCATGCCGGTACGGGTGGCGGTCAGGGGTCCGATGGTGGAGCCGCAGGCCATGTCGCTGCGCATGACAAACTCCTGGACCTCCGTGTTCCGCCGCCGGCAGAGGAGACGGAAGAAGCCTGAAGTGAGGGCGGTGGTCGCATACCGCCTGGCCGCGTTGATCTTGATGACCGGCCCCCGGTTGATGAGCGGCAGGTGATTGGTATCATGCCGGTCCGTGAAGTTGGGGTGCACCCCATGGGCATTGTCGGCTGAGATGAGCAGGGAGCGCCGGATGACCTGTTGGCGCTGCTGCGGCTCGGGAAAGAGGCACTCCAGGATCGAGTCGAGCAGGGGGCCGCCGGCACCTTCGGGAGAGCCGCTGCCCACCTCTTCGTGATCCGATAGGATGATCATGCTGTTCTTCCGTTCCGGTGCATCGACCAGGGCCCGGGCGATGGTCCAGCAGGAGAGTTGGTTGTCGAGGCGGGGACCGGTGATGAACTCTCCCTCCAGCCCGGTCAGGACCGGCGGGGCCGGATCGTAGAAGAACAGCTCGTGGTCGAGGATGGCGCGGCAGTCGAGATCCGGATACTGGTGCCGGAGCCGGGCCAGCAGGATATCGTTGAAGACCGGGCAGGCGTCCCCGGGTGTGGCCTGCAGCAGGATGGGAATGATGTCGGTCTGGCTGTTGATGGATCGCTTGCGGTTGGCCTCCCGGTCGAGATGGATGGCCAGGCTGGGAATCACGGCAACCGGGCGGGCAAAGTCCAGCAGGCCGGAGCCAAGGCCGCCGGTTTCGGTTTCCCAGCTCACCCGGCCGGCCAGGGACAGGTCGCGGTCGAACCAGGGCGCGAGCAGGGCGCCGCCATAGACCTCCACCCCGACCCGGACACAGGTGTGACTGACCTGCAGCGGGTTCGGTTTCACCTTCAGGGCCGGGCTGTCCGTGTGGGCGCCGGCCATGCGCAGGCCGCTGCGCGCCGGGTCTTCCCCGTCCAGGGTGAAGGCGATCAGGCTCGAACCGTTGCGGACCAGTACATAGGAGCCGGGCGCGGCCACCTGCCATGGCCCGGTTTCCTCGAGCAGGGTGAAGCCGTGGTCGGTGAGCAGATCACGAATGTTGGCGGTAAGGTGAAAGGCGGTTGGCGACCGGCCGATCTCCGCCAGCAGCCACTGGTTGAATTCCGGCTTTTGCATGGGTGGAGGAATCTCTTTCCTCAGGCCGGCCGGATTCCGGCCCGGCCGAATGTTGGCCTGCTGTTTTCAGGCCCGTGTCCTTCCGCAGGTCCTGTTTCGTCATTATCCACGGCGGGGGCTCCGGTGTCCTCCACCCCGGGCGGCTCTTCTCCGGCCTGTTCACGTTCCAGCTCCCTCCGGGCTTCGGCCTCTTTCCTGCCTGCCAGGGCAGCTATGTTCCGGTCAGCGGCAGAAGGGTTGGCCGGGGCCATGGCGGCCCGGCGCACGGTGCGCATTTTCTGGATCGTCGCCTCCGGCGTTCGCTCGCTGCTGATGTCGATGGGCACCTCGCCGCCGACGGCGTACCGTCTTCCGTCCGGTCCCTGCTGGTAGGTATAGGAAGGACCGCCGGCGGCATACTGGCCGGCATTGGCCAGGTGGGCCAGTTCGTGGGCCTTCACTTCCCTGTCACGCAGCTTGAGGCGTTCCACCATGCGCAGTTCGGCCATGTCGAGATCCGCCGGTCGGGAGGCCGGTGTGCCGGTTTTTTTGCTCTCCGAAGGTCCTGGTCCGGGATCACTCTGTCCGGCCGCCTGCTCCGCCCTCTGCCGGCCCTGGACAGATATGGAAACCCGATCGCCGCCGCCGGCCGTGCCGGTGGAGGGCGGGGCCGGGGTGACCCGTTGCACCGGTTCGGAGCGCAGCCGGACGCCGGTGTCCGCGGCCATGGCCCGGACCGGGGCTGTCGTCATGATCGTGAGGATACTCATCACGGATTGCCTGCAGATGGTTGGTAGCCCAATTCTGCTACGGCGCGCACCGGACGCCGGAGCAGGCAGGCTGCCAGCCGGGGTATGATACCGCCTGGGACAGTTCACGGTGCGTACTCTTCCACAGACAGTATATGCCATTTGGACCGGGAAAGACAATTTGATTTTTCCGGCAACCGCCGCCAGGTCGGGGAATTCTGTTGATCAGGCAATACAATGCAATCGAGCGATTTTTATTTTGTCCTCATCGGCAACGCTGTAAAAAGAAAACCATCAATAATCACATCCATCAATAATCACATGGTGTTTCCCGTTTACGGATGGATGAAGCCCCCGGTTCGTGAAAAATGCAGGGCAGCGGGATGATGCGTTTGTACAAAAAGAATGATTCTTGCTATAGTGGTACCAGAATACCGTGGTACCAGAACAGCGGCCGGAACGGGAACCGTGGCGGACGCCAGGTGCGTGATCAGGAGCGGCTCTGCTCGACGGTGTCCGGGAATGGACCGCCTGGGAATGTAGTGGCCGCATACTCCTGGACCGGCAGGATGCAGTGTGAGTTGGAACGGAGGAAGGTATGTTTGACGCGGAGCGGTTGCTGGGCAAGATTGTCGGAGAGGTGATCGGTGGTTCCCGCGGAACCGGCGGCGGCTCAATCCTGGAGGGTTTGGCCTCGGGTGGCGGTCTCATGACCGCCATCGGGCTCGGGGTGGGCGCCTTCGAGATCCTGAAGGAGCGGAAGATGCAGGAAACGGTTGGTGGCCGGGACACGGGAGCACCGGTTCCGCCTCCGCCGCAGACCGGCGCTCCTGCCGCCGGAGCAGCCCCGCCGCCGCCCCCGGTGCCGCCTCCGCCCCCTGCCGTTGAAACGCCCCCTGTCCGGGCCGAGGCACCGGACCCGGCTGATGCCGGTGAGCTGGCCCGGCGCATGATCAGGGTCATGATCGCCGCGGCCCATGCCGATGGTGTGCTCGACGAGGAGGAACAGCGGGCCATCCTCGCAAAACTGGAAAAAGCGGACCTCTCCGAGGAAGAGAGAGACTTTCTGCTCAGGGAGCTGAACGAGCCCTGGAGTATCGACCGGCTGTGCGCTGGAATCACCGACCCGTCCAGTGCCGGAACCATGTACATGCTCGCGGTGTCCACCATCACAGTGGATACGGAAAAGGAGCGCCTATGGCTGGACAGGCTGGCCGGTCGGCTCGGTCTCGGCAACGAGATCAAGGAGTTCATCGAGGAACAGTATGGGGCCGGGTGACGGTTCAGAAGAGCGCCGTGCCCTTTCCCGTCTTTTGATGAAGACCATTCTTCCCGTCATCCTGCTGCTCTTTTTCTGCTGCCCGGGCCTGGTCGCTGCCGCTGACCGGGAGGAGCGGCCGGACAGGGTCGTTCTCCAGCTCAAGTGGCGGCACCAGTTCCAGTTCGCCGGCTACTATGCCGCCGTGGTCAAGGGCTACTACCGGCAGGCCGGTCTTGATGTCGTCATCCGGGAGCGGCGGCCGGGCATGATCATTGCCGATGAGCTGGTTTCGGGCCGTGCCCAGTATGCCGTGGAGATGCCCGGACTGATACTCGAGCGCCAGGCAGGCAAACCGGTGGTCGTTCTGGCCGCCATTTTCCAGCATTCCCCCGAGATCCTCCTTGCCCGCAATGAATCCGGCATCCGTACCCCCCATGACCTGATCGGTAAACGGATCATGCTCATGCCGGGCGGTAATTTCGAGATCAGGGCCATGCTCAACCACGAAGGGATCCGGCCGGCCGATCTCACCATCGTCGATCACAGCTGGGACCAGGAAGACCTGGTTTCGGGCAGGGTCGACGCCCAGAGTTGCTATCTGACCGATGCCCCCTACATGCTGCGCAGGCGGGGGATCCCGTATACCATCTTGGCGCCGATAAATTATGGCATCGATTTCTACGGCGACTGCCTCTATACGACCAGCGGTGAGATTCGCCGGCATCCCAAACGTGTCCGGGCCTTTCTTGCCGCCACCCTCAGGGGATGGCAGTACGCCATGGAGCATCCGCAGGAATTGATCGATGTCATCCTCACCCGGTACCATTCGCCCCTTGCCCGTGACATCCTCGAATACGAGGCGGAAAAGACCCGCGAGCTGATGCTGCCCAGGTTCATCCAGATCGGCCACATGAATCCCGGCCGCTGGCTCCGGATTGCCGACACCTTTGTGGAACTGGGGATGCTCAGCCCGGATTATTCCCTGGATGATTTTCTCTACCGTCCGGAAAAACAGGAGACGCGGTCCAGCCTGAGGCTGATCCTGGCCGTGCTTGCGGCAACGGTCCTGCTGGTGGCCGCGGTGGCGCTGCTGCTGTTCACCTTCAATCTCAAGCTGAAGAAAAGCGTCCGGAAGAGAACAAGGGAACTGGCCCTGAGCGAGCAGCGGTTCCGGGAGATCTTCAACTCGACCAGCGATGCCCTGTTCATCCACGATCCGGCAACCGGCAGGCTCCGTGATGTCAACGAGACCATGCTCAAGATGTATCGCTGTACCAGGAAAGAGGCCCTGACCTCGTCGCCGGAACGGTTCTGCGAGGGTAATCCGCCCTACAGCCTGGCCGAGATCAGCCAGTGGATGCAGAGAACGCTCAGCGAAGGCCCCCAGCTCTTTGAATGGCATGCCAGGCGCGGGGATGGTGAACTCTTCTGGGTCGAGGTCTCGCTGAAGAAGACGATCATCGCCGGCCAGGACGCTGTGCTGGCCTCGGTCCGCGACATCACCGATCGCCGGCGGCTCGAAACCGAGCTGCGCCAGGCCCAGAAGATGGAGGCCATCGGGACCCTGGCAGGCGGTATCGCCCATGATTTCAATAACATCCTGACCGCGATCTTCGGCTATACCGAGCTGGCCAGGGTCCGGGCGGGCAGTGATGGCATCCTCCTTGACCACCTGGACAAGGTCCGCCAGGCTGCGGTCAGGGCCAGGGACCTGGTACGGCAGATCCTCGCCTTCAGTCGCAAGGTTGAGCAGAGAAAAAAGCCGCTGAAACCGGTCGATGTCGTCTCCGAGGTGGTCTCCCTGCTCCGTTCCACCATCCCGGCCGCCATCGAGATCAGGCACGCCCTGCATTCCGACTGCCTGGTCCTTGCCGACGAGATCCAGATGCACCAGGTGATCCTCAATCTCTGCACCAATGCCTACCAGGCCATGGAGCATGGCAAGGGGGTACTGACCATCACCCTGGACGATGTCACCCTGGACGCCGATGGTTTCCGGTCCGGGCTGTCACTTCCACCGGGCCGGTATGTCAGGCTTGCGGTCAGTGATACAGGCTGCGGCATGGATGAAAAGACCATGGAGAAGATATTCGAGCCCTATTTCACCAGCAAGGAGCAGGGCAAGGGGACAGGTCTTGGCCTGTCCGTTGTGCACGGGATCATCAAGGACTGTCGGGGCGGGATCGCGGTCGAGAGCGAGCCGGGCAGGGGCTCCACCTTTACGATCTACCTGCCCGTGCACGAACCGGGGGCCGGCCCGGCGGACGAGACCGGGATAAGGGAGACCGTCTGCACCGGCAGTGGGCGGATCATGGTGGTTGATGACGAGGAATCGATCCGGGAACTGGTCAGCGCTTTTCTCAGCCAGGCCGGTTACCGGGTGGAGACCTTTGCCAACGGCACCGAGGCGTGGCATCGCTTCTCCCATGATCCCGGCGTCTGGGACCTGCTGATCTCGGACATGAATATGCCGGGCATGGGCGGCCTGGAGCTGGTCCGGATGGTCCGGCAGAGCGGGGCGGACCTCGCGGTCATCCTCTGCACGGGGTATTCGGAGGAGATGGACGAGGCCGAGGCGGCGGGGCGGCTCGGAAGCATCCTCTTCCTGCACAAGCCCCTGACCAGGGACGAACTGATGCGGGCGGTATGCGATGCGCTGCGCAACCGGACATCCGGATGCAACTGATCGCAGGGTTCGCAACCCATTATTTTTTGCATCATAAAAACTGTACGTTGGCACAGGTGTGCCCTGTCTGCGCAGGCGTGCCGGTTCGCCAGGGGCCCGCCATGCGGGCCGGCGCGACCGTGCAGAGGCCGGATGCCTGTGCCGACGTACATCCCGGCAGGACCCGGCCGGGAGCAGAGCGCCCGGCATGGGACGGCCGCTTCACGTCCGGGTCCGGTTACTTCTCGAACAGGGTGGCGATACCGCCCAGCACCGATCCTTCCCCCTTGCTCTGGCCGCCGGCCTGGGGCGCTGCCTCCCAGATGCGGCCGGCCAGCCTGGAGAAGGGCAGGGACTGCAGCCAGACATGGCCCGGCCCCTGCAGGGTGGCGAAGAAGAATCCCTCGCCGCCGAAGATGGCCGATTTCACATCGCCGACAAACTCGATGTCATAGCCTACCGTCCTGGTCAGCGCCACCAGGCAGCCGGTGTCCACGCGCAGGCTCTCGCCCGCGGCCAGCTCCTTTTCGACAATGGTGCCGCCGGCATGAACAAAGACCAGGCCGTCGCCGTCGAGCTGCTGCATGATGAACCCCTCGCCGCCGAACAGGGCCACACCGATTTTTTTCTGCAGGGCGATTCCGATCTGTACCCCCTTGGCGGCACAGAGAAAGGCGTCCTTCTGGCAGATGAGCCGGCCGTCGTACTTTTTGAGATCAAGGGGGATGATCTTGCCGGGATAGGGCGAGCTGAAGGCCACCCGTGCTTTGCCGCTTCCCGTATGGGTGAACATGGTGATGAACAGTCCCTCGCCCGTGATCAGCCGTTTGCCGGCGCCCAGCATCCTGTCGAAAAAACCGCCGGACTGGGAGGCCGCAGAGCCGTCGCCGAAGATGGTTTCCATCCGGATCCCGTTGTCCATGTACATCATGGCCCCGGCCTCGGAGACCACGCTCTCGCCGGGATCCAGTTCCACCTCCACGAACTGCATCTCGTGGCCGAATATTTCGTAGTCGATCACGTGGGCCTCCTGTCCGCTCACCGGCGGCGGCGCGGCCGTTGCCTCCACGTTGCTCAGCTCCTTGACTTCGCCGATGGGCTGCCAGTCGGCAAAACCGTCCCGCCAGACCAGGGTGGCCGGAGTATACTGGCCCGTGGCGAGGCCGGAGACAATCTGGGGAGTGGAAAAGGGACCTTGCGACTTGCCGTCAACAGCGACATACCAGTTGGACATGATGCACCTCTTTGCTTGGCTGGGCTGGATATGAACATATGAATTGAGCGCGCGTCTCATTTCGCCCCGGAGTACGGGGGCGTGGAGTTACAAGGAAACCATTTGTAATTATTATCTTTCCGGTTTGCAGACAGGGGAGCACTTGATTCAGGAAAAAATGCCTGTTGCAATGGATCAAAACAGGTACCTATGGTATACATTTTTTCCTTGGCCACAGGCAAACAGAAAAACAGCGGATGCGCCGGGGCACCCGCCAACACCCTCCGGCACCACCGCACCACCACTGGTCGCTCCTTGCATATCCTTCTGCTCGAACCCTACCATGGCGGTTCCCACCGGGCCTTTCTCGCCGGGCTCCAGGCAGCGGTGGACTGCCGGTTCACCCTGCTCGCCCTGCCGGCGCGCAAGTGGAAGATGCGCATGCAACTCGCCGCGCCCTGGCTGGCGGAACGGATCATCGCCATGGTACGGCAGGGGTACCGGTTCGATGGTATCCTCAGCTCGACCTTCGTCGACGGGGCCGTGCTCTCCAGCCAGCTCTGCCGGGCCGGTATCCATCTGCCGCTGGCCATCTATTTTCACGAGAACCAGTTCAGTTATCCGGGCCAGGTCGAGGATCCCGGCCGGAACCAGTTCACGGCCATCAACTTCAATACCGCCCTGGTGGCCGACCGGCTGGCCTTCAACAGCAGGTACAACCTGGAGACCTTTCTCGACGGCACCAGGGGCTACCTGAAAAAGGCCGCTGACATGGATGTGCGGCATCTCGCCACGGTGGTCGCGGACAAGGCGGTGGTGCTCCACCCGGGTATTGATTTCACCATGATCGACTCCCTGGCCCACAGCCGCCCGTGCGGTCGTGAGCCGGTCATTGTCTGGAATCACCGCTGGGAGCATGACAAGGACCCGGAGACCTTTTTCCTGGCCCTGTTTCGGCTGGCCGACCAGGGAGTGGCGTTCCGGCTCATTGTCCTGGGCCAGCGGTTCCGCCACCAGCCCGGGATATTTGCCCGGGCCAGGCAGCGGCTTGAAGACAGGATTCTCCATTTCGGGTACCAGGAGGACAGGCAACGCTATGCCGAGTTGCTCTGTCAGGGCGATATTGTTGTCTCCACGGCCCGGCACGAGTTCTTCGGCATCAGCGTGCTCGAGGCGGTGCGCGCCGGCTGCCGGCCCCTGGTCCCGGACCGGCTCAGCTACCGGGAACTCTTCCCGGCCGCCTACCGCTATCGGCAGGACAGCCTGATTTCCAGCCTGAAAAAGCTTCTGCTCCGCCCCGGCCGGCTGGACAGCGCCACTGCCAGGGCACTGACCGGGCGGTTCGCCTGGCCCGCGCTGGCGCCTGCCTACAGGGCATGGCTGGCCGGACTCTGCAGCAGGGAAGGGGTTTTCTGTTGACGTGCCGCAGGTAAGGGCACAATGCAAATCGTTCGATCCAGGTGAAACTGTATGCAACGGCACCTCAATCCACTGCTGTTTCCCATCCTGTTCTTCGGCCTGGCCATCCTGGCCGGCGCAGCGTTTCTCCGTCTTGATGTCAGCACCACGGGCGACGGTATCTCCTGGGTCAACGCCCTGTTCACCGCCACCTCCGCCACCTGCGTCACCGGCCTGGCGGTGGTGGACACCGGTACCGCCTTCACCCGCTTCGGCCAGGGGGTGATCCTGGTCCTGATCCAGGTCGGGGGCCTGGGGATCATGACACTTGCGTCCCTGGCACTCTTTCTCATGCGCCGCCGGGTCTCGCTCTTCGACCGCATCGCCGTGGGCCAGAACCTGCTCCACGATGCCTCGTTCAACCTGGGCCGCTTCCTGGTTTCCGTCGTCGTCCTGACCCTGGCCGTGGAAGTGGCCGGCGCCATTCTCCTGCGCTTGCTGCTTGCCGACGACATCTCCGCCTACTCGGCCCTGTTTCATTCGGTCTCCGCATTCTGCAACGCCGGGTTTTCCCTGTACCCGGACAGCCTGAGCCGCTGGCAGGACAACCTGCCGGTCAACCTGGTCTTCATCTGCCTGATCGTACTCGGCGGCATCGGTTTTTCCGTGCTCGTCGAGAGCGGCGCCTGGCTTGCCCGGCTCTGCCGCCGCAGACACGGGCGGCCGCGGCTTACCTGGTACACCAGGGTGGTCCTTTCAACCTCGGCACTGCTCATCGTCGGCGGTGCCCTGGCCCTGCTCTTCAGCGAGCACGTGGGCTACAGGCGGCCTGTCGCCTTCCGGACCGCGCTCATCACCTCCCTCTTCCAGTCGGTCACCTGCCGGACCGCGGGCTTTAATACCGTGGATATCGGCTCCATGACCGATGTCTCCCTGCTCATCATGATGTTCCTGATGTGGATCGGCGGCGCGCCCGGCTCCACGGCCGGCGGCATCAAGGTGACCACCCTGCGCGTGGTGGCCGCCTTTTTCCGGGGTCGCACCCTGGGGCGGCGGCAGAGCGTGATCGGCACCATTGCCGCCGGCCGCGGCACAGTGAACCGGGCCCTGGTCCTGGTGCTTTTTTCCATGGTCACCATTGCCCTGGCCGTCCTGGTCCTGCTGGTCACCGAGGGCGGCGATATTCCCCATTCCGCCTCCCGCGGCCTGTTTCTCGAGATCGCCTTCGAGGTGGTCTCCGCCCTCGGCACCACCGGACTTTCCACCGGCCTGACTCCCGGCCTGACAGTTGCCGGGAAATATATTATCATGATCCTGATGTTCATCGGCCGCCTGGGACCGCTGATCTTCATCGCCGTGCTGCAGGAGTTCCAGAAGGAAGAGATCGTGTTCCGGCCCGAGGGTGATCTGCTCATCGGCTGACGAGAGGTACCCGGTCACAGGAGGAATAATTCGTTGTTTTCACATTTTCAACACTGTACGTTGGCACGGGTGCCCCGTCTCCGGGCAGCAGGCGTGCCGGCGCGACCGTTCAGAGACCGGGTGCCTGTGGCAACCTGCGATGAGATGGTGGCGGCGCGCCGGGGAAGACGCCGGCGAAAAACCGGCACAACAAACAGGGAGATGCCATGAAAAAAGAGGTCGCGGTCATCGGCCTGGGAAAATTCGGGTTCTATTTTGCCAGGACCCTGTCCGAACTGGGCATATCGGTGATCGGTATCGATTCCCGCGCCTCCCGGGTGCAGCAGGCCCGCGATGTGCTGACCCAGGTCTATCGTGCCGACGCCACCAGCGCCGATGCCCTGGCCCAGGTCGGGATCGGTGACATTCCGCATGTCCTGGTCAGTGTGGGAGACTCCATCGCCGCCTCTTCCATGATCTGCCTGTATCTGAAGGAACAGGGCGTGGAGCGGGTCTGGGTCAAGGCGGTGAGCCCGGACCACCAGCGGCTGCTCTACAAGCTTGGCGTGGACGAGGTGATCATCCCGGAGCAGTTTGCCGCGGTCCAGCTCGCCTCCCGGGTGGCCATCCCGGGATTTCTGCAGTATGCCAGCTTTGATTCCGACCTGTCGTTCCAGGAACTGGTGGTGGACCGGTGGGCGGGCCGCTCCCTGCGCGACCTGGATCTGACCAACCGGCGGGGCATCCAGGTCATCGCCATCCGCGGCGAGAACGAGAAGAAGTTCCGTTTTCTGCCCGGCGCCGACCATGTGCTCCGGAAGGGGGATCACCTGGTGGTGATCCGCAGGACAAACGATATCAGTGAGATTCGTGCCTGAGGGCACGGGGAGGAGAAGGGAAGGGCGATGGCAGACAATATCATCCTCATCGGTTTCATGGCCGTGGGCAAGGGACGGACCGCCCGTGCCCTGGCCGCGACCACCGGCCGTTTTGCCGTGGACACCGACGATCTCATCGAGAGCATGGTCAAGATGAAGGTCCGCAAGATATTCGCCCGCCACGGCGAAGAATATTTCCGGGCCCTGGAACAGCGGGCCGCTGACTGGCTCGAGGAGCACGTCTCCGCCACCATCGTCTCCACGGGTGGCGGTTTCTTCAAGGTGAACAACCTGCATCGCATCGGCCGCGTGATCTACCTCCACTCCAGCCTGGACGGCATCCTGACCGCGGTCCGCAGTCATCCCAATGCGGCGAAGAAGATCGCCAAGAGACCGCTGCTGCAGGATATCGACAAGGCCCGCCTCCTCTATGACCAGCGGCTTCCCCTCTACCGGGCCGCCTGCGATACGGAGATCAGCGTGGAGGGACGTGCAATTGAGGACGTAGCGGCGGAGATCGCCGAGCTCATCCATTGATCCCGGAGCGAGAAGATGACCGATATCCTGCAATATATCAAGGGAACCGACCCGGACCGGGATGCCTGGCTGACCAATTTCTATACCGAGAACCACCTGGCCTACGAGGCCTTCCCGGACATGGTCGCCTCGCCCGAACAGCTCAACTTCATCATCCACATGGACGGCGAGCAGTACTACTATCCCTGCTCGGACGAACTGTTTGCCGCCATTATCGAGAAACGGGCCGACACCCTGCTGACCTCGGCCTACATGGAGATATGGGCCCGCCTGGAGAAGCTGGTCCGCAAGGTGATCGACGACGAGTACAAGCAGCGTTACCTGCTCAGCCTGCTCTCCATCAAGTTCCAGCACGAGACCACCTCCAAGGTCCAGCTTCCCGGCCGCCTGGATAAGCGGCTGCGCGGGATCTTCACCAATATCAGCGAGATCAGCCGGCCCCTGGCCGCGGAAAAGGAGGAGGAGAACAGGAGGGCGGCAGCCTTTCTCGAATCCAGCAGGTTCCAGGATGCCTTCCACTCCCTGGAAGGGCTCGAGATCGGCGACGATACGACCCTCAACGACATCGACCTGCAGGTCCCACTCCTGCGGCTGCGCCGCCTCCTGATGCTTTCCACGGTCCAGGAGATCTGGCATGATGCGCAGCCTCCCGGCATGGATGAGCTGCGCCGGATCATGAACAGGCCCATTGTGTCGGAGAGCTGGGACTGGTTCTGCCGCTGGCTGCGCAAGATCCTCGATGGCGAGCGGAGACCGTGCATCCTCTGGCTTGCCGGCCGGTCGGGCGAGATCATTTTCGATCTCGCCATCATCCGTATCCTGATGAAAATGGGCATCAAGGTGATCCTGGCGGTCAAGCAGGCCTTCTTCTACAAGCGGATCTCCTTTGTCGATCTGCTCGAGGATCCCCTGCTCGAAGAGCTCCTGGACGAGGCAAAGTTCATCGGCGAGGCCAAGATCTCGAAAAACGAGCTGCTGGGTCACCTGAAAAGCGATTACCGCCTGCTGGTGATCTCCGACGGCACCACCGAACAGTTCAATCCCCTGCTGAGCTCGGTGACCTTTGCCCGCTCTTTCAAGGAATCGGACCTGGTCATCAGCCGCTGTCCCGGCAGCCGTGAGTGTATCAACAACCACTTTCAGTTCACCAGGGACCTGGTCTCGGTGGTCCGTGTGGCCAGCGGCGAGCTCGATATCCGGCTCAAGCCGCACCACCCCGGAGCTGTCCGGTTCTCGGAGGCGGCCCTGCGCAGGAAGGCCGAGGAACTGATCGCCTGGGTCAGGAAGGAAAAGGAGCAGGGCAAGACCATCATGTTCTATTCGGCCATTGTCGGCTCCATTCCCGGCCAGATGGAGACAGCGAAAAAGATTCTCAACGTCTTTGTCGATTACCTGCGCTCCACCCTCCGGAACGTGGTGATCATCAATCCGGGCGAACATTTTGAAGAGGGCATGGATGCAGATGATATAATGTACATGTGGGAGATCTTTCAGCGCTCGGGGGTGATCGATATCTGGCGCTTCCAGACCGTGGACGATGTGGAGAAGTCCTTTGCCCTGCTCCACGAAAAGGTGCCGCCGGAATGGACAGGCAAGGACGCCACCTATTCAACGGGCTGCACCAAGGAGATGGAGATCGCCATGGACATGCAGAAGAAGTATCCCGAGATGCAGATCATCGGACCGTCATGGGAAAAATTCCGCCGCCGCAAGGAGTACGGGGTGGGCAAGCTCTATGACCGCGCCCTGGCCGATGAGGGCTGAACCGGTGACTCCGGGCCCGGCCGGCGCGTGTCCGCCATGGCCCACAGCCGTCGCGGACAGGGGAGATCATATTCCCATCTGCAGATGGGTTGAACACCCAATCCGGGTGGGAGTGACCTTGTGCGAAAATTCCTGCTGAACAGATTGCCGCTGTTCCCGTTGGCCTGTATGGCCATGGTACTGGCCCTGGTGTGCTGTATGGCAACGGCCGGCCAGTGTGCCGGGCAGGTGGAGGAGCCGGTTCTCAAGGTCGCCTATCTCTACAACTTCAGCAAGTATGTCCAGTGGCCGCAAAACGGCCCCCATGCCTCGCCGCAGGATGCCTTCGATATCTGTGTCATCAGGGGAGAGCGGTTGCGGGCGCCTCTGAAGCAGCTTGAGACACGCAGCGTCAATGGCCGTCCCATTGTCACCCACATGTTGTCCGAACTGCCCGGCGACCAGATCTGCGAGATGGTCTATTTTGCCGGCGGCACCAGGAGCGAAATCGCCGCTGACCTGTTACTGCTGGCCGGGCAGCCGGTCCTGACCATCGCCGATCTCACCGGGTTCGCGGTTCAGGGCGGTATGATCGAGCTGACGCGAAAAAATGACCGGATCCGTTTCAGGATCAACGTGGACAAGGTCCGGGAGGCGGGACTGCACATCAGCTCCCGCCTGCTGAAACTGGCAACCATTGTCCGGGAGATGGAATTTTGAGGAACTGGTTCGCCGATCTGCCCTTCCGCTTCAAGCTGACAGCCATCCTGCTACTGGCCACCACCTGCATCCTGGCCCTCTCCTCGTCCATGTACCTGTACAGGGATATCCAAAACGCCAGGGCCAATGTGCGCCATGTCCTCTCCACCCTGGCCGCCCTCGTGGGTTCGGAGAGTGTCTCTGCCGTGGAGTTCGATGATACCTCCAGCGCCCGCCAGAACCTGGAGGACCTGAAGTCGGTACGTTCCATCGTCGAGGCCAACCTGCTCCGGCCGGACAAGACCCTGTTCGCCCGGTACAGCAGGGACGGACAGATGTCGGACAACCCGCTGCCCTGGGACCTTTTTCCCCTGCCCACGGAGAAGGACTCGCAGAAGAGCTGTGAGATCAACGGCATGCTCCACGTTGTCCGGGCCCTCTATTCCGGTGACGACCTGGTGGGATACCTCCACATGGTGGACAACCAGATCGATGTCATCGAGACCAGCCGCGCCCATATCCGTCTGACCCTGGTCGTCATTCTCTTCCTCTTTTCGCTCTCCCTGGTCATGGCCTTTGTCCTGGCGCGCTGGCTGTCGACCCCGCTGCTGGAGCTGGGAGATGTGGTGACCGACGTCGCGGTGCGTCACGACTACAGCCGCCGGGTGACCAAGAAGGGGAGGGACGAACTGGGGCGGCTGGTGGATGGTTTCAACTTCCTGCTCGAGCAGCTCGAGCAGCGGGACCTGGAACTGACCCGCTACCGGCTGTCTCTGGAGGAGAAGGTCAGGGAACGGACCGCGCTCCTGCAGAAGGAAAAGGAACGGGCCGAGGCCGCCAGCAGGGCCAAGTCGCAGTTCCTGGCCTCCATGAGTCACGAGATCCGCACGCCCATGAACGGCATCCTGGGCATGGCCGAGCTGCTGACCCGTACCGACCTCGACAGCCGGCAGCGCGAATACGCCCGGACCATCCAGCAGTCGGGCGAGGGACTGCTGGCCCTGCTCAACGACATTCTCGATTTTTCCAAGATCGAGGCCGGCAGGCTGGATCTCGAGCCCGGCCGCTGCCGGGTCGGTCTCCTCATCGAGCAGACCGCCGCCCTGTTCACCGAAATGGCGCGGGAAAAGGGTATTGACCTGGTCACGGAGATCGATCCGGCGCTACCGTCCGAGATCCTGGTCGACAAGCTGCGGCTTCGCCAGATCATCACCAACCTGGTGGGCAACGCGGTGAAGTTCACACCCGAGGGCGAGGTGGTTGTCTCCTGTTCCGGCATGATCGTGTCCGGTCAGGTCTGCCGCATGCGCATCCAGGTCCGGGATACCGGTATCGGCATCAACCGCGAGCATATCGAACATATCTTTGAATCCTTTTCCCAGGCCGACGGCTCGACCACCCGTAAGTATGGCGGCACAGGCCTCGGCCTCTCCATCTCCCGGCAGCTTGTGGAGTTGATGGGCGGCAGCCTGCAGGTGGAGAGCACCATCGGCAAGGGATCCACGTTTACCATCGACCTGGTCCTGCCGGTGATGGAGGCCGAGCCGGAGTTTGCCCCCGACATCCTGGCAGGGGTCCGTATCGTCCTTGCCGTGGCCGGGCCGCTGATCCGCACGGTCCTGGAAAAATACCTGGTCGCCTGGGGTGCCTCGGTGGATGTGACCGGGGGGCCGGATTATTCTGCAGCGGTTGAAGAGATCCTGGCCGCAGGCCCCGGGCCGGAGGTGCTCCTGGTGGACGAGCGGCTTCTCGGCCTTGAAGGGGACCGGATCATTGACCAGGTCCTGGCCCGCAAGGACAGGCCCGCCATTGTCCTTGTGCGTCATGTGCGCAAACCCGGGCTCCGCGTCAGGAAGGAACCCGTGGACGGCGTGGTGCTCCAGCCGGTGGTCAGGCAGCATCTGCTGGAGATGGTGCTGCATGTGGTCGGCCGGGCCCCGGTCCGCGACAGGGCCTGTCATGATGCCGGCCGGGCGGAATCCCTGCCGGACCTGCGGCACCTGGACCTGAGGTTGCTTGTGGCCGAGGACAGCCAGGTCAACGTGGACGTGCTGGTCGCCATGCTGGAGGACCTGGGCGTATCCGTGGACCTGGCCATGACCGGCAGGGAGGCGGTGGACCGGTTTGCCGGCAGTCGATACGACCTGGTGTTCATGGACTGCCAGATGCCGATCATGGACGGCTACGAGGCCACGGCCCGGATCCGGGAGATGGAGGCGGGCACGGGCTCCCATGTGCCGGTCATCGCGCTTACTGCCAACGCCCTCAAGGGCGACCGGGAAAAGGCCCTGGACGCCGGCATGGACGACTACCTGGCCAAGCCCTTCAGCCAGGACGACCTGGCCCGGATGATCATGACCTGGGCCGGGTCGCAGGAAGAGCAGATGGCACGGCCACCCGCGGTTTCCCGGCCGGAACCGGAACAGGGGCTGGCAGAGCCGCATGGTGACGATGAAAGACCCCATCTGGACGAACGGATGCTGGCCAGTTACCGCAACATCGGCGGTGACCTGCTTGTCACTATCCTCAGGGGATACCTGGACAACGTGGACCGCTGGATCGGCGACCTTGCCGCGGCCTTCCAGGGCGGGGAGGCCGAGGAAGTCGTTCGGCTGGCGCACAAGTTCAAGTCTTCATCGGGCCAGGCTGCCGCGGCCCGGCTCGCCGCCATGCTCGCCGTGGTCGAAGAGGAGGGGCGGCACGGCCGCCTGCCTGCCGATGTGACCGCCACCGTCGCCGCGCTGGAGGCCGAGGTGGAGGTCGTCCGGGCCCGGCTCGGGGAGATGCTGGCCGAATTGACGGCGGCCACGGAAAAAGAGTAATTGCAATCCCATGCCCACCTGTGCTACCTTTTGCGGATTTTGTCCGCAACAGGGGACAGGGGAGAGGTCAGTCGGCGCCCGCGGCGATGGTGATCCGATGTTTTCGCTGCCGCAGCGTGGTCCTGCCCCGGCCCCGTAACACCGCAGGGCGGCGTCATGCCCGGGCAGGCTGTGTCATCGCCTGCACTGCGCGGGACAGCACCCTTATCATGGCCTGTTGTGGCCGGACAGGAACGATCCGGTCCAGCCATGCCGGTCCGCACCACCAGGAAACCCATGGCCGAACATCTCTATCTCGTTCGCCACAGCGAGACCACGGCCCCGGCCGGGGCCTTTGTCGGCAGTACCGATGTGGATGTCACGGCCCATGGGCTCCCGGCCCTGGACCGGATCGCGCCGCATCTGCCCGACGGCCCCTGTTTCTGCAGCCCCATGCTCCGGACCAGGCGGGCCCTGGACCGGCTGCGGCGTTCCGGCGTCTGCATGCAGGCCGTCTTTGATGACCGGCTGCGCGAGATCGATTTCGGCCGCTGGGAACTGGCGGACTTTGCCCGGATCGCCGAAACCGACGGCGATCTGCTTGCCGGCTGGTCAGCCTATACCGGCTTTACCTTTCCCGGCGGCGAGTCGGTGGCCTCGTTCACCGGCAGGGTGGGGGAAATGCTGGCGATCTTCCGGGAGCACCCGGCCAGGGACCTGGTCGTCATCACCCATGGCGGCGTGATACGGACCATGATCTGCCTGGCCCTGAACCTGCCGGTCCGGCACTACCTGCTCTTCGGAGTCCGGCCGGCCACGTTCTGTCTCCTCGATCTTCACTCGCAGGGGGCTGTCCTGTCGGGCCTGAACCGTGGGGACGGTGCAGGGCGTACTGACGATTCGTGTGCAAGGGACCTGTCACAGGTCCGGCAACCGCGGAATACGACAGAGTGATCAGGGGCACCGTGCCGACCATCGCTGCCCCCCGGCCCTCCATGTCCAGGATTGAGTATGCGCAGGAAGGGGATGGCCGGACCGGGGCGATGGCAGGTCCGGCCGTGTGCCGCTGACCTCTTGCAGGAGGTGAATATGGCAGAACTTATCCTGATCAGCGGCGGCAGCCGTTCCGGCAAGTCCGACTTCGGCCAGCAGCTGGCCGAGTCCCTTGCCGGGCCCCGTATCTTTCTTGCCACCTGTCCCGAGGTGGATGACGAGATGGCGGAGCGGATCCGGCGGCACCGCGAGCAGCGGCAGAACCGCGGCTGGCAGACCGTCGAGGAACCGCTGGACCTGGCCGGGGCCCTGGCCCGTTGTCCAGACGGGGCCACCGTTCTCATTGACTGCCTGACCCTGTGGATCAGCAACCTCATGTACAAGGCCGATCTGCAGGAACGGCACCTGGACGAGAACGAGGTCCGGGAAAAGGCGGAGCAGCTGGCTGACGCGGTCCGGCAGCGCCAGGGCACCGTGATCATGGTGACGGGCGAGGTGGGGCAGGGGATCGTGCCGGACAACAGGCAGGCGCGGCTCTATCGCGACCTGGTGGGACGCTGCAACCAGTGCATGGGGCGGCGGGCCGATGCCGCGTACCTGGTGAGTTGCGGCATTCCCCTGCAACTGAAGAGCAACGGCTGAGCCGCTCATACGGTGCGGACGGCCGGAGAGACAGGGATCCCGGTGGCCGGCTGGGCAACCCCGGCAAAAACCGGGCCCGAACCATTGAAGAACCGGGCTGGAACGCGGCGTTGCCGCCGATGGCCCTGTTTCCCTGATATGGCGGAACCGGATATGGTGGAACCGGATATGGCGGAAGAAAATGAAAAATGGTGATTCGGTAGATTTCCTCGAGGCAACGTTTCGCAAGATCTATCCCCAGGACAGCGAGTACCGTGACAAGGCGCGGGCGCGGCTGGAGCAGTTGACCATGCCGCACTGGGCCCTGGGCGACCTGATGGACCTGGCCGTCGAGCTGGCCGGCATGACCCGGTCGCTCAACCCGCCGGTGGCACGCAAAAAGGTGGTGGTCATGGCCGGTGACCACGGGGTGACCGCCGAGGGTGTCTCCAGGTATCCCTCCGAGGTCACGGCCCAGATGATCTACAATTTCGTCGCCGGCGGCGCCGGCATCAACGCCCTGGCCCGGCAGGCCGGGGCCGAGGTGGTGGTGGTGGACATGGGGACCTCGGCCGACCTGGCCGACCTGGCGGCATCGGGCAAGATCATATCCCGCAAGATCGCCAGCGGCACCCAGAACATGGCCCACGGCCCGGCCATGACCCGGACCCATGCCGTGATGGCCGTGGAGGCTGGCATCGAGGTGGCCAACATGCTTGCCCCGGAAACCGATCTCTTTGCCACCGGCGACATGGGCATCGGCAACACCACGCCGTCCACGGCCATTGCCGCGGTTCTGACCGGCAAGCCGGTCGCCGAGCTGGCCGGACGGGGCACCGGTCTCGACGATGGCCAGCTCGAGCGGAAGATCAAGGTGATCGAGCGGGCCCTGGAGATCAACAAGCCGGATCCCGCCGACGGTCTGGACGTACTGGCCCGGGTGGGCGGGTTCGAGATCGGCGGCATCGCCGGGCTGATCATCGGCGCTGCCTCACACCGGCGGCCGGTGCTGGTGGACGGTTTCATCTCCACTGCCGGCGCGCTCATCGCCTACCGGCTCGAGCCCTTTGTCCGTGATTACATCATCTGCGCCCACCGCTCCATGGAACCGGGGCACGCGGCCATGCATGAGCGGCTGCACCACAAGCCGCTGCTGGACCTGAACATGCGGCTGGGCGAGGGCACCGGCGCCGCCCTGGCCATGAACCTGGTCGAGGCCGCGGTGGCCATCCTCACCGAGGTCGCAACCTTCGAGGAGGCCGGGGTCACCGGAACCCCGCAGGAGTAGGGTGCACTCCTTTGTCGCCGCGCTCCGTTTCCTGACCATCCTGCCCATCCCCGGAGCCATGGGGACGGAGAGCGGCGACCTGGCCGCCTCCACTCCCTGTTTTCCGCTGGTCGGGCTCCTGATCGGCCTGTGCAGTGTCCCGGCCGCCTGGCTGTTTGTTGCCCTGCTGCCGCCGGCCGTGGCCGCACTGCCGATCATCACGCTGCTGTTTGCCTTTTCCGGCGGCCTGCACCTGGACGGGCTGGCCGATACCGCGGACGGCCTGTTCAGCGCCCGTCCCCGGGAAGAGATGCTGGCCATCATGCGCGACAGCAGGATCGGGGCCATGGGGGTGATCGCCCTGGTCATCCTGCTGTTGCTCAAGGCGGCATCCCTGGCCTCCATGGACCCGGACCGGCTGCTGGCCGCGGTACTCCTGATGCCGGTTGCCGGCCGCTGCGCCATCCTGGTCATGATGGCCGTTCTGCCCTATGCCCGGCCCGAGGGTGGCCTGGGCACCCTGTTCTACACCCGCCGCTCCCGCCTGACCGGCCTCTGGGGCGGCGTCTTCTTCCTGGCCTGCTCCGTGCTGGCCGCCGGCCCGGGCGGCCTGGCCGTGGCCGCTTTTACCCTCCTTGTGCTCCTGGTGTTCGCCCTGTTCCTGAAAAAACGGCTCGGCGGCGCCACCGGCGACACCCTGGGCGCCTCCTGCGAGCTGGCCGAGCTGTGCGTGGCCCTGGCCTTTTCCTGTACCCTGTGGGGCCAGGCGTGAGCGGACATGGCGGCAACATCCGGCAGCTTGCCGCCCGTTGCGGCTGCAGGCCTGCCGATATTCTCGACTTCAGCGCCAATATCAACCCGCTGGGGCCGCCGGAGAGTCTGCGCGGTGTGATCAGCCGCGCTGTCAGCGACCTGGTCCACTATCCGGACCCGGACTGCACCGAGCTGGTCCGGGCCCTTGCCAGGCTGCATCATCTCGCCCCGGATCAGATTCTGGCCGGCAACGGCACCTCTGAGCTGCTCTTTGCCCTGCTTCGGGGCCTGGATATCTCCCGGGTCCTGCTGCCCGTGCCCTCCTATGTCGATTATGACACCGCCTGCCGCCGGGCCGGACTGGAGCCCCTGCCGGTCGTACTGGAGGAGAGCCAGGGCTTCCGGCCCGACCTGGCGGCATTGCAGGAGATCCTCATGCCCGGTGACCTGGTCATCCTGGGCCAGCCCAACAATCCCACCGGTGTGCTGACAGAGCGTGAAACCCTGCTGGAGCTGTGCCGCTGCCGGCCGGATGTGACCTTCCTGGTCGACGAGGCCTTTGCCGGTTTCGTGGCCGGCTACCAGAGCCTGGCCGGTGCGGCCGACAACCTCGTCGTGCTCTGCTCCCTGACCAAGCTCTATGCCATACCCGGTCTGCGGCTGGGCTTTGTCGCAGCCACGGCCCGGATCTGCACGATCCTCGGGCAGGAGCTGCCCCCCTGGTCCGTGAACAGCCTGGCCCAGGCCGCGGGCATCCACTGCCTGGACGACAGCGGATACCTGGCCCGCACCCGCGAGCTGGTGGCGGAGAACCGGCGGCAGCTTTCCGCTGATCTTGCCGCGATACCCGGCCTGCGTGTCTACGACGGCGCGGCCAACTTCCTGCTTCTGCGCCTGGAGCGTGACGACATGGACGCGCCCGCCCTGGCCGGGGCCATGCTCCGGCGTCACCGGATCGGTATCCGCAGTTGCGAAGACTACCTGGGACTGGACCACCGCTACTTCCGGGTCGCGGTGCGCAGCCGGGAGGAGAACCGGTGCCTGGTCGCGGCCCTGGCCGATCTGCTCGGGGCGGAGGGCGTTGTGCGG
>DRKI01000171.1 GCA_011051875.1 Desulfobulbus sp. | reverse complement strand
GGCGGAGAGGGACAGGGGACGTTCCTGGTGGCCGAGAAAGTCCAGGACCTGGGTTGCCGGCGGCTGCGAGGACCTGGTATGCCTGGCCCAGGAATGATAGCGGTCGGTCTTGGTTTTCTTGCCGACCCTTCGTCGTTGTTTTGCTTTTATTGTCATGTGGATATTGATTTCTTGGTCATGAGAGTTATTGTTATATGTTGGGGGGCCGGAAAGGATCCAGCGTACTGTTGTCCCGGCCGGCCCGGGAGGAAACCGTGCCGGTATCCTTTGCTGGCACTGGGAAAGGGTGGCGGCAGGCGGTCACCGGGCCTTGCCCGCGATTACGCCTGTCCCGGTGCTGGAGCCGGGCAGATGGTCACGCACCTGCCGTGCCTGTGTCTTCTCTTGCAGGTGTGCGGCCAGGAAAAAACACCTGCCAGCAATGGCCGGGCCGGATGACGGAAATCGTGTGCCTGGATGACGTGACCTGTACGGAGTTGAGGGCGGGCGGTCTTCCGAAGACGGGACCTGCGCTGAGGTGGCGCGATTTTACTTTGTTCCGGATGGGGGATCTGCTACAGTGCGGATCGGTGTTTCCTTTCCCGATACATACTCGGACCTATTATACACTATCTGACAGCTAAAGAAAGAAAAACCTGGCGCTGGCGCGGCAGAAGGCGGTGATCGCACGGGTGGTATCCGCAACCGGCCGGGAAAGGACCCCGGCCGGGAGACGGAACATGGAGAAGAGACCGAAAGTTCATGCAGTATCGTAAATTTGACCGTGAAGCCTATGAAAAGGTGATGCAGGGGTTCATCGGTAACGGCCCGGAGACCCGGGTCTTCTGGGATGCCCTGGATTTCGCCTTTGAGGCGCACGGTGACCAGTGGCGCCGTTCCGGCGATCCTTATATCATGCATCCCTGCAGCGTGGCCCGCATCCTCGCCGAGGAGCTCGATATCCAGAATGCCGAGATCCTGGCCGCGGCCCTGCTCCACGATACGGTGGAGGACGTGGAGGAGGTGACCGCGGAGGTCATCCGCAGGAGGTTTGGTCACAATGTCGAGGCCATTGTCGAGGGCTGCACCAAGGTCACCCACTATACCGGCGACAAGCAGACCTTCAAGAAGCTGGTGCACCGCAAGATCTTCAGCGGCGCCGCGGCCAACCCCGAGGTCATGGTGGTCAAGCTGGCCGACCGTCTCCACAACCTGCGCACCCTCTCCTCCATGCCGCGCCACAAACGGCAGAAGATTGCCGACGAGACTCTGGATATCTATGCGCCGCTCGCCACCATCCTCGGCCTGTTCGCCATCAAGCGCGAGCTCTACAACCTGGCCCTGGCCTACAAGTTTCCCCGCCAGGGCAACAGGCTGCAGCTCCATCTCAACAGGCTCCGCCAGGATCCCGGCGCCCGGAGGATCGTCGAACACGTGCAGGAGATCCTGGACAAGGACAATATCAGGGCCACGGCCACCCTGCGGACCAAGGGGCTGTGGGGGTATTATGATGTCAAGAACCGGATCCTGATCAAGGAGATCGAGTCTCCGCAGGAGATCCTCATCACCGCTGCCACGCGGGCCGACTGCTACCAGGCCCTGGGCACGATCAACCAGGCCTACCCACCCATTCCCCGGACCATCCGGGATTTCATCGCCAATCCCAAGCCCACCGGCTACCAGGGGTTGCATGCGCGGGCCAATATCAGCGGCCGCAAGTACCTGTTCAAGATCCGGACCGAGGAGATGTCGCGGCGCGCCCAGCGCGGCCTGGTAAGGGACTGGACCGCCACCGGCAAGAACAGGAGCCGTTTCGTCAAGGAGATCCAGGAGATGTTTGATATCCTGGGCAGCGACGAGTCGGTCTCCTACCGCGACATGATCGCCGCCGGTGGCCGCAAGGAGATCTATACCTACACGCCTCAGGGCGACCTGATCTGCCTGCCGGTCAACTCCCTGGTCCTGGATTTCGCCTTCCGGGTCCATACCGATGTCGGGCATGGCTGCGTGGCCGCCATCGTGGGACGGCAGCGGGTGGAACCGGATCACGTGCTGAAAGACGGCGACGTGGTCAAGATCATCAAGCAGGACACGCCGGTCAAGTTCGACCAGGCCATCCAGGCCCTCTGCCAGACACCCAGGGCCCGCTCCGAGCTGGCCAAGGCCTTCCGCAGCCGGCGGCAGGAGGTCTCCCGCATGGTGGGCCGATCGGTGCTCCACCAGGAACTGCGCCGCTACGGCCTGCCGGTGGAAGTCCTGGAGAAAAGGGGAATGACCGATATCCTGGCCTATTTCGGCATCGATTCCATGGAGGAACTCCATCTGCAGGTGGGCGAGGGAAGGGTGCGCCTGCGGGAACTGATCTACGAGATCCGCAGCGGCCTCTACGTGGGCCGGGAAACCCTGCAGCTTCCCACCGGTGTCTTCAACAGGATCGAGCTGTCCACCGTGGACCCGGTGGTGGTCAAGTCATCGGCCTGCTGCAAGCCCAAGCCGCTGAACCGTGGGGTCATCGGCCTGCTCAGCGAGCGCGGCCTTTCCCTGCATCGCATGGACTGTTCCCGCCTGCAGAAGCTCAAGTTCCAGCGCGAGGACGCCGTCGAGGTGCGTTGGAAGCTGCGCGAGACCAGGGTGCTCAAGCCGCAGAAGATCGTGGTCATGGCCGCCTCCCGTCATCGGCTTTTCATGCTCCTGTCCGTGGCCCCGGAGGAGATGAAGGTGGGCGAGATCATCGTGCTCTCCGGCCGCCCGGTCTCCGAACCCGCCTGGGAGATCAATTTCACTGTGGCCGATCTCTACGGCCTCAGGAAGATTCTCAAGCATTTCGATCGTTCCTCTCTCTCCTACGAGTTTGACCTGGAACAGTGATTCCGGGCGGCCGGGAGGCCGTGCCCGCTGCTCTCCTGCCGGCCTGCGGTCGGCGCTCCCTGTTCTCTGCCATTATGTATTCCCCTGGCCCCGGCACGGGGCGCCACTGTGACGCTATCCCTGATACCAAAAAAGATCATGGCCTGAATTTTTTTCTTGACACTAGCACAACGTGGTACTTATACTGAAAGCAAATGGAAATCATTCTTGTGATGAAAGCTCGACAGGAGCCACCCATGATGAACCTTGAACAACTGCGCAGCAACCGGCAACTGGTGAATTGCATCGACTGGCACATGACTCCGGAAAAGGCTGTGGAGATGTACCTTGAGTGGGGCACGGGCTGGGTGCGTGGTAATGATTTTGTTGCCAGTGCAAATGACGAATCAGTGTACTTCGTGATCTACGACTGGGAAACACCGCCCCGGGCGACCCTGATCCGGCGGACCGTGAGCGGCGCCGAGGAGATCGCCAGCCTCGATATCCCGGAGGAACTGTTCACGGCATCGTGGAAAGAAAACGGAACCAGGCCCGGCGGCACGGTCCATCCTCCCAACGAGGAGCTGAAGCGCTGGCTGTGCGAGAAACTCGACGGACCGCCACTGGACTGGAGCAGAACAGACAACTGAACCCGGCCGGGCGGAATATGACGAAATAACTCTGATTTCCACCCCTGAAAGACTGACCAGGCTGCGACTAGGCCTTCTTCAGTACACTCCTCCTTCCTGGCAGGCGCCTGCAGAACCGTCCCCCTCCTTGTCGGTTCACCGCAGGCGCCATTTTTTTTGCGGTCGGATCTCCTGGATGAGCTCCTGCAGCTCGTCCTGGAATCGTTGCCGGTCCACCTCCCGTGCCCCGAAGCGGAGCAGGTGGCTGGTGGTCATCTGGCAGTCGATCATCCTGATGCCGATGGCGCGCAAGTGGTCCACCAGGTGAGCCAGGGCCACTTTGGAGGCATCGCGTATCCTGGTGAACATGGATTCGCCGAAAAAGACCCGGTCCAGGCAGACCCCGTACAGGCCGCCGGCCAGCCGCCCGTCCTGCCAGCATTCGACACTGTGGGCAAATCCCAGCTCGTGGAGGTGGCAGTAGGCCTCCAGCATCTCCCCGGTGATCCAGGTCCCTTCGCCGGATTCGGTGCGCACCTGGGCACAGTTTTCCATGATTTCCCTGAAGGCGGTGTCGGCACTGACACGGAAGGTGTGTTTGCGTATGGTCCGGGCCAGGCGGCGCGGCAGGTGGAATTCGTCCGGGTAGAGGACGAGGCGGGGCGTCGGTGACCACCAGAGAATGGGTTCTCCTTCCGAGTACCAGGGAAATATGCCCTGGCTGTAGGCGGCCAGGAGACGGGCGGGAGACAGGTCGCCTCCCACGGCCAGCAGCCCGTCGGGCTCGGCGTGTTCGGGCAGGGGAAAGATGATGTCACGGGGGAGCTGGAAAACAGGCATGAACGATTCGGGGTGCAGGCTGTTGCGGAAGGAGATCCTGGCATGGCCGCCACGGGGAGCGGCCTCTGCCGGGTGGTTATACCAGGAAGTGGGGAATGGAACCAGAAAAAAGGGGGCGAACCAGGGAGGTTCGCCCGTCGGGAGGTGGAAAATCCAACCTGAGTTGGTGATCGTGAGTCAGGACAAAGGGTGGCCGGCCCGTTTCCTGCGGACAATCCCGGCCAGGCCGATCAGGCCGGTGCCGAACAGGAGCAGGGTGGCCGGCTCCGGCACCGGCGCCGTTCCCTTGCCCATCAGGTTGTCGTTGCCACACCCCATGGTGGCATGGGCGACAAACTCGCTGTAGCCGGCCAGGGTGAGGAAGGAGAGGTCGATGCCGAGGGCATAGTGGATCCCGCCCGTGAGGCCGTTGTCCAGGGCGTTGGCATCGCTGTCGCCAAATGGATCGTAATAGGCCATGGTCAGGCCCTGGAAACCGGTCACTTCCTCGCCTCCCTCCACGTAGCGCCAGGGATTGGAGGACGGGTCGGCCGGTGTGTCACCGCTCTCGTTCTGTTCCACGGCGACCGTCTCCACCCTGGCCGTGTCATTGTTCAGCCTGTAGACCGAGTAGGTCTCGCTGTCCGGGTCCAGGTCCACCACGAATTCATAGCCGAAGTTCCCGGTGTAGGTATGATTGCCGGTGGCGGGACTGTAGCCGGCAGGCGCTGCAGGACGGCCATAGATACCGTTCACATCGATGAAGATATCACCCATGGAAAACTGGGAATAACCGCTTACACCGTGCTTGAAGTCAAAACCTCCGGCCATGGTCAGGGTGTGGCCCTTGAGGAAAAAACCCTCCAGGTCCCATGCCTGGCTACCCACCATGCCGGGCTCGGTTTCCTGGTCTTCGCCGGTTCCGTGCCAGACGCCGCTGACGGACGAACCATCGTACATGGTGATGTTGCTGCCAAAGGAAGCGGCTGCCGCATCATGGCCGAGCAGGGTGACCAACCCCGCAACAACAAACAGGACGATCTTCGCACGCATGACGTTCTCCGGGAAGAAGTTGCTCTTGCCCTTGGCTTGCAACCCGGATGCCTGGATGGTGTTTTTCTTGGTTATGTTGTGATTAAGGATGGTTATGCGTTTGGAACTGGGCGAGGCAGGTGTGGGGCCGGCGGGAAAGTCCGTAATAATGAACCCTGTGGCCGGAAAACCGGAAAAACCAGGGGGTAGTGTCAGGGATTAAGCAGCCGCCTGACAGTGTCCCGGACAGGGGCAGGCCCCCAGGTGCCGGCCGGGTAGAAATGGAGGCGGGTGTCCCGGTCCAGGCACTGTTCGCACTGGCGGAGCACCGGAGTCAGGAAGGCCCAGGACTGTTCGATGCCGTCCTGACGCCAGAAGAGCATGTGGTCGCCGGCCATGCAGTCGAGCAGGACCCGTGCATAGGCGTCCAGGGCCGATTTCCGGTACAGTTCTCCATAGGTGAAGTCCATGGTCATGGAGCGGAGGCAGAGCGAGGCGCCAGGTTCCTTGCTCTGGAAGGTGAGGCGGATTGCCTCGTCGGGAAATGTCTCGATGGTGAGGCGATTGGCGCCTATGGTGTCGCCGACAAGGTTGCTGAAGAGGTGGTGCGGCACCTCGCGGAACTGGACCACGATGCGGGTTACCTTGCGCGGCAGCCGTTTTCCGGAAATAAGGAGGAAAGGCACGTTCTGCCAGCGCCAGTTGTCGACGTAGAGCTCGAGCAGGGCAAAGGTCGGGGTCGAGGACCGCGGATCCACGCCCTTTTCCTGGCGATAGCCGGGTACGGTGGTCTGGCCGATCTCACCGGCCGTGTACTGGCCCAGGCAGATGCGGCTGCCATGCTCGGTATTGAAGTCGCGAAGGGAACGGATGACCTTGACCTTTTCGTCCTGTACCGGGTCGGATTCGAGGAGGCAGGGAGGCTCCATGCCGGTCAGGACCAGGAGTTGCATCAGGTGGTTCTGGAACATGTCACGCAGGACGCCGGCCTTCTCGTAGTATCCGGCCCTGCTGCCGATCCCCAGCGATTCCGCGGCCATGATGCCGACATACTCGATATGGTGGCGGTTCCAGACCGGTTCGAAGATCGAGTTGGCAAACCGGAAGACCAGCATGTTTTGCACAGTCTCCTTGGCCAGATAGTGGTCGATACGGAAGATCTGCTGCTCACGGAAGGAACGGTGCAGGGTCTTGTTCAGGGCCCGGGCGCTTTCCAGGTCGTGGCCAAAGGGTTTCTCTATCACGATCCGGGTCCAGCCGCTGCCCCCTGCCCCCTCCCGGGCCAGACCGGTTTCACCCAGCAGGGTGGCGATCACCGGATAGAGTTGTGGCGGTACGGCCAGGTCAAAGATCCGGTTATCCCCGGTGCCGGAACTCCGGTCCAGGTCCTGGAGGAAGATGCGCAGACCGGTGAAGCTCTCCAGGTCATAGCGGACAGGGTAGTAGTGGATCCGGCCGGCAAATTCCTCCCAGGCGTCCGCGTCAGCAGGGTGTTCCAGTTCCTCCGGACGAAGGGAATGGCGGAAGGCGTCATGGTCCATGACTGTCCGGCTGCAACCGACGATACCAAAGGGGCGGGGCAGGAGATCCTGCCTGTGCATGGAAAAAAGGGCAGGGATGAGCTTGCGCCGGGTCAGGTCGCCCGAGGCGCCGAAGATGACCAGGGTGCAGGGGGGCAGGTCGTCGGGAGCCTGGGTATTGCAGGAAGGGCCTTTCACGGATCAGGAGTCTTGCGGCTTTTTACCGGGTGGCCGCCGAATTCCCTGCGCAGGGCGGCAAGTACCCGGTTGGCAAAGCTGTTGTCGTCCCTGGACTGGAAACGGCTGAACAGGGCCATGGTGATGACCGGGGCGGCAACGCCTGCGTGAACCGCCTCCTCCACGGTCCACCGGCCTTCGCCCGAGTCCTCCACGTAGCCGCGCAGCCCCTCCAGCCGAGGGTCGTCGGCAAAGGCGTCTTCCATCAACTCCAGGAGCCAGGAACGGATGACGCTGCCCCGGTTCCAGAGGGCGGCAATCTCGGAATAGTTGAGATGGTCACGGTAACGCGATGCCTCGAGCAGGGCGAATCCCTCGCCATAGGCCTGCATCATCCCGTACTCGATGCCGTTGTGGATCATCTTGACATAATGGCCGGCGCCGCTGGGACCGCAGTAGAGATAGCCGCCATCCGGGGCAAGGCTTCTGAGAACCGGTTCGACCCGGGCAAAGATCTTCTGTTCGCCGCCGACCATGGTGCAGTAGCCGTTTTCCAGGCCCCAGATACCGCCGCTGACCCCGGCGTCGAGGTAGTGGATCCCATGGGCGGCCAGTTCTCCGGCCCGCCGTATATCATCGGTAAAGCGGCTGTTGCCGCCCTCGATGATGACGTCGTCCGGGTCGAGCAGGCCGGTGAGGCGGGCAATATGTTCGTCAACCACCGGACCGGCCGGCAGCATGATCCAGAGTATCCGGGGCCGGGAAAGGAGGGTCACTGTGTCGGCAAGGGAAAAGGCCGCCTCGGC
>DRKI01000170.1 GCA_011051875.1 Desulfobulbus sp. | reverse complement strand
GCAGTGACGGCTGGGGCGCATGGGAAATCGCCCTGCGCTACTCGGACCTGGATCTGGGCGACGCCGCCATTCAGGGCGGCAGGCTGAAGGACTTCACCGCCGGGCTGAACTGGTACCTGAACCCCAACCTGCGCTGGATGCTCAACTATGTCCATGCCGACCTGAGCGAACGGGCCGATGTCAATGACGGCAATGCCGACATCATCGAGACCAGGATGTCACTGACCTTCTGATCATGTCCAAGAGGCAGGAGGCGGGACTCCCCGCCCCCTGCCGTCATCCGAACCGTCCGGTGATATAGTCCTCGGTGAGCCTGTGGCGGGGATTGGTGAAGATGCGGTCCGTGGGCCCCACCTCGATCAGGGCACCGAGATGGAAGTAGGCCGTACGCCGGGAGACCCGGGCCGCCTGCTGCATGTTATGGGTGACGATGACGATGGTATACTGCTCCCGGAGTTCGGCGATGAGATCCTCCACCGTGGCCGTGGCAATGGGATCCAGGGCGGAGCAGGGTTCGTCCATGAGGATCACCTCGGGCTGGACCGCAATGGCCCTGGCAATGCAGAGGCGCTGCTGCTGACCACCGGAAAGCCCCGTGCCGGGCTGATCCAGGCGATCGTGCACCTCCTGCCACAGCCCGGCCTTTTTCAGCGAATTCTCGACAATCCCGTCCAATTCGCTCCTGCTCTCGGCCAGGCCGTGGATCCGGGGACCGTAGGCGATATTGTCATAGATGGACTTGGGAAAGGGATTGGGCTTCTGGAAGACCATGCCCACCCGGGCCCGCAGGGGCACCACATCCACCAGACGGCCGTAAATGTCAAGCCCGTCCAGCAGGATACGCCCGCTCACGCGGCAGGTATCCACGGTATCGTTCATCCGGTTCAGGCAACGCAGAAAGGTGGACTTGCCGCAGCCCGACGGCCCGATCATGGCCAGCACCTCGTTGTGGGCGATATCGATGGAGACATCCCTGATGGCATGCTTCTCGCCGTAATAGACATTGACATCGCGGCAGGTCATGCGGGGATCCTCCACAAAGGGCTCTCCCACCGTGTCCCGGTTGTCAGCCCGCGGCGCCGGTCCGGCACCCTCCACTGTCCCCTGCTGTTCATCCACGGCCGGAAAGGGCATATCGCTTATCTTCAATACCGCCTGTGCTGCATCCATGGTTCCACCCCTGTTCATCCACGACCGGAACCGGCCGGTTCCGGTAAAAATGCTCTGTGCCGCCGCATGGCTGCACCTGTCCGCCGAGGACATCCACGGCCGCGCAAAGGCCGCTGCCGACGGCTCTTCACACCAACCCCGGGCATGACGCCCCATCGCGCGCTACCACGCCGCAGCGCGGCCATGCCGCCGGAGGGCCGTCTCCCGCCTGCCGCGCCTACTCGAGGACCAGCGGTTTCAGGGCCGCGGCATCAGCGGCATACTTGCGCCGCTCCCCGGCAGGCATGGGAATAAGTCCCTTGTCGGCGAGATAACCATCCTCTCCCCAGGCCCGGTCGCTGGTGAACTCGGCAATGTATTCCCGCATGCCGGGAATAACACCGACATGGGCATCCTTTACGTAAAAATACAGGGGCCTGGAGACGGGATACCGGCCACTGGCAATATTGTCAAAGGACGGTTCTTCCCCGTCCACCAGCGACCCCTGGATACGGTCACCATTCTGGTCGAGAAAGCTGAACCCGAAGATCCCCACGGCCCTGGGATTGGCCTCGAGTTTCTGGACAATGAGATTGTCATTTTCTCCGGCCTCGATATAGGCGCCATCCTCGCGAATGGTGTGACAGATTGCCTTGAACCGGCTCTTGTCCGTCGTCTTCAGGGCCTTGATCCAGTCAAAGGTCGAACAGCCGCCCTGCATGGCCAGTTCGACAAAGGCATCGCGCGTCCCGGAGGTGGGTGGCGGTCCCAGGACCTCGATCCTGGTGTCGGGCAGGGCGGGATCAACATCCTTCCAGGTCCGGTAGGGATTGGGCACCAGCCTGCCACTCTTCCCGGATACCGGCACCTCGGCGGCCAGGGCGAGAAAGATGTCCTTCCTGGACAAGCGCATCCGCGGAGCCTCCTTGGAGTTGGCCAGGACAATACCGTCGTAACCGATCCTGACCTCGGTGATCCTGTCGACACCGTTCTTCCGGCAGTTCGCGTATTCTGATTGCTTTATGCGGCGGGATGCATTGGTGATATCGGGCGTCTCGATACCCACACCGGCGCAAAACAGCTTCATGCCGCCGCCGGATCCCGTGGATTCGATCTTTGGCGTCTTGAAACGGGTGGTCTTGCCAAACTGTTCCGCCACAGTGGTGGCAAAGGGATACACCGTCGACGAGCCGACGATGGAGATGTAATCACGGCCCCTGGCAGCGACCGCCGGTGGCACGGCAACAGCAGCACCCAGAAGGGCAACAGCAACACAGAAATCTTTCCTCAACATATTCTTCCTCTCCTTGAATAATGGTCCGTCCATGGCCGGGTGGGGCTTCCCTGTCCATCCCGGCCTCCCTGGTTTCGCCGTGCAACGATAGCGCCCCAATATGAGCAACCGGTTAGGATTCGGTTCGAAGACTGTTCGATTGCGACATGGCGGACAGTTGACAATGCATCACCAGCGGCGCTCAAATCTCCGGCGCAGGAACACGGCAAGGCCGTTCATGCAGATGAGAAAGGCGAGCAGGACCATGATCGCAGCCGCGGTCCGTTCGACAAAGGCGCGTTCCGGGGCATCGGCCCAGAGATAGATCTGCACCGGCAGCACCGTGGCCGGATCGGTCAGGGTCGAGGGAACATCGACGATGAACGCCACCATGCCGATCATGAGCAGGGGGGCGGTCTCGCCCAGGGCCTGGGCCATACCGATGATGGTGCCGGTCATCATGCCCGGCATGGCCAGGGGCAGGACATGGTGGACAATAACCTGCATCCTGGAGGCGCCGATACCCAGGGCTGCCTCGCGAATGGAAGGTGGCACGGACTTGAGCGAGGCCCGGCTGGCAATGATGATGGTGGGCAGTGTCATCAGGGAGAGGACCATGCCGCCCACAAGCGGCGCCGAGCGGGGCAGGCCGAGAACGTCCAGGAAAAAGGCCAGGCCGAGCAGGCCGAAGACAATGGAGGGCACGGCGGCCAGGTTGTTGATATTGACCTCGATCAGATCGGTCCACCACGTGCGGGGGGCGAACTCCTCCAGATAGACCGCCGCGGCAACACCCATGGGAAAGGAAAGCAGCAGGGTGACCAGCATGGTCAGGAGCGAGCCCGTCATCGCCCCCCTGATGCCGGCCAGTTCGGGCTCGCGGGAATCTCCGGCCGTGAAAAACGTCGTGTTGAACCGTTTTTTCAGACGTCCCAGGGCGGTCAGGTGATCGATCCAGGCGATCTGCCGGTCACTGAGCCGACGCTGGCTTTCCGGTCCCACGCGCGATATGTGTCCCTTGATCAGCATGTCCACCTCGTCGTCCGCAGGCAGCCAGACCCTCTGCCTGGTTCCGATGAGGCTGGTATCCTGCATGACCATCTTCTGCAGGAGAAAGGCGGCCCCGGAACTGACCAGCCGGTACAACCTGCGCCGGTCCTTCCGTCCCCGCACATCGGGAAACAGTTGCCGCAGCCCCTGTTTCACCAGGGCTGAATAGTTGGCCCTGGCCAGGTTGTCGACGTCAAAGTGATCAGCGGCAAAATCGATATCCAGGAGGATCTCGGTCTGCTGGAAGGCTGTCCAGCCATTGGCGACGATGGAAGCGAACAGCAGGGCCAGGAAGCCGATGCTGACGAGCACGGCCGTCAGTCCCAGGCGCCGGAACAGCCGCTCCCGCCGGTAGCGCCTGGCCAGTCCGCGATGCACCACATCCATGGTGGTCTGTGCCTTGTCGTTCATCTGCATGGCTCGACTCCCGGCAATCTACTCATATTCTTCCCTGTAACGGCGGACCACGTAAAGCGCCACCACGTTCAGGAGCAGGGTCACCACGAACAGCAGGAGTCCCAGGGCAAAGGCGGCCAGGGTCTTGGGGCTGTCAAACTCCTGGTCGCCCACCAGGAGAGTGACAATCTGGACCGTGACCGTGGTGACAGCCTCCAGGGGATTGGCGGTCAGGCGGGCCGACAGGCCGGCGGCCATGACCACGATCATGGTTTCGCCAATGGCGCGGGACGCGGCCAGGAGGATACCGCCGACGATGCCGGGCAGCGCCGCGGGCAGGACAACGTGGATGATGGTCTCGCTCCGGGTGGCACCCAGGCCGTAGGACCCATCCCGCAGGGACTGGGGCACGGCGTTGATGACATCGTCGGACAGGGAGGAAACAAAGGGAATGATCATGATCCCCATGACCAGGCCGGCGGCAAGAGCACTCTCGGACGAGACATCCAGGCCGGCCATGGTCCCGACATCCCTGATACAGGGTGCCACCACCAGGGCGGCAAAAAAGCCGTACACCACCGTGGGCACCCCGGCCAGGATCTCCATGGCGGGCTTGGCCCAGGTCCGGACACCGGGCGCGGCATACTCCGAAAGGTAGATGGCCGACATCAGTCCCACCGGCACCGCCACGGCAAGGGCAATGGCCGAGATCATGAAGGTTCCGGCCAGGACCGGCACCGCGCCGAAGGAACCGGAGCTGGCCACCTGGTCGGCGCGCATGGCCATCTGCGGACTCCACTTGAGGCCAAAGAGAAACTCCGCCAGCGGTACCTGGCGGAAAAAACGGATCGACTCGAACAGGACCGACAGAACGATGCCGATGGTGGTCAGGACCGCGACAGTGGAACAGAGCAGGAGCCCCACACGTATGATCTGCTCCACATGGTTGCGGGATCGCAGGTCGGGACTGATCCTGAAATAGACCAGGGCGGCGGAAAGAACCGCTGTCCCCAGCATGAGAAAGGCCATGAACATCCGGCCGGTTGCGGCCAGGGCCCGGTAGTGGTCCGCAGCCTGCTGCAGGACCGGATCGATATCGCGGGCCGCCACGTGCCCCGCCACCAGGTTATGCAGGTCATTGACAAGCAGGGTTTTCTGGGCTGCGCCCCGGGCCAGCATCTCCCGGGGTAACTCCTGGAGGACCAGGCGGGTAAGGATGCTGTCGGCAAAAAACACCCAGAGAAGATAGATAAGCAGCCCGGGAATCAGGCACCAGAGGGCAACCAGCATGCCATGGTACCAGGGGCGTGAGTGGAGCCGCTCCCCTGCGGCGACGGCAAGGGCCCGTCGCTTGCCCTGGACAAAGGCGACCGAGGCCAGCAGGAGCAGGAGGCATGGAACAACGAGGAAGGACATGGCTGCCGGCTACTCCGTGTCGCCGCGCACGATTTCACCTTCCACCAGGTAGATCACCTCCTCGGCGATATTGGTGGCCCGGTCGCCGATCCGCTCCAGGTGCCTGGCCAGGAGGTACAGGTTGACCAGGCAGGCCGCGTGACCGACCTCGCTGTTCAGGGCCCGGAGCACACCCTTGTAGGCCTGGTTGCGCAACTGGTCCACCACCTCGTCCTCGATGAAGATCCGGCGCGCGAGAGCGGCATCCTCGGTGACCAGGGAATCCAGCCCCATCTTGAGCATCTGCATGACCCTGGCCGACATGGGGTGATAATCAATGGTGAACTCCAGGTCCGAGTCCTTGCTGATGGTCTGCACCCTTTTTGCGATGTTCACCGCGATGTCCGCGATACGTTCGAGTTCGTTGTTGATCTTGATGATGGCGATGAGCAGGCGGAGATCACGGGCCACCGGCTGATGCAGGGCCAGTATCTTGAGGCATTCCTCCTCGATCTCGATCTCCATCTCGTCAATCTCCCAGTCAGAACCGATGATCTCGGAGAGAAGGTCCGGATCCCTGGTGAGGATGGCGGCACAGGCCTTCCTGACCCGGTCCTCCACCAGGCTGCCCAGAACCATGAACCTGTTTTTCAACCGTTCGATCTCACGATGAAAGGTAAGCTGATACACCACTGGTCATTCCCCCCTTCGGCATGAGCCGTCATGGCCGGAAACGTATCGGCCAGGTGGCCGTGACGCGTGTCTTGTCCACCGTCGTCCTGCCCTTGCTGACCATGCGCAGGCAGTAGATACCCCGCTTTCGTTATGGTTTGATTAGATGAATATTAGGGTTCTGTTAGGATGTCGATTTTCTGTTGCGCCACCCCGGGGAGCATGTCATCTTCTTCATCAGCAAAACGGCAGCAAAACCCCTGGCAGCCGGTCAACGGCGCGTGCCCGGTCCATGGCTGACCGGGGACCTTCAACGTGCATCCTGCCCGGCCGGAGCCATCATCGGTCGACCGGTGATGGCACTACCGGACATCGCCTGCCGGGTGCCGGAGACAGGGCACGGGCACAGGACCGGGACACGGACCGGTCCTGTCCTCGCGGATTGTGGAGAGAGAGGTTCTTGAGGCGTGGGAAAGGAAACCATCCTGATCGTGGAAGACGACATCGACATCCAGCAACTGGTGAGCTACAACCTGATCAAGTCCGGTTTTCACGTCACCTGCGCCGATTCCGGCGAGGAGGCCCTGCAGTTGCTGGAACAGGAAAAGGTGGACCTGGTCCTGCTCGACATCATGCTGCCGGGCAGGGACGGCATGGAGATCTGCGCCATGATCAGGGCGAGGGAACGCTTCAGCCGCCTTCCCGTCATCATGCTGACCGCCAAGGGCGAGGAAGACGATATCATCAGCGGCCTTGCCGGAGGCGCGGATGACTATGTCACCAAACCCTTCAGTCCCAAGGTGCTGGTCGCCCGCATCAGGGCCCAGCTCAGGAAACGTCACGAGCCAGGAGAGGCGGAGGATGACGCCGGGCCGGAGTCCATCAGGATCCACGCCATGACCATCCACCGGGGCAGGCACCAGGTCCTGGTCGGCGATATCCCGGTCCACCTGACCACCACCGAGTTCACCATCCTCGAGCTGCTGGCCTCCAGGCCGGGCTGGGTCTTCACCCGCCAGCAGATCATCGACACCATCAGGGGCTATGACTACCTCATCACCCCCAGGGCCGTGGACGTGCAGATCTTCGGCCTGCGCAAGAAATTAGGCGCTTCCGGAAGCTGTATCGAGACGGTGCGGGGCATCGGCTACCGCATGAAGGAGAAGTGATGCCCGCAGGCGAGACAACGAAAAACCGGCACTGACCATGAACAGTGGCCCCATGCGGAACCGTCCGCTCTTCTGGCAGATCTTTCTTGCCTGCCTGGTGATCATCATCCTGGCGGTCTCTGCGGTGAGCTGGTATGGCACGACCACTGTCCGCCGGTTCTATTATCGCCAGATGCGTGCAGACATCCACTCCCGGGCCGTACTGGTGCGACCGCAGATTCTCGACCTGCTGCGCGGCAACCCCGGTTCGCTGCAGGAGTTCTGCCGCCAGACCGGGCGGGCGGCCCGGACCCGTATCACGGTCATCGCGGCCGACGGCACCGTGCTGGCCGATTCCAACGAGGATCCCGCCCACATGGACAACCATGGTCACCGCCCCGAGGTGCTGGTCGCCTTCCAGGGCCGGGTCGGCTCTTCCTTTCGCCTCAGCAAGACCCTGGCCCGCAAGATGCTGTACGTCGCCATTCCCCTGGCCGGGAACACGACCGAGCACCGGGGGGTCCTGCGGCTGTCGGTACCGGCCACATCCATGGACATGGTCCTGGCCACCATCCACCGCCGGATCATGATCGGCACCCTGTTCATCATCCTGTTGGCAGCCCTGTTTTCCTATTTCATTGCCCGCCGGATCAGCCGGCCGCTGGAGGAGATGCGGGCTGCCGCGGAACAGCTTGCCTCGGGCAAAAGCAACCAGCCGCTCCTGCTGCGCGACACCCATGTCTCGCGCGAGGTCGCGGACCTGGCCGGCAGCCTGAACAACATGGCCGAGCAGGTGAGCCGACGGATCAAGATCATCATTCAGCAGAAAAACGAGCTCGAGGCCGTGTTCAGCAGCATGACCGAGGGGATCCTGGCCATTGACCGGCAGCACCGGGTCATCCGCATCAACCGGACCGCTGCCGGCCTGTTTCAGGTCGATCCCCAGGCGGTCAAGGAAAAGCCCATGGAAGGGGTGCTCCGCAATCGTGACCTGCAGGCATTCATTGTCAGGGCACTGGACATGGGGGAACCGGCAAGCCGGGATATCGTGCTCAACAGCGGCGAAGAAGAGGTGCTGCTCTCACTGAATGCGGTGCCCCTGTATGACGGGGACGGTAAAGAGATGGGGGTCCTGGTGGCCCTGGATAATGTCACCAGGATCCACCGGCTGGAGACGATCAGGAGGGATTTTGTGGCCAACGTCTCCCACGAGCTGAAGACGCCGATCACCGCCATCCGCGGCTACGTGGAGACCCTGCGTGACGGTGCCGTCAATGATCCGGACCACAGCCGCCGTTTCCTGGAGATCATAGGCCGGCAGGCCAGCCGCCTCGATGCCATTGTTGATGACCTGCTCACCCTCTCCCGCATCGAGGACACAACAGAAAAAGACGCCATCCGGAAAGCCAGGGAAAACATCTTTTCCCTGCTCGACTTCTGCCGGCAGACCTGCTCGGTGAGCGCTGACCAGAAGGGGATCACACTGGCCATCGAATGCGAACCGTCCCTGGAAGCACCCCTCAACCGGGCCATGATGGAACAGGCGGTCATCAACCTGCTGACCAACGCCATCACCTACAGCCCCGACCACTCACGGGTCGTTCTCCAGGCAACGGCCGGCCGGGAAGATGACGGCCGCAGGGTGATTCGTCTTTCGGTCCGGGACCAGGGCCCCGGCATCGCCAGGGAACACCAGCAACGCATCTTCGAGCGATTCTACCGCTGCGACCGGGCCCGCAGCCGCGAGGCCGGCGGCACGGGCCTCGGACTGGCCATTGTCAAACACATCGCCCAGGCCCACAACGCCACCGTGCAGGTGGACAGTCATCCCGGCCGCGGCTCGACCTTCACCATTATCCTGCCGGCGTGAACACCGCCCTGATCATCAGGCCTCGTACTCGTAGGGTTTCTGGAAATAGGTAAACACCTGGACCAGTTTCTCGCGAATCGAAGGATCCTGGCAGTTGCAGCGAGCGCCATAGAGATAGAAGCCGTCCTCTTTCTGCTCGTGCAGGATCCTGGCCGTCACGGTCACGGTCTCCTCGTTCGCCGCACTGCCGTCGGTCGGCAGGAATATGATGAGATCCAGGGGCGTATCCTTTCTCCAATCCAGTTTCTCCCGGCACTTGATGCGGAATCCGCCCAGGCTGAGGTCACGGGTGATCCCCTCGACAACGTCATCCCCCATGCGGAGCTGGAGCCGGATATTGTTCCGTATCCGCGGATGCTCCCGCTTGTCGCCATCCTTTCTTTTGACCGTGGTGGCCACCGGGTCGGTCTCGAATCGGCCGAGCATCCGGTCCAGCTCCTCGGCGATGAAGTGGAGATCGTCTGCGACCAGGGCCGTCGCGTCAGACTTCTTCGAGCTCTGGCGGAGGACATCGAACAGGTCGTTGATCCGCTCATAGAGCTGGTTCAACTGCTCTGTCTGCTGGTCATTGAACCGGACGATCTCCTCGGTGCTCCCCATGGTCTGGTTGATCCCCTCGGTCATGGTCTCGAAGGCGGACACGGTCTTTTCCGACTCCTGCCGCGAGTGGTGCACCTTGTCGACGACATTCTGCATGGAGCCCACCGACTCGGCCACCCGCTCGGTGAGGCGGTTGATGAGGTTGGTGATCTCGGTGGTCGATTCCGCGGTCTGTTTGGCCAGATCCTTGATCTCGTTGGCCACCACGGCAAATCCCTTGCCCGCCTCGCCGGCCCGGGCCGCCTCGATGGTGGCGTTCAAGGCCAGCAGGTTGGTCTGGTCGGCAATGTTCTGGATCGACTCGATGATGTTGTGGATCTGGCCGGTGGCCTTTTCCAGGGCGCCCATCTGGCGGGCCGTCTCGTTGACACTCTCCACGGTCTCGGCCAGTTCACCGATGTTCTGGTGGACAGCGGTAATACCCTCCTCGGTCTGGGCCCTGGTCTGGGCCACGGTCTCGCGGGCGATCTCCATCTGGGAACTGACCGCATCGGAGATCTCCAGCAGGCTACTGATCGCTTGCAACACCTGTTCCGAACTCTGCTGCTCGCGGGCGCTGGCATCGGAGATCTCACCCGAGATCCTGGCGATCTGGTAGGAAGAGTGGGTCATCTGCTGACCGTTCTGCTGCACCACGTGGATGATGTCGCTCAACGAGCGCCGCATGACATCGATCTGCCGGGCCACGAAACCGATCTCGTCATTGGGGGGTGGTTCGCTCTCGTAGTGGCGCAGGTCCCCGTTGGTGATGCGCTTGGCAGTGGCCACCATCCGGTTGAGCGGCGCCGTGATCCGCGCGACCAGCAGAGACGAGATCTGCATGGCAATGGCCGTGGCCATCAGCCACAGCACAACCAGGGAGACGAGCAGAAAGCGTACCTTGCTGTCCGACTGGTCGGCCAGCATGCCCACGGCCTTGTTCATGCTGGCCAGAACCCGGACGCTCAGGGTGTTGATCCGGGCCAGATGGTCCGCGGTGGAGCCGCCGGGCCCGACCTGCGCAATCTCACTCAGGAGTTGGCCCCACAGTTTTTTCACCTCCACAAGCTGCGCCCGGACCTCGCTGTTCCCGGTGCCCGACAGTTGCACCGGCTTGGTCAGGCCGAGATCCATGAAGGTCTGGCCTCCATCAGTGAGGGCGGCCAGGGAAAGTTCGAAGAGCCGCCTGGTCTTGTTCATCTGGGCACGGTCGGCGTCAGCGCTCTCTGCTCCCGGCAGGGCAAGGGAGAGGAAAAACTCCTTGGTGAACTTCTGGGTCAGCATCCGCTGCCGGCCTGCGATATTGATCACCAGGCCGTCGCTCTTCTGCCGAAACAGGGTCAGCGACGTATAGGCCACCATGGCGGTGATGATGACCAGGAAAAAGATGTTCAGTACCCGGATCTTCTTTTT
>DRKI01000169.1 GCA_011051875.1 Desulfobulbus sp. | reverse complement strand
GGTCGATGGAGTTGACCAGGTTGCCGTTGTGGGCCACGGCCAGCGGCATGCCCTTGTGGGTGACCAGGAAGGGCTGGGTGTTGATGATGTTGGACTCGCCGGTGGTGGAGTAGCGGACATGGCCCACGGCCAGGTGACCCGAGAGATGCTGCAGGGTCTGCTCGGAAAAGACCTCGGGCACAAGCCCCATGTTCTTGTGGATCCGGACCCTTTCGCCGTTGCTGGCGACGATGCCGGCGCTCTCCTGGCCGCGGTGCTGGAGGGCATAGAGGCCGAAGTAGGTGAGTTTGGAGGCGTCCTCGTGCCCGAAGATGCCACAGATGCCGCATTCGTGGCGGGGCCTGCCCCACCTGCTGAAATCAGGGTGTTGCTGTTCCATTGCCGGGTCCCGCGTCAGTGCGGGTCGTGTCTGAAAAAAGTGATGAGGCACAAAGATGGACTCCTTGTGCCTCGGTGCGTATCAGAAATCAGAAGGTCGGAAATCAGAATCCGGAATATCTGCCGCGTCATTCTGTGCCTGCGGTGGGTACCTGGCCGGGATTCCTATTCCGGGGGGCCGGCCGCAGGCGGTGATGACCCGGCCGGACCGTGAAGATTATTTCAAACCAGATTACCGATTTTTTTTCAACAAAATAGAAGGAGATTTGGTAGAATATTAGCATGCAGCCGGACAAAAAAACAATATTTTCACCTGAGAGCGCACCGGAAATGAAAGAGCCGTCCACACCCAGGCTGACCCGTACTGTCAAGGCTGCCGGCTGAGCAGCCAAGCTGGGCCCGGGGGACCTGGGCCGGATCCTCTGCGGGCTGAACCTGCCCGCGGACAGCAACCTGATTGTCGGCAGCGAGACCTGCGACGACGCCGGTGTCTACCGTCTGAACGATACCACCGCCCTGATCCAGACCCTCGACTTTTTCACACCCATCGTCGATGACCCGTTCGCCTTTGGCCAGATCACCGCCGCCAATGCGCTCTCCGATGTCTACGCCATGGGCGGCCGGCCCCTGCTCTGCATGAACATCCTTGCCTGTCCCGTGCAGAGCATGGAGGAGACGGTCTTCCGCCGGGTGGTGGAAGGCGGGCTCGACAAGATCAGGGAGGCGGGTGCGCTCCTGGTCGGCGGCCATTCCATCGAGGATACGGAACTGAAGTACGGACTGGCGGTCACCGGTATCGTCCACCCGGACCGGGTCCTGCTCAACAGCGGCGCCCGGCCCGGCGACCTCCTGGTCCTGACCAAGCCGCTGGGGACCGGCATCCTGGCCACGGCGATCAAGGGCGGCCTGGCCGGAGAAGAGACCGAGAAAGGCCTGGTGGAGACCATGGCGGCCCTGAACCGCCTGCCGGCCGAGATCGTGGCCTCGGATACGTTCCGGCACCGGCCGGAGCCGGCCGTGCACGCCTGCACCGACATCACCGGCTTCGGCCTGGCCGGCCACGCGCACGAGATGGCCGCGGCCTCCGGGGTGGCCATCCACCTGGACAGCTCCCGCCTGCCCATGCTGCCGGAAGTGGCGGAGTTCGTGGAAATGGGCATCATCCCCGAGGGCGCCTATACCAACCACCGCCACTACGCTCCCTGGTTCAGCAGCCGGCTTGCGCCCGACTCGGTGGCGGAGATGGTGGTCTTTGATCCGCAGACCTCGGGCGGTCTCCTGATGGCCCTTGCCCCGGCCGCGGCGCAACTGCTGGTCGAGCGATTGCGGGGGGAGGATCCCGGATCCGCGGCCGTGGTCATCGGCGAGGTGCGCGAGGGCAGGCAGGGTGCGGTGGTCCTGGAAGAGACACTATGAGAATGCGCGCGAGACACCGGTTTCCCTTCCTGCTTTCCTTCCTGGCCTGGGCCGTCTGCCTGGCGGTCCTTCCGCCGGCCGGCCCCGGCCGGGCCGGGCGACTGCCCCTGGTCCTGGTGGTCCACAGCTATGATCCGGGCAACCTGGCCTCTGAACCCGAGGACAAGGGACTGGTGCAGGGCCTGGCCCGGCACGGGTTCATCGACGGCAAGAGTGTGGATATCCGGCGGTTCTACATGGATACCAAGCGGAAATACACCAGCCCCGAGCAGATCAGGGCCAGGGGAAGGGAGGCCCTGAAGCTGGTGGCATCGCTCAGGCCGGACGTGGTGGTCACCATGGATGACAACGCCATCCGCACCGTGATGATGCCCCTGGTGGACACCGATATCCCGGTGGTCTTCTCCGGTATGAACAACCAGCCCGAGCTCTATAACCGCTCCCGGGAGTTCATGGACAGCAGGGAACAGCCGGGCCACAATGTCACCGGCGTCCATGAGCGGCTCTACATCGACAAGTCGCTGCAGCTGATGAAGGAGATCGTTCCCGGCCTGAAACGGGTGGTGTTCATCGTTGACGACTCGCCCACTGGATACGCCATCAAGCGACAGATCCAGGAGGAGCTGTTCAACAACGAGACCGATATCCTCTATTCCATCTGGCAGGCAGAGAGTTTTGCCCAGTACAAGCGGTTCATCCTGCGTATCAACAGTGATCCCGGGATCGGGGCCTATTACCCGGTGGCGGTCCGCCTGCCCGCCGCCGACGGCTCCATGGTCACCGGCGAGGACCTCTTCCGCTGGACCCTGCGGCACGGTCGCAAACCGGGCATGGCCGTCAACTACGTTGTCTCCAGGATGGGGATCCTGGGCGGCGTGTCGGTCAACTTCGTCTCCATGGGCGAACAGACGGCCGACAAGGTGGCCGGCATCCTCCGGGGGACACCGGCCGGCGAGATCAGGATCGAGGATACCGCCGATTATGCCATTGTCTTCAACATGGCCCGGGCCAGGCAGCTTGGTATCGCCATCCCCACCGACCTGCTGGCCGCGGCTGACGAGGTCTATGAAAAGATGCTGCCCGGCACCATGCTGAAAAAACTCCACCTCCTCATCGTGCACAGCTACGGCAAGGGGGTCGGCTCCGGTGGCAGCATCGAGCGGGGCATGCTCGATGAACTGAAAAAAAACAATTGGTTCGAAGACCGGAACCTCACCATCAGCCGGTTCTACATGGAGACACGGCAGAAGTACACGACATCCCGGCAGATCAGGATCCAGGCCCGGGAGGCGCTGGGCGCGGTGAAGTGCCTGGACCCGGATGTGATCGTGATCCTGGATGATCCGGCCGTGTCCGGGGTCCTGCCGCCCCTGGTCGGCAGCGACGTGCCGGTCCTGTTCGGCGGTATCAACGTGCGGCCCGAGGTCTATAACCGGATCAAACCGTTCATGGATTCCCGTCGGAGACCGGGCGGCAACGTGACCGGCGTCACCGAGGAGGTGGATTATGTAAAGACACTGGAGACCGCTCACGAGATTGTGCCCGCTGCCCGCCGTGTCGTGGTGGTCACTTCCGAAGCAGAGCCGTGGCTGAAGACGGTGACCGAGGATTTTGTGCAGGTGGTGAGACAGTGCAGGAAAAAAGACTGTCCCATCGTCTCCATCGAGGCCAGGCACGTGGCTACCTTTGCCGGACTGCAGTCCCTGATCCGCAAGCTTGATGCGGATCCGGGCGTGGACATGGTGGCGGTCACCGGTCCCCTGGGGCTGCGGAACGACGACGGCACCGTGCGGCCCATGGCCGATACCCTCACCTGGCTCTTTGCGCACCAGACAAAGCCCGGCTTTACCTTTTTCACCGACTGGGTGCGGTACGGATACCTGGTCTCGGCCGGCATCGACCTGGAGGCCAGCGGCCACCAGCTGGGGCGACAGCTTGTCCGTGTCCTCAAGGGAGAAGATGTGGGCGAGATCCCGATCGAGAAACCGGCGGAGTCCTATATCGCCATCAACCTGGCGCGGGCCAGGCAGCTCGGTATCCGGGTGCCGGTGGATATCCTCGAGGCTGCCGGCCGGGTCTACGAGCAGATGGAGCCGGGCAGGGCACAATGACAACAGACTCTTCTCGTCAAGACCGGGAACACCACAGCGGACGCCGCAGGCGGTGGCTGCTCTATTCCCTGCGCAGTCGCCTGCAGGTTCTGACCTTTGTTTCCGTGCTGGTTCCCATGTTTCTCGCCACCTGGGGCGCGGTGCACGTGCTCAGGGAGCATCTTGTCGATGACATGCAGCGGCAGCTCCACGCCGATGTCTCGGCCGCCTCGCTCAGTTATCGCAACGAGGTGGCCAGGGTGGGCGCGGCCATCCACGCGGTTTCCCTGGACAACACGGTCAAGACCACCCTGCGCCTGGGCATCCTGGGCCAGTTGCGCAATCATATCGAACAGCTGACCACCCAGTACCAGCTCGACTTTCTCCTGGTTACCGACGGCCTCGGCGAGCTGAAGGTCTCGCCCTTTCCCGGCAAGAGCCTGGGCGGAGATTTCTTCGATCACCCCATTGTCGAGGAGGGTATGCTCAGCGGCCTCTGGTCGGCCGGCACCATGCTGGAACAGGACGCCACCCTGCTTCACTTCCTCGAACTGCGTGGCAAGGACATCACCAACGCACCGGTGCTGGCCATCGAGGCGGCCAGTCCCATCATCATCCGGGACAAGGTCGTGGGCATGGTCTTCGGCGGCACCATGGTGACGGATAACCACCGCCTCCTTGACCGGCTGCAGGAGGCGGCCAACGGCGATGGCGTCGCCCTGGTGGTCGGCAACCGGGTGGCCATGACCTCGATCCTGGACAAGACCGGACGGCGGCTGCGGGGCGTCCGGTTTCCCGTCACCCTGGATTACTGCAGGAAGGCGGGCGTCAGCAAGGTCGGCATGCTGTTCATGCCCGGAGACGACGGGCAGCAGGTGTATGACTACATGCCCCTGGACACACCGGAGGATGAACCTGTTGCCGCCATCCTCTGTTTCCGGCCCCTGTCTTCTTTTCACAACCTGATCACCAGTGTCCGCGGCCTGATGCTGGCCATCTTCGGCGCGGCCATGGTCCTGGCCCTGGTCCTGACCTGGCTGGTGTCCCGCTCCATTGCCGGGCCGCTGCACCGGCTGGCCGAGGTCATGGGCAGGATGCAGCAGGGCGAGGAGGTTGAGCGGCTGGAGGTCCGGCGGCAGGACGAGATCGGCGACCTGGTGCGGGGCTTCAACCGCATGGCCGCCACCATCGGCGAGCGTATCGAGGATCTCAACCGGGAGATCGCCAGCCGCGAAAAGGCCGAACAGGAGCTGTCCGCGGAGTCGGAGCGGCTGCAGGTGACCCTGCAGTCCATAGCCGACGGTGTGATCGCCGCGGATATCGAGGGCAGGGTGGTCCTGGTCAACCGGGTTGCCGAGCAGCTCACCGGCTGGAGCGAGGAGGAGGCACGGGGCAGGCCGGTGGAGGAGATCTTCCGGGTTGTGAGCATGAGCACGGGCAGGGAGATCCTCAATCCGGTTGCCCGCATCCTGGCCCAGGAGAGGCCGGAACTGGTGCGGGGCGACCTGGTCCTGCGGGCGAGAAACGGCGAGGAGACCCTGGTCACCGAGAGCTGTGCGCCGCTCACCGATAACCGGGAGCAGGTGATCGGCGCGGTCCTGGTCTTTTCCGATGTCAGCGAACAGCGCAAGATGGAGGAGGAGCTGGCCAAGGCGAAGAAACTGGAGTCGGTGGGCGTGCTCGCCGGCGGCATTGCCCATGACTTCAACAACCTGCTCACCGCCATCCTGGGGAATCTCTCCCTGGCCAGGATCACCTCCAGGCAGAGCGATCCCCACTACCGCCACATTGCGGACGCGGAACAGGCCAGCCTGCGGGCCCGGGACCTGACCAAGCAGCTTCTCACCTTTTCCCGCGGCGGCGCCCCGGTCTGCCAGACCGTTGATCTGTCGAGCGTGATCCGGGAGTCGGCCGGTTTCGTCCTGCGCGGTTCCCGCATCCAGGCAACATTCGAGATCGCGTCCAACCTCTGGCTGACCCGGGCCGATGTCGGCCAGGTGGGACAGGTGATCGACAACCTGGTAATCAACGCCATGCAGGCCATGCCCGATGGCGGAGAAATCAGGATCGGCGCGGTCAACTACGAGATCAGCGACGACTCCTCCCTGCCGCTGACGCCGGGCAACTATATCCAGGTCTCGGTGGAGGACCACGGGGTCGGTATCCTGCCGGAACACCGGGACAAGATCTTTGATCCCTACTTCACCACCAAGGAGGCGGGCAACGGCCTGGGGCTCGCCATCTGCTACGCTATCATCAGCAAGCACGGCGGCCACATCACCGTGGACTCGGTGGTGGGCAGCGGTAGCATCTTCTATGTCTACCTGCCCGCGGTTGCCGAGGGGGAGGAGTGTGACCGGCAGGTTGCGCCGCCGCCGGTGACGCCCGGAACCGGGGCCGGCCATATACTGGTCATGGATGACGAGGAGATGGTGCGGGCCGTTGCGTGCGCCATGCTCGACACCATGGGCTACGAGGTGGAATCGGTGGCCGACGGCCGGCAGGCGGTACAGGTCTACCGGGAGGCCATGGAGCAGGGACGGGGATTTGATGTCGTCATCATGGACCTGACCATCCCCGGCGGCATGGGCGGCAAGGAGACCCTGGAAGAACTGCGCCGGCTGGATCCCGAGGTGCGGGCCGTGGTCTCAAGCGGTTATTCCAGCCATCGGATCATGTCGGACTACAAGGTGTACGGTTTCCATGGCGTGGTGGTCAAGCCCTACCGGATGGGCGAGCTGAGCAGGGTGATCAAGGAGGTCCTGGAGGATTGAAAATCCTCGCCTTCCGGCGCCCCTGTTGCGGACACGCCCGGCCGGGACGCGTACCTGGCCGCAGGGCCGGGGGTGTGCCTGTGCCAGGCTACCGGGACGCCGGCGCGGCCATCAGCGAGATCAGCAGCCGGGTCAGCTCCACCATGTCGGCCAGGCTGACCTCCTCGTCGGTGGAATGGACGTGGCGCATGCCGGTGGCGATGATGGCCGTCCGCAGGCCATGGCCGTTGAAGATATTGGCGTCCGAGCCGCCGCCGGCGACCTCGAAGCGCAGGTCCATGCCGATGGCGGCCGCGGCCCGCGCAACCCGCCTGACCACCGGCTCCTGGCGCGAGAGGCGCATGAGGGGAAAGTCGGGGCGCACGTCCACCTCCAGGCCGGGCCTGCCGCGCGCCTGGCCGTCCGGGTCCTGCCAGTCGGCCACGGTCTTCCTGAACACGTCGCCAAGGCGGCAGGTCAGCTCCTCCAGCCGACGCTGCGAGTGGCTGCGCACCTCGCCCTCGATGACCACCTTCTCCGGCACAATGTTGGAGGCTGTGCCGCCGTGGATGGTACCGAGGTTGACCGTGCTCTCGGGATCGATCCTCCCCGACGGGCAGCGGCTGATGGCCTGCGCTGCCAACGAGATGGCGTTGATCCCCCACTCCGGGTGCAGGCCGGCATGGGCGGCCACGCCCCGGACCGTGAACATGATGCGGTTGGATGCCGGCGCCCCGATGATGACCCTGCCAAAGCCGCTGGAGTCCAGGGCATAGCCCTGCCGGGCGCGGACCAGGGCCGGATCCAGGGCCTTGGCGCCCAGAAGCCCGATCTCCTCGCAGGTGGTGAAGATGAACTCCACCGGCGCATGCTCGAGACCGCTTTCCCGGAGCACCCGCATGGCCTCGATGAGGGCGGCAATGCCGGACTTGTCGTCGCTGCCGAGCACGGTGTCACCCGCGCTGGTGAAGATATCGCCCCTGCGCCGTACCCGCACGCCCACGCCCGGTTCCACCGTGTCCATGTGGCAGTTGAAAAAAAGCGGTTCTCCCGCGCTTCCGGCGAAGCGGAACAGCAGGTTGCCGCATTCCGAGCCCGTCAGCCGGGCCGAGTCGTCCTCCATGGCCTGTTCCGGGCCGAATCCGGTAAAGATCCGGCGCAGCACATCGGCCATGCGACCCTCTTTCCGGGATGGGCTGTCGGTCTCGCAGAGCATGGTGAAGGTCTCTGCCAGTCGCTCGCGGTCTATGGGAATTTTCATCATTGGCTGGATCCGCTCTTGCGGACATAGGGGGTTCTCCCCGGGACACCGCTCTGCGGTTTCACGTCCGGGATGGCGCCGGCCGGAGCAGGACCACGGCATGGGCGGCGATGCCTTCGCCGCGGCCGGTGTAGCCCATCTGCTCGGTGGTGGTCGCCTTGATGTTGATCCGGTCCGGGGCTACCCGGCAGGCTGCGGCCAGGTTTTCGCGCATGGCGGCCAGGTGGGGGGCCAGTCGCGGCCGCTGGCAGAGGATGGTGAGGTCCCCGTTGGCAAGCTGCAGGCCGCCTTGCGCTGCCAGGGTCACGGTCTCCTCCAGCAGCCTGATGCTGGAGATGCCGTGGTAGCGTTCGTCACTGTCGGGAAAATGGCTGCCGATATCCCCGGCCCCGGCCGCGCCCAGGATGGCGTCGATCAGGGCATGGGTCAGGACATCGGCATCCGAGTGACCGAGCAGGCCCCGGTCGAAGTCGATCGCCACTCCGCCCAGGACCAGCTCGCGGCCTTCCACCAGCCGGTGGGCATCGAATCCGTGCCCGATCTTCATCATGTCCTCCCCCTGGAGCAGGCCGGCGGCCAGAGTCATGTCGCCGGGCCGGGTGATCTTGATGTTGCCCTCGTCCCCCTGGACCACGAAAACAGGCAGACCTGCGTGCTCCAGCAGGGAGG
>DRKI01000168.1 GCA_011051875.1 Desulfobulbus sp. | reverse complement strand
CCACCGTGCCGTTGCGGAAGTCCGCGATCAGCATGGTGACCACCAGGTGGATGTCCATCACCCGGGCGTGGAAGGTCAGGTTGGCGCTGCCGAGCCCGGTCTTGCTGCGCGCCATCTGCAGCCGCTCGTCAAATCCCTCGTACTGGAGCGGATTCTTGGAATAGATGTCCGTGTTGAAGGATCGGACCGAGTCGGGATCAAAGATGTTCTTGATGTACCACTGGTATTCCAGGGGAAAGTGGTGGCCGCAGTTTTCGCAGACCCCGCAGAATTCGCCGTACAGGTCCGGCACCCAGAGGTCCTTGCAGCCATACTTTGCCGCGTTGGGACAGGTCACGGTCCGGTCCTCGTTGGCGAGTGGGCTGGTGTAGGTGTCGGTCAGCTCCAGGGGATCCTGCTCCTGGCCCGGGCCCGGCGTGGTGATCAGGGGGGCGGCCTTGGCTGTTTTTTTCTTTTCCTTGCGCCGGACAAAGGCATAGGCCGAGACAAAAGGCTCGGTCAGCCGCTGGATCAGGACCGAACCCTCGCCGCTGACCTCCTTGAGCTTCTTCTGCATCTGCTTCTGCTGGTTCTTGACCACGTCGTAGCGGAAGGTGTAATAGAGCTTCTCCGACGCCGCCAGCAGGGACTTGAAGATATTTTCCGCGGGCATGGCCTCGCCGCCGAAGCCGTTAAGGGCCATCTCCCGGTACTTTTTCGAGCGCAGGGCCAACAGCCGTCTTTTCTCCTTCGGGTCAAGATCCCACGGGATGTCGATCTGCGGCGCCTCCTCCGGGTTGACCGCCTTCTTGCGCTTCACCTCGTAGGCCCGGAAACCGCGCACGCTCTTGGTGCGCAGGACCACCTCGTCGGTGGCGCGGATGATCTCGGAACGGATGCGGGCGAAAAAGGCGAAGTCATCGCTTTTCGCGCCCAGGGGCGGCTCCTGGATGATGCGGTCAATGGTGCCGAGCCGCAGGTTGTCCTCGGCCGTGATGTGGAGCTGGCGGGCGCATTTCTCGATCAGCGCCGCCGGTACCTTCTGGCCCTCGCGCACCTTGCCCTCGATGGCCGCCGCGCCCTCGGGCGAGATGACCGAGTAGTAGCCGTGCGAGAACATGATCCGGAAATCGCTCAAGCCAATGGCCTCGGCCCCGCCCGATCCGCCCTCGGAGATCACCGAGATGATGGGCACGCCGAGCTTGGTCATGGCGTAGAGGTTGCGGGCGATCTGCTGGGCTGCGCCGGGATACTCCTCGATGGGATAGGAGCCGGGGGTGAAGATGTAGAAGTGGATGGGGATGCCCTCGGTCTCGGCGACCCGCATGTAGCGCAGGGCCTTCTCGTTGCCCCAGGGTTTGCAGGAGCCGCCGTTGCGGAACTCCTCGCCATGGCCCACCTCCTGGCCGATGACCATGACCGGCGAGGTGTAGGGTTTTCTCTTGATCCGGCGCACGATGTTGGCCTTGGCCACCACCATGGCGGGGTCGATGTTGGCCTCGCCCTCGCCGCCCAGCTCGGTGTACTCCTCGTAGACGTTTTCCAGGATGTCCTTGAGCGAGAATCGCAGGGGACTGCGCACGATGCGTACCCGCTCCATGGGGGTCAGCCCCTCCTCGCAGCGCACCTCCAGGAAACGGATGGACTCCTCGAGCTTGCCGATCTGCCCGGCGAACTCGTCCTCCTTCATGTCGTAGACCGAATCCTTGAGCTTGGCGCAGGCCTCCTTGAAAACCGACAGGTTGCCCCAGTCGGCCGCATCCTTGATGTGGATGAGGTAATCGATGCGCTGCTCGATGTCGTGCAGTTGTTTGAGAAGATCGTTCATATCGTGTCATCGGGCTGCCCGGCAGACGAATGTGCCGTTCTTGCCGGCGCAGGCCGGCTCAGAAGGTCAGCAGCCGGTCGAGATTGTCGCGGAGATAGTCCAGGTTGGTGATGATACCGCCGCCCGCGGAGTCGGTCCCCTCGATCCTTGCCTGTTCGATGAACTCGAGGGCCCGCTGCTTGGCCTGGTTCATGGAGTCACCCCAGACCAGGGCAAGCGCCAGGTTGGGATCGTATTCGCTGGGGATCGGGTAGGGTCGGTCCGAGGGGACATGGGTGTAGACGGCAGACCAGTCGTGGCGCGGCAGGTCGAAGCGGGTGATGGTGCCGATCCAGGGCGCGAAGTCGCGCCTGGTGTCCTCGGCCACGATCCGCAGCTCGATGGAGGCGCCGCGGAACTCGATATCCTCCTGGGAGTATCCCATGGGCTCGCCCAGGGCCAGCCGGATCTGTTCGCGGATCAGGTTGGGGTGTCTGCCGTTCAGGTAACTGATCCTGGCCGAGACATCGTTTTCCACCTGGATGCGGGTATTGACCTCCAGCAGGTAGGGCTTGCCGCTCCGGCTGACGATCCATTCCCAGGTGCCGACGTTGTCGTAGCCGACATGATCGGCCAGGCGCAGCGAGTATTCGACGATCCGGTCCAGCACTCCGGGCGCATCAAAGGAATAGTTGTAGCAGGAGTCGTCGAATCCGGGCGCGGCCTCGATCCGTTTCTGGCGGCCCGTGGACTGGATGGTACAGTTGCGGGAGCCGAAGTGGACCCGCTCGTTGTGGCGGGAGCAGAGGAGCTGCACCTCCAGGTGGTTGAAGTCACGCAGCCGCTGCTCGATGAGCACGCCGCCGTCTCCAAACTGGCGCTTGGCATAGTTCTGCACCTGGCGGTAGACGCGGCGGAACTGTTCGATGCGGTTGACCTCCTCGATGCCCATGCCGCCGCCGCCGGCCGCGGCCTTGATCAGGACGGCCGGCTGGTCGATCTCTTCGTCCTCCTGGACGTCGAAGAGATGCTGGGCGATTTCCTCGGCCTCCATCTCGTTGTAGATGGGGGCGTCGGTGCCCGGGATGGTGGGGATGCCGAGCCGGTTGGCGACCCGCTTGGTGTTGATCTTGTCGCCCAGGTTCTTGATCACCTCCCAGCCCGGCCCGATGAAGGTCAGGGGCCGGTCGCGGATCGTGACCCTGCGGGCGAAGCGGAAATCCTCAGAAAAGAAACCGTAACCCGGGTGGATGGCGGTGCACCCGGTATGATCGGCCACGGCCAGGATATCGTTGGGGTCGGTGTAGCTGGTGACCCGCCAGGCATTCTGGTCCGGCCCCTGGAGCCGGTTCCGCTGCACATGCTCGGAATCACGGTCGGCGTCGGTGTAGACGACCACGTATTCCAGGCCCAGGCCCTGGCAGGCCTCCATGATCCGGATGGCGATCTCTCCGCGGTTGGCGATCAGTACTTTGCCCTGCACGCGAAAACCTCTTATATATTCATGCGGCTGGAATGGTGACCGGGTTCTGCCGGCCAAAGTACTCACTTCCCGCCGCCGGGTGGTGTATAATTGGTATATAAGCAATTCTCCCGGCACCGCCGCCGGTGGCCGTATCGCCTGCACAGGGAAGGGGCGGGGCTGTTCGGGATAAATCGTGGGAATTTGTATTCACAGATGAAACGAACTACTGTACTCTACCTGGTGCGACTTGCAAAGCCAGAAAGTGAAAAAAAGAGTAGATTCACCCGGGTATGATGCATTCTGACCATGGATGACCAGCAGACACAGCACAACGGCACAGGAGAGGGACGGGGCTTTTGGCAGCGGTTGCGCTCCCTGCTCCGCCTCCGCGGGACGCCGGACACCACCGAGGAGCTGGAGCAGGAAATCCAGGAACTGCTCGAGGAAGGGGAAGAGCAGGGACTGATCAGCCGCCACGAGGAACGGCTGATCAACTCGATCTTCGACTTCCGGGAGACCGTGGCCTCGGAGGTCATGACTCCCTCGGCCGAAATGGTCATTGCCGACCGTTCCGCCTCGGTGAAGGACCTGATCCGGCTCATCACCGATGAGGGCTATACCAGGATCCCCATCTGCCAGGACACCCAGGACCGGATCATCGGCATCCTGCACGCCAAGGACCTGCTCCGGTTCTGCGTGGATGACATGGAGCATGGGACGGGGCCGGAAGAGTATTTCAATCCGCCCTACTTTATTCCCGAGTCCAAGCCCATCACCGAGCTTCTGCGCGAGTTCCAGTCCAGGAAAACGCACATGGCCATTGTCACCGACGAGTTCGGCGGCGTGCGCGGCTTGGTCACCCTGGAGGATATCATCGAGGAGATCGTGGGCGAGATCGACGACGAGCACGATCAGGAAGAACGGGAACTGCGGGTAGTGGACGACCGGACCATCATCGTGGACGCCAAGATCGATATCGAGGAGGTGGAGGAGCACTTCGGTGTCTTCCTGCCCGACGGTCCCTACGAGTCCGTGGGCGGTTTCATTCTTCACCGCCTGGGGCGGGTACCGGAGGCCGGGACCGTGGTCAACGCGCCGCCGCTCTCCTTCCGGGTCATGACCGCCGATCCCCGGCGGATCAGGACCGTCAGGATCAGGAAAATCTGATGCCCCGGCCGCCTGCTTCATACCGGCAGGGGCGCGGTTTCGCCGCTGCCATGGGCCTGGCCTCGGCCCTGCTGCTTTCGCTGGCCATGCCCGGCCCGGCCGGCTGGTGGCCCCTGCTTTTCGTCGCCCTGGTCCCGCTCCTCTACGGCACCCTCTACCTG
>DRKI01000167.1 GCA_011051875.1 Desulfobulbus sp. | reverse complement strand
GGCTTTTACGCCTACCGCAAGGGATTTTTGCTCACCTTTGTCGGCCTGCCCGAGGGCGAGTGGGAACGGTTTGAAAAACTGGAGCAGCTGCGCGCCCTGGAGTATGGTCACACCATCCGGGTGGTGCTCACCGAGCACGACTCCATCGAGGTCGACACGCCGCGCGATATCGCGCGGGTCGAGGCCGTCCTGGCCGCTGCCGGGAACTGATATGAGAGGTGGTCCCGGACTCTTCCCGGGTCCACCCGCATACCCGCCGGGCGGGCGCACCCCCTGACGGAAATCCGCATCTTCCCCGGCGTGACACCGCAGGGCGGCGTCACGGCAGGAGGAATCATCTATTGCGTGCATGAACCATGGCGCCATCGCTGACGCGATGGCCTGCTGAAGACTGCAACCGGCCTGGCCGGTCAGAAGAGAAAAAGGAAACAGAGACAATGGAGAAAAAGATCACCATCATCGGTGCCGGCAATGTCGGTGCCACCGCCGCCCACTGGGCCCTGGCCCGCAGACTTGGAGATATCGTCCTCCTGGACGTGATGGAAGGCATTCCCCAGGGCAAGGCCCTGGATCTCTGGCAGGCAGGCCCCCTGGACGGGTTTGCCGGCACGGTCACCGGATCCAACAACTATGGCGATACCGCCGGGTCCGACGTGGTGATCATCACCGCCGGCCTCGCCAGGAAGCCCGGCATGTCCCGTGATGACCTGCTGGCAAAGAACGTGGCCATCGTCAGGTCGTGCGCCGAGGAGGCGGTCCGCCATTCACCGGACTGCGTCATGATCGTGGTGACCAACCCCATCGACGCCATGGTCCATACCGCCTTCAAGGTCTCGGGCCTGCCCAAGAACCGGGTGATCGGCATGGCCGGGGTCCTGGATTCCGCCCGCTACCGGACCTTTCTCGCCGAGGCGCTCGGCGTGGCGCCGGCCGATGTCAATGCACTGGTCATGGGCATCCACGGCGACAGGATGCTGCCCCTGGTCCGGCTGGCCAACGTGGCCGGGGTGCCGGTGACCGACCTGCTCGACCGAGAGACCATTGACAGGATCGTCAGGCGCACCCAGATGGGCGGCATCGAGATCGTCAACCATCTCAAGACCGGTAGCGCCTTCTATACGCCCGGCCTGGCCGCCATCGAGATGGCCGAGGCCGTGCTGACCGACTCCCGCCGGGTCATGCCGTGCGCCGCCTACCTGGACGGCGAGTTCGGGATCTCGGGTTATTTTCTCGGTGTGCCGGTTGTCCTGGGCCGCAACGGCGTGGAACGGATCCTCGAATTCGAATTGACCGCCGAGGAACGGGCGGCCCTGGACGAGTCGGTGGCCGCAGTCTCGAAACAGATGGAGGCCACGGGGCTGTAGACCCGGGGCACAGGCAGGCACGACCATGCCCGCGCAATGCGGCAATGCGGGCATGCATTGTTCCGGCCAGACCAGGAAACGGATACGTGTAGAACGGGACAGGGATCGAAACGACGTATCCGCCGTGTACACAGGCCACCGGGAATCGGCATCGGGCTCCGGCCGGATGGGAAGCGGCGGACCACGGATCAACGGGCAGGCCGTTGCGTGCCGGGGAGGTGCATGGGACAGGGTATGGATGACAGGCCGGATATCTCGAGTCTGCAGGAGATGCTGCAGGTCCTGGCAGGGCATGCACTGACGCCGCTTGACCTGTTGCCCGACGGCAGTTTTGCCGAACGGGTCATCTCGCTCCTGCTGACAGGCCCTCCTCCCTGCGCCTCGACGCGCCTTGCCGCTGAATTTTCCGCCCTGGCACAGCAGTTCCGGGACCTGGATCCCAGCCTGGCGAGGGTGGTCGTCTTTGGCGGCGGCACCGGCCTGTCCAATATCATCGGCGGGGATTCACGGCGGCACAGCTGGCCCGAGCGGCCGTTCACCGGCCTGAAGGAGATCTTCCCCCGTATCAGTTCCATTGTCTGCGTCACCGATGACGGCGGTTCCACCGGCGAGCTGCTCAAGGACCTGCCCCTGATCGCCCTGGGTGATCTGCGTCATGTCCTGCTTGCCTCGGTGCGCAGGCAGGAGCTGAAGGGACGATACGGCCTGGACGATGCCGCCGGCGACAGGGTGGCCGGGGCCCTGCACGGCATTATCAACTACCGTTTCATCTCCTGCCCTCCCACGCCGGAACATCTCCTCGCGGATACAGCCGCCTGGCGGGAGGAGCTGCCCCGTGAACTGGACAGCTTCATTTCCGGACTGATCGAGCGCCTGTTCCGCGACCCGCGCCTGAAGCCGACCCTGCGCCGTCCCCAGTGCCTGGGCAATCTCCTGCTGGCCAGCACCATCTACCGCCATCTTGATCCTGCCCTCGATTCTGTCCAGCTCATTGCCGGGTACCAGCTCGTCCGCACCGCCACCATGCGGGGTCTTGCCGAGTTCTCTTCCATGATCGGGGTCCGGCGGGGCTCTGTCCTGCCGTGCACCACCACCATCTCGCGCCTGCAGATGCTCTATGGCAACGGGGTCCTGGTGACCTCGGAGTACAAGTCGGGCCAGGCACGGCGGGGCTATCCCGTGGACCGCGTGCAGGTGGAGTTCTGCCGGCAGCCCTACCTGCTGCCCGAGGTGGTGGAACTGATCCGGGAGGCGGATATCCTGGTCTTTGCCCCGGGCAGCCTCTACACCTCCATCATTCCCATCCTCCAGGTGCCGGGCATTGCCGATGCCGTCCGGGCCAATACCGGTGCGCTCAAGGTGCTGACCGCGAACATCTGGGTCCAGAAGGGCGAAACCGACGTGGCCCGCGACGCGCCGGACCGCAAGTTCTACGTCTCTGACCTCATCCTCGCCTACCATCGCAACATTCCCGGCGGCGTCCGGGACCTGTTTTCTCACGTCCTGGGTCTCGATCTCGGCGATATCCCAGGCTCTGTCCTGCAGCGCTACGCCCTCGAAGACAAGGAGCCGATCTACCTGGACCGGAGCCGGGTGCATGAACTGGGTTTCGAGCCGGTGGAGGCCCGCATCTTTTCCAGGGAACTCCTGCGCGAACGTGGCGTGATCCAGCATGATCCCGATGCCCTGGCCACATCCATCCGTGTCCTCTGGGGTCTGAAGGAGACGGGATTTCTGGCATGTCCTGAAAATCGGCCCGACCTGCCCGGCGGCCACGCCTTCAGCCCCGTGATCAGCGGCAGTCACGAGGTGCCCTGCTACCGGTACGAGGCGATCTGTACCCAGTTCCAATACCTGAGCATGGACCATTTGACCGAGAGCTCGGGCTATGACAAGCGGCTGGTGGAGAGTGAGCGGCGCTGGCTCCTGGACAGGGTGATCGAGATCGTCTGGCGCCACCCGGACATCCTGCTCGAGCACCTGCGTCACATCCGCGGCATCACCCTGGTCGATCCCGCCTGCTGGAACCGCTGCCAGCAGTGGGACAATATCTTCTCTTTCTATGATCCCACCGATGGCCGGATCAGGATCCGCCGCGACCAGACCGAGGACCTGAACCGGTTCGAGATGGTTTTCCTGGTTGCCCTTGGCCAGTCCCTGCTCGGCAACTATGCGCAGAAGAAGTACATGGAGAATGTCTACGTTCGCGGCGAACAGGTGGGACGCATGTTCTGTCTCCTGGTCCGTGAATGGCAGCAGGTCGACAGCTTCCTGTCCGCCGGGGAAGTGGACATCTACCTTCGGCTGGCCCGCATGCGCCGTTCCACCGGCGATCAGCGGCTCTATACCCGGGTCATCAATGACCGCGAGGGGTTCACGCCGCCCGGTCTGCTGTTCGGCCTTTTCTATGCCTGGTATCTCGACAACAGGTTTGCCGCCAATATAGAATACAAGATGTCGATCATGCGCAACGAGATTACCAACCTCATACCGGAGCAGATCCGCCTGGTCCAGCGGCGGAGCGGTTTGATCCGTTTTTTCCGGGAACATGTCTTCCGGCATCGCATAGCCACAACCATGGCCCCTGAACAATGATGCACACCATACGCGGCAAGACAATAGCGCTCGTCTGGGCCGTGATCCTTGCGGCCGGCGCGGGCTGTATCGTCCTCATGCTGCACAGCCGGGAGGCCGATCTCCGGGAACACGTGCAGGAGGCGGAGAAGAATGCCCACCGGATCTTCCAGGTCATCATCGACCAGATGAGTGACCGATACGAGAACCGGCTCCAGAGCATGGTCCTGCGCAACACCCGGATCACCGACGCCTTTGCCCGCCGCGACCGGCAGGCCCTTGCCGGCCTTTCCCTGCCGCTGTTCAACCTGTTGCACCGGGAAAATCCCGGTGTTTTCCGGATGTGCTTCGTCCTTCCCGATGACACCGCCTTTTTTCATCTCCAGTATCCCCACAAGGGCGAAGACCGCATGACCGGAAACCACGCCCTATTCGTTGCCGTCAACCGGACCAGGAAACGGATGAGCGGGTTCGGGACCGGTCGGTCCGGTGTCTTTTTCTCCATTGCCCAGCCCGTGTTCCAGGGCTCGCGGTACCTGGGGTTCCTGCAGCTCGCCATCAGGATCAACACGGTGCTCGAGCAGGGCCGCAACTATCTCGGCACGCCCTGTGCCATCGTGCTCAGGCGGGAACAGGCCCTCAGGATCGGCCGGGAAGGCAATGCCCGGTTCCCGCTGGGCAACGAGGTCCTGTTTCCGTGCGGCGACCGGTTTTTCCTGCGCCAGGGAAACAGCCTCAGGGTTGTCGAGGACGGATGGCGTGTGTCCGTGGACTCCAGTCTCTATACCGTTTTCCCGGCCTTCGTGCTCCGGGATGCCCAGGGCAGAAAGATCGGCCGTCTCCTGGTCGCCCTTGACCTGGATCCGTACATCGTCGCCGGCAGGCAGGCCCTGTACCGGGTCGTCGGTCTCGGCCTGTCCCTGCTTCTGCTCTCGGGCCTGGTGCTCTATTTCAGCTTCAGTCGTCTTCTCGACCAGATCGCGGAGGCGGGCAGGCTGCTCGAAAAAAAGAATCGCGAACATAATACACGCGAGCAGGAACTCGTGGCCGAACTGGAGGAGGTGAAGGCCGAGCTCGCCCGGACAACCGGGCGCCTCGGCGAGGAAAAACAACGTCACCGGGCCGCCAGGCGTGCCCTGGAGCAGTCGTCCGATGAATGGAGGCGGGCCTTTGACGCCATCAGGGACCCCGTCCTGATCCTGGATTCCGATCTCTATATCCTCAAGGCCAACCGTGCGGCCTCGCTTGTCCTTGGCAGGGATCGTGACCATATCAAGGGCATCCACTGTTACCGACTCTTTGCCGGCCGCGAAACCCCCTGTCCGGGGTGCCCGACCATGGAGGTACGGCGGGACGGCCGGCCTCACGAGACGGAGATGGAGCAGGTCTTCCTGGGCCGGACTTTTCTCGTCAGTTGCTCACCGGTCTCTGTGGAGGGGGAACTGGTGGGTTATGTCTACACGGCCAAGGACATCAGCCACCAGCGTAACCTGGAACGCCAGATCGTCCAGGTGCAGAAGATGGAGGCCATTGCCACCCTTGCAGGCGGCATTGCGCACGATTTCAACAATATCCTTGGTGCCATTCTCGGCAATGCCGACCTGCTCCTCTACCGGCTGCCGCGGGAGAATGGGGAGGGCGACGGCCGCGGCGATCCATCGCTCGGGTTCCCGGAGATCGCCGAGCACGTGGAGGCCATCAGGCGGGCCGGCACCAGGGCCAAGGAACTGGTCAGCCAGATCCTGGCCTTCAGCCGGCAGTCCACCAGCAGACGCCAAAACGTGGTGATCACACCGGTGGTCAAGGAAGCGGCCAAGCTGCTCCATTCCTCCCTGCCGGCCTATATCGAGGTGAAGACGGATATCGCGCCGGAGATCGGCCAGATCTACGCCGACCCGACCCAGGTCCACCAGATCCTGATGAACCTGTGCACCAATGCGGCCCAGGCCATCGGCGACCGGCCCGGCACCATCGAGATCTCCCTGCGCGAGGTCGAGGCGGGCCAGGCGGAGCGGCTGCGCTGTCCCGACCTGAAAGAGGGACGCTACGTGGTCCTGACGGTGAAAGACAGCGGGCGGGGCATGTCGGCAGAGGTCATGGAACGGATCTTTGATCCCTTTTTCACCACCCGCCAGGTGGGCGAGGGCACCGGCATGGGCCTGGCTGTCCTGCACGGTATCGTGGTCGCCCATGACGGCGTCATCGATGTTCAGTCGGAAGAGGGGCAAGGCAGTGTCTTTTCGGTCTATTTCCCGCGGGTCGACGATGCCGGGGCTGGGGAGACCGATTCCATCACCGCCATGCCGAGGGGTTCTGAGACCATCCTCTTTGTCGACGACGAAGAGGATATCGTCCGGATGCGGACCCGGATGCTGGAATTTCTCGGCTACACGGTCCTGGCCGCCACCTCGCCGGAACAGGCCCTTGCCTTCTGCGGCAGCGAAGCCGACCGCATCGACCTGGTGATCACCGACCACTCCATGCCCAGGATGAGCGGCCTGCAGCTTGCCGCCGAGATAACAAAAATTCGAAGAGATCTTCCCATCATACTCTGTTCCGGATACAGTGAGGCTGTGACCACGGAAGAAGCGCGGAAGGTGGGGATCCGGCGCTTTCTCAGCAAGCCGCTGGACATGCGGCTCCTGGCCACGGCCATCCGAGAACTCTTGTCAACCCGGGAGTAATCATGCGGATTCTAGTCATTGATGACGACGACCAGATGCGTGTCCTGCTTCGCCAGGTCATGGAGTGGGCCGGCTACGAGGTGATCGAGGCGACCAACGGCCGCCAGGGGATGATACAGCAGAAGAAGAATCCCGCTGACCTGGTCATCACCGACCTGATCATGCCGGAACAGGAGGGGCTTGAAACCATCAGCCAGCTCAAGAAGGAGTATGCCGGTATCAAGATCATCGCCATTTCCGGGGGAGGCCGCATCGGCCCGGAGGCCTACCTGCCGGCGGCCCGGGAACTGGGAGCCGACCGGGTGTTCAGCAAACCGTTTGACGTCCGGGAGCTGGTCACCTCGGTAAAGGAGCTGCTTGACAATGCGTGATACAAAGGTACTTGCAGTTGACAACAGTCCGGTCCTGCTCAAGATCATCTCCTCCATCCTGGAGGAAACAGGGTGTGTGCTGCGCACGGCCACCGATGGCATGGACGCCCTGGACGTGATGGAGGAGTTCAGGCCGGATATCATCTTCACCGACCTGGTGATGCCGAGGATAGATGGCGCCAAGCTGGCCTACATCATCCGCAACACGCCTGAACTCAAAGATATCTTCCTGGTCATCCTGACCGGCATTGCCATGGAGGATGACACCAACCTCCATGACCTGGACGCGGATCTCTGCATCGCCAAGGGGCCGGCGGCCACCATGAAGGAGAACATCCTGCAGGCCCTGGAGATGTTCAACCGGGGGGAGCGCGGCCGCACCGGGGTGATGGGCAAGCAGGGACTGCATCCACGGGAGGTGACCCGCGAGCTGCTGACCGGCAAGCGGCACAACGAGGTGATCCTGGATGCCATGACCGAGGGGGTGGTCGAGCTGGACAGCCAGGGTAGGGTGGTGATGGTCAACAGCGCCGCCATGCGGCTCTTTGAACTGCCCGAGGAACGGCTGCTGGGGTTCATGTTCACCGATCTCCTGGAACCGCAGGTTGCGGACATGATCAGGGAATGGATGGAGGATCTCGCCACCAGTGGTGACTTCCTGCCTCTCATCTTCGACTACGGCGCACCCCTTCGCATCAACGGCCGCCAGGTCATGCTCAACCTGGTGCCGGTGCCCGAGGACAGGGAAATATTCTATATCGGCATCCTGCAGGATGTCTCCAGGCGCAAGGAGATCGAGCAGCGGCAGCGGCAGCTCGAAAAGGAGCTGCAACGCATCCGGAAGCTCGATGCCATGTCCATGATGGCTTCAGGTATTTCTCATGATTTCAACAACTTGCTCACTATCATAAACGGCAATATCGAGATGGCGAGGGTCCATACCAGCGAGGAACGGGTGGCGCACCTCCTGGAGGAATCGGCCAAGGCCCTGCAGCTGACCTGCGGCCTGATCCGCCAGTTCACCACGTTTTCCGAGAACTACCTGCCCTCCAAGTCGCGGGTGGAACTGAAGGCCCTGATCGAACAGGTGCTTGTGCGGGAACTGGAGGGCTCCGCCATCGGCTATGCCATCGAGACGGACGATCCCGCCCTGGTGGTGGACCTGGACAGTGAACTGATGCAGCAGGTCTTCCACAACATCATCCAGAACAGCCGCGAGGCCATGGCGGGAAAGGGGAGCATCTCGGTGCGCATCGACCGGGTCGACGGCGAAAAGGAGGCAGAGAATATCGATCAGCCCATCCCGCCCGGCGAATTCGTCCGTATCCGGATCAGCGATACCGGCCCCGGCATTGATCCCGACATCATCGACCAGGTCTTTGATCCCTATTTCTCCACCAAGCAGAAAGGGGCCCAGAAGGGCATGGGCCTGGGCCTGACCATCGTCCATGCCATTGTCAAGAAGCATGGCGGCTTTGTCTGGATCAGGTCCGGGCCGGGAGATGGCTGCACCATCATCCTCTACCTGGCCTGTGGCAGCTGGACCGAGCAGCTCCTTGATGGTGCGGGGATAAAGAAACCGCGCCGGGTTCTGATCATGGACGACGACGAGATGATGCGGATGATCTCCGGCAAGATGTTCGAGACCTTCGGCTGCGAGGTGGAGGTTGCCGAGAATGGCGAGACAGCGCTGGAGCTGTACCACGGGGCCGATGCGGACGGTCGCGGCTTCAACCTGGTCCTGCTCGACCTGCGTATCGACAGCGGCATGAACGGCACCGAGGTTGCCCGCGAGCTCAAGGCGCTCGCACCCGATCTCCCCCTGGTGGCCATCAGCGGTGATTTCGCCGACGAGGTCATGGTCAATTACACCGAGTACGGCTTTTCCGCCGCCGTGGCCAAGCCCTTTTCCCTGGACGTGGTCGAGGACCTTGTCCGGCGTTACCTGGTCTGAGCCGCAGGAGGTGCAGGAGGAGGCGGAACACCGGAAGCAGGGGATTTCCGTGGCATAGCCCTGCGGTGTCCGCCCGGCTGCCTGCTGCTTTTCATCGCTGACAGCGCCTGCTCCGGCGGGCCTGCGGTGTATCCGGAAAGGGAACCGTTCACCGGGGTGCTGTCACCCCGGCTTTCTCTCCAAATTGCGGCTGGGCCCAAAAAACTCAGCCATGCTTGATTTGTGATTCCATGTACCTGGCACGTCGATTCATCAACAACCGAATTCATTATATCCTGCGCGAGTCCTACCGGGACGGCGGCCTGCTCACAAACCGTGACCTGGTCGATCTCGGTGACCGGCCGGGCCGGTTCATCCTCTATCCCGGCGGTTCCTCCTTTTTCATCGACCAGGCCCTGGTGGAGCAGCTCGAGGCCAAGGGGCTGCGTGCAGTGGAAGAAGAGCTGGAGGAGCTTCTGCTGCCCTTCCTCGATCCCTATGTCCGGCAGCGGACCGAACCCTTCCGCAACCGGACCAGGAACCGGAACTGGAAGCCGCTCGACCGCGCCATGCGGGCGCGCATCATCGCCGACACCCATGTCTTTGACCGCCGCCGGCTCCATTTTCTCCGTTTCGGCATGACGGACCAGCGGCAGCTCGACCGCACTCCGGCCCTCTACCGCGTCCTGCTGAACAAGTCCCGCGACGAACTGGAACAGCTCATGATCGGGCGCGAGCAGGAGCTGCGGCCGCACGAGTACAAGAGCTACATCTATACCATCTTCGACCTGCAGCGTTTCTTCACCGAGAGCTATGCCCGGACCATGCCCCAGGCCCTGGACGGCGAGAAGATGGACGAGTTCTTCCTGGCCGAGATCTGCCGCCTGGACAGTGACGAGAATTTCTGGCAGGGCATGGCCCGGCGCAACACTCTGCCGTCCTACCTGGTCCGCTACCTGGTGATGTACTTTGACTACTCCTTCGCCAATGCCCGGAGCTGGGACGAGTATGTCCGCTCGTTCATGGATTCCCGGCGTCGTCACCGGCCGCTCAAGGCTTCCCGCCGCATGAGCGTGCGCGAGGCGACCACCATCTTCGGGATCAGCCGGCAGGAGTTGGCCGGGATGAACGAGAAAGAGATCAGCCGGCTCTACCGGCGCAGGGCCATGGAACTGCACCCGGACAAGGGTGGCGACCACGAACAGTTCATCGAGCTGACCGCGGCATATAACGAGCTGATCCGCCTGCGGTCGTGAATTTCAGGATCCCTGTCCCCGGCCGTCTCCGGCGGTCATCCCGGCCGGCGGCGGTGAGTTTTCTGCCCGCCCTGCGGCTCCTGGCACCCATATTCCGGCGCTACCGGGCCCGGCTCGCCCTGGGTTTCTTCTCGTTGCTGCTGGTCGATTCCCTGCAGCTCACCATTCCGCAGCTGCTCCGGCACGGGGTCGACAGCCTGACCTCGGGCAGAGCCACCCCCCGCAGCCTCCTGTTCCTGGCCGGCCTGATTCTGCTCACCGCGGCCTGCATCGGCCTGTTCCGTTTCCTCTGGCGCACCATGATCATCGGTTTTTCCCGCCATCTCGAGCAGAACCTGCGGGAGAGGATTTTTGAGCATATCATGGTCATGGACCGCGCCTTCTTCTCCTCCTGGACCACCGGCAACATCATGGCCCATGCCAGCAATGACCTGTCCGCAGTGCAGATGGCCTGCGGCATGGGGCTGGTGGCGGCCCTGGACGCGGTGGTCATGTCCGTGGCCGCCATTACCCTGATGCTGTTCATCGATGTCCGCCTCACCCTGATCGCCCTGCTGCCCATGCCGCTCCTGGCGGCCTGCACCCGGCTGCTGTCGCGGCACCTGCACCAGCGGTTCGACCAGGTGCAGGCGCAGTTCTCCCTGCTCACCGAGTTTGCCCGCACCACCCTGGTCTCCATCAAGATGGTCAAGGCCTACACCCTGGAGCGGCTGCAGGAGCACCGCTTCGACGAGCTGGGCAGGAATTACGTACGCAGCAATCTCAGGGTCGCGGTCATCCAGGGGCTGCTCTTTCCGGTGGCCACCCTGGTGGGCAACATCGGTATGCTGCTGGTCCTCTACTTCGGCGGCATGCTGGTGATCCACGCCACCATCACCCTGGGCGGGTTTGTCGCCTTTGTCAGTTATCTCTACCTCCTGGTCTGGCCCATGATGGCCGTGGGCTGGGTCACCAACCTGGCCCAGCGCGGGCTCACCTCGCTGCGTCGTATCCATCACCTGCTCCGCCAGCAGCCTCTGCTCATCGACCGTGACGACCTGCCGTGCGGTCTGCCGGACTGCCGGCCGCATTTTGTCTTCGACCATCTCCATTTCACCTATCCGGGCGCGGACAAGGAGGCGCTGGCCGATATCTGCCTGGAGCTCGGGCCCGGGGTTACCGGTCTCACCGGTCCCACCGGTTCGGGCAAGTCCACCCTCTGCCGGCTGCTGCTCAGGCTCTACCCGGTGCCGGACAGGAGCCTGTTTCTCGACGGCCATGATGTCAATACCCTCTCCATCGCTGCGGTACGGCGCCTGATCGCCTATGTGGGACAGGAGGTGGTACTCTTTTCCGACACCGTGGCCAATAACATCGGTTTCGGCCGGCCCGGGGCGGGACAGGAGGAGATCGAGGCCGCGGCCAGGGCCGCGGCGGTGCATGACGATATCATGGGATTCCCGGACCAGTACCGGACCATGGTCGGCGAGCGCGGCGTGCGTCTCTCCGGCGGCCAGCAGCAGCGGATCGCCCTGGCCCGTGCCCTGCTGGCCGACCGGCCGGTGCTGATCATCGACGACGGCCTGTCGGCCATCGACGTGGAGACCGAGCAGCGGGTGCTGGCAGGGATCAGGGCCCACCTGGAGGGGAAGACCGTGCTCATCGTCTCCCACCGGATCAACGTGCTCTCGTCCGCGGACCGGATCGTGATCCTGGAAGAAGGCGTTATTCGCGGCCAGGGCAGCCATGAACAGCTCCTGGCGGAAAACGGTTTCTACCGGGCAATGATGGAGAGGCAGCGGTTCGATGCGTAACTACGGCTACTTTGAAGAGGGCCAGATCGGCTCGGTCCGGGACCTGCGCCTCTGGCGGCGCATCCTGGTCTACTGTCGGCCGCACCTGGCCTGGCTCGTTGCCGCCATCCTGCTCTCCCTGCTGGTGGCCGGCGCCACCCTGAGCCTGCCGCGGCTCATGCAGTGGGCCATTGACCACTACATGGTCGCGCCGGAGCTGGCCACAGAGGCGCGGATCAGGGGCCTGGGCAGGACAGCGTTTTTCTACGGCCTGCTGGTGGCCACGGTCTTCCTGGGCGGCTTTGTCCAGGTGGTGGTCCTGGAATGGGTGAGCCAGTCCATCATGCACCGGATGCGGCAGGACCTGTTTGTCCACATCATGGGCCTGGACCTGGCCTTTTTCCATGGCCAGCCCACCGGCCGCCTGGTCACCAGGCTGACCAACGATATCCAGAACATGCACGAGATGTTCACCTCGGTCATGGTCACCCTGTTCAACGATTTCCTCAAGATCATCGGTATCCTGGTCATCCTCTTCTGGATGAACTGGCGGCTTGCCCTGGTGATGTCCGTCTTTGTGCCCCTCTCCATCACCTCCACCGCGCTCTTTTCGCGCCTGGCCCGGGACCGGTTCCGGGCCATCCGCAGCCAGCTCGCCCTGCTCAACAGCTTCCTGCAGGAGTCGGTGGCCCTGATCACCGTGATTCAGCTCTTTGGCCGCCAGCAGGAGACCCTGCGCCGGTACGGGGAACTCAACAACGAGTACCTGCGGCGGGCCCTGAGCCAGGTGCGGCTTTTCGGCACCTTTATGCCGTTCACCGAGTTCATGGGCTCGGCCGCTGTGGCGCTTATCCTCTGGTACGGCGGCGGCGAGATCCTCGACCACCGCCTGACCCTGGGCGAGCTGGTGGCCTTTTTCTCCTACATGCGGCTCTTTTTCCAGCCCATGCGCGAGCTGTCCCAGAAGTATTCCATTGTCCAGTCGGCCATGGCCTCGGCGGAACGGATCTTTCAGCTCCTGGACCGGGAATCGCGGATCTCTGTCCTGCCTCCGGCCTGGCAGGAGCAGCCCGTGCAGGGACGGTTGCGCTACCAGGGGGTGAGTTTCAGCTACGACCACAGGAAGGAGGCTGTCCGTGATATCGATCTCGAGATCCGGGCCGGCGAGACCGTGGCCCTGGTCGGCGCCACCGGCTCAGGCAAGACCACTCTCGTCAGCCTGCTCCTGCGCTTCTATGATCCCGACCAGGGACGGATCTTCCTCGACCGGACCGACCTGCGCCATTTTCCTCCACGGACGCTGCGCCGCATCATCGGCATCGTGACCCAGGATGTCTTTCTCCTGCCCGACACGGTCCTGGCCAACATTGTGCTCGATTCCGGCGCCGGCACGGCCGAGGTGGAGGAGCTGCTGGAGGAGCTGGGCATGACCCGTTTCGTGCACCGGCTGCCCCGGGGACTGGACACCCGTATAGGCGAGGGCGGGCTTGATCTGTCGGCGGGCGAGAAACAGCTCCTCTGTTTTGCCAGGGTCATGTTCCGCTCTCCCACGGTGCTCATCCTGGACGAGGCCACATCCTCCATCGATTCCGCCAGCGAGGCCCTGCTCGAAGAGGCCGTCAGCCGTGCCTTCCGGGGCCGGACATCGCTGGTCATCGCGCACCGCCTCTCCACCATCCGCCGGGTGGACCGGATCGTGGTCATGGCCGGGGGACGCATCAGGGAGCAGGGCAGCCACCGGGACCTGATGGCCGCGGGCGGCATCTACAGCGACCTGGTGCGTCAGGAGCTGAAAGGCCTGGAACAGGGGGAGTGACGGCTCAGGTGCTGCCGGTGGCCGGGTTGCGGTTCTGGAGGATGTAGCTGACCATGCGGCTGGGTGAGAGCTTGATCGAGGAGGGACCGGAGCGGATATAAAATTCCTCGTTCTTGCCGATCTTCAGAAACACGGGCCCGGTGGCGGGTCTGCATTCGATGAGCACGGCCTGCCGGTCTCCGTCTTCGACCAGGGTGACCTCCAGGCTGCGGGCGAACTCGGCGCCGATGTGCTGGTTGAGCAGGTTTTTGACGTGGAGCAGGCACCTGTCCGGGTTGGCGAATCCGTCTGCGGCAAGACCGACCAGGACACCATCGTCATTGACCCCGAGCAGCAGGGTGCCGCCGTCGGAGTTGAGAAAGGCGACCACGGCCTTGAGCCAGGCCAGCTCGATCTCCTTGCCCGGTTTGCCGCTCTTCAGGTTGGTCCGTACCGTGGATTTGAACTCGATCTCCGCGCCCTCGCCCCGGGCGATGCAGCGGCGCAGCCGCTCCAGGGGTGGCGGCTGTTCCGGTGCCCGGTGTCCGCCGGTGCGCCAGACCAGAAAGAAGAGGAACAGGCCGCCTGCCAGGGCCACCAGGACGTCCACGGTATCCACCCGGAACAGGGTCTCGTTGAGCCGGGAGAGAAGTTCTTGCTCCGGCGCCGCGGCCCCGACCCAGAACTGGCTCTGTGCCGAGCTCAGAGGCTGGAGCGAGGCGACCCAGGGCTGGCCGTTCACCTGGACGGTGAGCGGTTTTTTCACGGGCCGCCCGCCGGCCAGCCACTGCCGGGTTATGGCAGCGGCCGGGGCAGGGGAGTTTGGTGCGGGCCGGACGTCTCCGGTGGCGGTTTGTCCGCCGGAGCTGATCACGATGGTGCCGGTTGTGTTGGCAAGGAAGAGGATACCGGGCCGTTTTTCAGCCAGCCGGGTCAGGATGGTCCGCATATTGGCCAGGGGAATGTCCATGGCAAAGACCATGAAGCCTCTGCCGTCGGGCCTGTTCCAGACCACCGATGCGGTGATCCCCTTCTTGCCGGTCTCGAAGAAGGTGTAGACCGGGGTCCAGCGCACTCCGCCGTCTGCGGGCGCATGGAACCAGGGCCGTTTGCGTGGATCATAGGCGCTGGTCTTCTCCCACTGTTCCCCGGCCTGGTCCGGCGTGCGCCAGCGCCTGAAAACCATCCTGGTGCCCCCGTCCCGGAGCGAGCTGACCCGGGTGATCCACCCTTCCTTGTCCCGATAGAGAAAGTATTCGTTGCCTTTGTCATCAGCCAGGAGCAGGCCGCTCACCGGTGCCTGGCGCCCGATGAGGGGCATGAATTTCCGGTTGAGAGCGACGATGTCGTCGGCGTCCAGGACCCCGTTCTTCCCCCAGTCGTGAACCATGTTCAGCTTGGAGGCCAGGTTTTCGAAAAAAGACTTCAGCTCGGCCAGTTCGTTGTTCCTGATCTCGTTGATCACAGTGGTGGCCAGGTCGTCCTTGACCCGGAGGTACTGGTAGGTGTTCATTGCCAGCAGGATCAGGAGAAATCCGGCCAGGGGTACGAGAACCGATGATGTACGGAATGAAGAAGCGGCTTTTTTACTGGTGTGTTGACCGGCCATGCTGGACATGAAGAGTGCTCTGGTTGGCCCGCATATTTCACAAAGGTCGTCGCGAAAGGCCTGAAAATGCCATGAATGCAAGGAACAAGGCGAAAAGAACCGCAGACATATTGTGACCTATGCCGAGGAATCCTTTTTGCGCTGTGACGCGGCAGGCATGGTGTTTTCGGGCCTTGCAGCAGGTCGCTTGTGAAACATGCGGGTTAGATTTATTTATTTTCTGTTTGGCTGGAGGCGGGTACGATCCTCAATTCAGGTCAGAGACACATTGCCGGAGTCCAGTCTCCGGGGCGCTGGAGTCTGCCTGCGCGGCACCAGGGATCCTGCCTCCTGTCACCTGGCATCATGGAGATTCCTGTAGAACGGGATCCAGTGTTCGATCATCTTCTGCAGGTCGCCGCTCTGCCTGATCCGGGCCAGGTAGCTGTTGGCCTGCTCCAGGAGTGCACGGTCCCCGTGTCGTACGCCCCAGGCCAGTTTTTCCCTGGTCATGGGCACCAGCACGGGCTTCAGGCCACGGTCGCCATAGAGGGCGCCGTAGTAGAGGTTCATGGGCAGGTCATAGACAAAGACGTCGATCTTGTTGTCCAGCAGACCACGGACTCCCTGCTCCACGCCGCGGAACCGGATCGGGCGGACCCGGGCGATGTTCCGGACAATGAATGTGTCGCCGGTGGTGCCCCGGACTGTGCCGATGCGGATGGCCGGCCGGAGCAGATCGGTGAAACCGTTGCTGAAGCGATTGTACTCGTTCAGCCGTACCAGGCCGATCTGGCCGGTAACCATGTAGGGATCGGTGAAGTCGAGGAGCATGCTCCGTTGCCGGGTCATGCTCATGGACGACATGACGATGTCGATGCGGCCGGAGGTCAGGGCAGGGATCTGTTCCTGCCAGGACAGCTCGACGAACCGGACCTCCCTGCCCATGGAACGGGCCAGGCCGCGGGCCAGGTCGGCCTCGAGTCCGCTGACCCTGCCGGCCTCCCGGAAGGCCATGGGCCGGGCATTGGTGGTGATACCCACCCGGAGGGTGGCGGGGCCCGGTGCGGCTGGCCCGCCGGCGGTCCTGTCCGCGCAGCCGGTTGCAGCCAGGAGAGAGAAGAGGAGGACAAGAAGGCGGAAGAGGCAGTGCATATCGGTCAGCCGGTTGTCTTTGATGGTGTCAGAGTAGGTGGCGGCCCGTTCCCGGTCCGTGCGGAGCAGTGGCCGTCATCAGCAGGGCGTGGGTGCATTTCACCGGTCCCATTTCCCCCTCTTGCCCCGGATCACCTGGCCACGGGAGATAAAGGAGATTCCCTGCTGCATCTTGGTGCCGATCATGATGGACTCGACAATGGGCGCGGTCACGGGCCGGTCCGCCTGCCAGCGGACCAGGAACTTTGCGCCGGAGCCGCCCTGCAGCTCGTTTTCCCGCACAACGTAGCGGATCGAGGCCAGGGGGGCGATGGCCTCCGGTTTGCCGACATAGGCCCGCAGCATTTTGCCGTTCGAGTCGTAGAAGTCCACGGAGAGCAGGGTGAGGGGCCTGTCCGGATCGGTGTTGCGGATGGACAGGGTGGCGGTCAGGGCAAAGGGTTTGTTCTTGAACCGCTGGTCGGCGTAAATATGAGAGTAGAGTGGTACGTAGATGGTCTGGGCAAGCCAGGGCCCGACCCCGCATTCTTCCGCCCACAGGGCCGGAGACAGGACCAGCAAGAGGCAGGGAATGAGTGCGGACGCCAGGCGGCGGTGCCAGACAGCCCGGACCATGGTTCAGGTCCCCAGCGGCCGGACCCGCGGTCCCGGCCTGGGCAGGGCGTTTCGCAGGGGATCGGCCTGGGGATTGGCCACGTTCTGCCGGATGAGAATGTCGGCCGGGCTCACCGGGGCACCATAGTACTCCATGTTCCAGGCCGACCTTGGTGCGATGACCGCGCCCTCGATGGAAACCCCACCGAAAACCCCCTGGGAGCGGCCAAAGGCGATGATGTCGGCGGTCTGGACCTTGGCCGTGCCTCCGACCGGTCCGGCGGCCACCGAGACGTCTCCGCCCAGCTTGAACTCGGTGCTCAGCATGGCGTTGAGCCCCTTGTCGGTCATGACCAGGAGGATGATTTCCGATGCCTCGGCCCCGACCTGGAGGCCGAGGGAAACCGAACCCATGGTATAAAAGGCCGGGTAGCTCCAGCGGCCGGAGTCGAAATCCTGGGCACAGAGGATACCGGAGCCACCCGATCCGCCGATGATAAATCCACCGCGCAGCATCTGCGGGACGATGAAAATGCCTTTGGCCTTGACCACATGCTCCCGGAACCAGGACATGTTGGGATCCTGCATGAAGCTCTTATAGACGGCCGTGGCCTTGGCCACCAGTTCCTCCGGCTTGCCGAAGTCACCGGCCCGCGAACGGTGGCAGGGCAGCAGGCAGGTCGACAGCAGGATAAACAGGATGATGAGGGTGCGGATCATGGATGGCATGTTTCAGTCTCCTCCGGTCAACGGTACGTAACAGCGCCCGGGATATGCAATCACCTTGAATAACGACAGAACTTGTCAGCGGTTGCAGGGTGTCACCAGGCTTGCAACTCGTTGTTTTCGCAGTATCGAGGTTGTGGGTTGATCCTGGGCACCGCATCTGTGCAGGCGTGCCGGTCCGACGCAGGCCGCGCCATGCGGGCCGGTGCGACCGTGCAGAGACGGGGTGCCTGTGCCAATTTGCGAAATGATAATGATTCGCCCACAGGATAGCCCAGCTTTCGCCAAAGGTCAAAGGGTAATGCTGTCGTGCAGGGGGCAGGGATGTGTACTCCGGCGGCCCCGGTCCTCTCTTTGGGCTTGACAAGAAATTCGTCCTCTCGTACAGGTTGGAGCCGGAAGCAGGGTGACAGGGGAGTGGAGACAGGAGCTTGCGCCCGCGGTCATGTGAATGTTCAGGGCAGGAGCCCCGCAACAGGGCAGTGGCGATCGCCGGGGTCCGGCAGGGGGGCAGGGGTCCGGTCGCGCGCGGGGACAGGATCACCAGGCAAGTTGATCGCAGAAACCGGGAAACGAGGTATTGACAAGCACAAAAGGAGTTACCGCAATGGAGGACAGGACAGCAGAGGACAAGACAGCATCACTGACCATTCTCAGGACCGCCGGCCTGGTGGAACCTGATTTTTTCCAGGCCGTGGCCGACGTGGTCCGCCGCTACAACCTGACCGTCTACCTGAGCACGACCCAGAATATCCGCCTGCTCGAGGTCAGGGAGAACGACCGGGACGCGATCATGAAGGAACTGGCGGCCAGGGGAGCCCGTTTCAAGGGGCAGGTCAAGTTTCCCCTGGCCAAGACCTGCGTCAGCCGGCCCCACTGCAAGCTGGGCAAGTTCGATACCTTTGCCCTGGCGCACAGGATCGATGCCCATTTTCATGGCTGGGAGAAGATCAAGCCCAAGATCAAGATCGCCATCAGCGGCTGCACTGCGGCCTGTTCCGGTCCCATGACCACGGATATCGGCATTGTCGGCACGCCGGTGGGGCTGGATATCTACGTGGGCGGCAAGCTGGGGGCCAATCCCAAGGTGGGCCGCCGCATCGTCCGGAGGGCCGACGAGGACCGGGTGATTGCCGTCATCGAGGAACTGGTGACATACCACTACAGCCAGCCAGGCAAGAAACTGCGCATGTTCAAGCTGATCAACAACGAGGATTTTCCCTATCCCGAACCGGTCTGAACAGAGACGTCCCGGGCCCGGCAGCCAACCCCGACCATGCGCAGCCCGAACCCCGCCCGGATTGAGCGTTTCACCCGGCTGCAGATGGAAGAAGAGCAATGAGTATGCGGGTGCGTGCGGAGGGGTGCCCTGTGAACGCTTGCTATTCGTCCCCCATCAGGGCGGCCCGCAGGTACTCGCGGTTGAGACGGGCGATGTTGCGGATGGAGAGCCCCTTGGGGCAGACCTTCTCGCACTCACGCTCGTTGCCGCAGTTGCCGAAGCCCTCGGCGTCCATGGCCCTGACCATGGCCAGGGCCCGACGCCCGCGCTCCGGCCGTCCCTGGGGCAGGAGGGCGAATTGAGAAATTTTGCCGCTGACAAAGAGCATGGCTGCGCCATTGGGACAGGCGGCCACGCAGGCACCGCAGCCGATGCAGGCGGCTGCGTCCATGGCCTGCTCGGCCACGTTCTGCGCCACGGGGATGGTGTTGCCGTCCCGGGCCGAGCCGGTATTGACCGAGACATAGCCGCCGGCCTGGATGATACGGTCAAAGGCGGAACGGTCCACCACCAGGTCCCTGACCAGGGGAAAACCCCGAGCCCGGAACGGCTCGATGCAGATGGTCTCGCCGTCCCTGAAATGACGCATGTGCAACTGACAGAGGGTGGTCTCCTCTTCCGGGCCATGGGCGATGCCGTCCACCACGGCGCCGCACATGCCGCAGATCCCTTCCCGGCAGTCATGATCAAAGGCCACCGGTTGCCTGCCTGCCAGGGTCAGCTTTTCGTTGAGCACGTCGAGCATCTCGAGAAAAGACATGTCGGGGTCGATCTCTTCCAGCCGGTGTTCCTCGAATCGTCCTTCCGTTTCTGGTCCGACCTGGCGCCAGATCTTGACCGTGATGGTGATTTTCTTGCCTGCCATGGTGTCTCTGTCTGAATCAGGTAATCCGGGAGTCGTGCCCGCATGGGGGCGTAATCGATGACAAAAACAGGCCCTGCCACGGGGAGGGTCGGAATCCCGCGGCAGGCGGCGAGGTCTATTGCCGCAGGCCTGCCTGGCCTGTCTCCTGCTTCTCTGCCTCCTGTTTCTTACTTGTAACTGCGCCGGGACGGGGTCACGTTCTCGAAATGCAGGGGTTCCCTGTGCATGCGCGGCTCCTGTCCCTCGCCCGTGTACTCCCATACCGCGACATGGGAGAAGTGCTCGTCGTCCCGTTTGGCCTCGTGTTCCCTGGTCTGGCTTTCCTCGCGCAGGTGGCAGCCGCACGATTCCTCGCGGGCCAGGGCGTCGCGGACCATGATCTCGGCAAACTCGAGGAAGTCGGCCACCCGGCCGGCCCGCTCCAGGGACTGGTTCAGCTCCTGGCCGCTGCCCGGCACCAGCAGGTTCTGCCAGAACTCCTCCCGGATCTCCGGGATCGTTGCCAGGGCATGGCTCAGCCCCTCGCGGTTGCGGGCCATGCCGCAGTAGTCCCAGAGCAGGGCACCCAGCTTGCGGTGAAAATGATCCACGGTCCTGAGATTTGCGCCCCGGCCGCCGGAATTCTTCAGCAGCCGGTCGATGCGGCGCTGCACCGCCTCCTCGGCCTGCCTGTAGCTGTCGCTGTCGGTCCGCAGACCGGGGCGGCCGGCCCGGGCCAGGTAGTTGCCGATGGTATAGGGCAGGATGAAGTAGCCGTCGGCCAGCCCCTGCATCAGGGCCGAGGCGCCGAGCCGGTTGGCACCGTGATCTGAAAAGTTGGCCTCGCCGAGTACGAACAGGCCCGGCAGGGTGGACATCAGGTGGTAGTCCACCCAGAGGCCGCCCATGGTATAGTGGACAGCCGGATAGATCATCATCGGTTCCCGGCTCGGATCCCTGCCCGTGATCTTCTCGTACATCTGGAACAGGTTGCCGTACTTCTTCAGGATCACTTCCAGGCCGTCCCGTTCGATGGCCTGCTGCAGGTCGAGGTACACGGCCAGGCCGGTCCCGCCCACACCGCGGCCCTCGTCGCAGACCTCCTTGGCGTTGCGCGAGGCCACGTCCCGGGGCACCAGGTTGCCGAAGCTGGGATATTTGCGTTCCAGGTAGTAGTCCCGGTCTTCTTCCGGGATATCGTTGGGATGCCGCCGGTCGCCGGGTTTTTTCGGCACCCAGACCCGGCCGTCGTTGCGCAGGCTCTCGCTCATCAGGGTGAGCTTGGACTGGTAGTCGCCATGGACCGGGATACAGGTGGGATGGATCTGGACAAAGCAGGGATTGGCGAATCCCGCCCCCTTCTTGTGGGCCCGCCAGGCAGCGGTCACGTTGGAGGCCATGGCATTGGTGGACAGGTAATAGACATTGCCGTAGCCGCCCGTGGCCAGAACCACCGCATGACCGGCGTACCGTTCCAGCCCGCCTGTGATCAGGTTGCGGCAGATGATGCCCCGGGCCCGGCCGTCCTCCACCACCAGGTCCATCATCTCGCGCCGGGGGTAGATGGTCACCCTCCCCGCCGCCACCTGGCGCATCAGGGCGGAATAGGCGCCGAGGAGAAGCTGCTGGCCCGTCTGGCCGCGGGCATAGAAGGTCCGCGAGACCTGGGCGCCGCCAAAGGACCGGTTGGCCAGGGTGCCGCCATATTCGCGGGCAAAGGGGACTCCCTGCGCCACGCACTGGTCGATGATGTTGCCCGACACCTGGGCCAGGCGGTAGACGTTGGCCTCGCGGGAGCGGAAGTCGCCGCCCTTGATGGTGTCGTAGAACAGGCGGAAGATGGAGTCGCCGTCGTTCTGGTAGTTCTTGGCAGCGTTGATGCCGCCCTGGGCGGCAATGGAGTGGGCCCGGCGCGGGCTGTCCTGGATACAGAACGACTTGACGTTGTAGCCCAGCTCGGCCATGGTGGCGGCGGCCGAGGCCCCGGCCAGGCCGGTGCCGACCACCAGGACCTGGTATTTGCGTTTGTTGGCCGGACTGACCAGTTTGTTTTCAAAGCGGCAGGTATCCCACTTCTCGGCCAGCGGGCCATCGGGTATACGGGGGTCAAGCTGCATGGTGTTCTTCTCGGCTGGAATGGGATATGGGGTTGGCGATTTCAAGGAGATTGCCGTCCGGGTCGCGCAGGTAGACGGACAGGATGGGGCCGCGGGCGCCGGTCCGCTCCACCGGACCGGCCACGGGCCGGATATCGTTGGCCCGGAGATGGTCCAGGATCTCGGTCATGGGAGTGCTGGTGAGCAGGCAGAGGTCGGCCGAACCGGGGAGCGGTACGGCCGCACAGGGCTCGATGGTATCGTGCAGCCGGTGCAGGTTGATCTTCTGGCTGCCAAAGGCCAGGGCCCGACGGCCGCTGCCGAACTCGACGACCCGCATGCCCAGGACCCGGGTGTAAAAGCGGCAGGTCGTCTCGATGTCGCCCACGGTCAGTACCAGGTGGTCCAGGGAGTCGATTTGCATGGGGTTCGGATTTTTTGTTTTGGGTGGATTGCTGTTCTGTCGGGCCGGGGTCAGGGTTGCAGGGAGCCGCCGGCCAGGAGCATGAGCAGGAGGATGCAGGTGAACACGCCGATGATCAGGGCGCAGCCAAGCCAGGCCAGGAACCGGATGGCCCGGTCATAGCGGGGATGGTTGATCCCAAGGCTCTGGAACAGGGACCAGAAGCCGTGACTGGTGTGCAGGGCCAGGGCCGCCATGCCGATGCCATAGAGCAGGGTATAGAACGGGTTGGACAGGATCGGGGTCACGATATCGGCAATGGGCAGGTCATGGTCCGTGAAGTGGAAGTTGGCCAGGTGGAGCAGGAGAAAGGCCAGGATGACAAGGCCTGTATAGGGCATGGTCCTGGAACCCCAGGTTCGGCCGCCGGCGCTGCGTTCCACCTGGTAGCGGCTGGGCCGCGTGTTCCTGTTTTCCAGGAACAGGACAAGACCGGTGGAGACGTGGACCAGGAAGACGGCCAGGAGCATGACCTCGAAGATGTTGACCAGCACGCCCAGCGAGTGGAGATGGACGGCATAGGAGATGAACGCGTTCCGACCCCAGAAGATGGAACTGTTGCCCGCGGCATGGACCAGGAGGAAGCCGCCGAGCAGGAGGCCGGTCACGGCCATGATATACTTCTTGCCAAGTGAAGAGGTACAGGTTTCAATGAACCACGACATAGCTCTGTTCCGGTTCGATTGCGGGAATGAGGTGACGGTGAACGGCCTGTGCCTCGTTACGGCACCCTGACACCGGCCAACAGTTGGACTGTATTCTTTTCAGTATGGATTGACAATGGCAAAAACGAAAAAAGAGGCTGCCTATCGTGCCCTCCACAGCGCCGGCACGCTGCGGCGGCGGGCGGACGAGGCCCGGGCCCTGCTGGCTCCGTGCCGGGTCTGTCCGCGCCGCTGCGGCGTGGACCGGTTGCAGGGTGAACTCGGCGTCTGCCGGATCGGGGCCCGGGCGCGGGTGGCGAGCTATGGCCCCCATTTCGGCGAGGAATCGCCGCTGGTAGGAGAAAACGGTTCGGGCGCCATCTTTTTTTCCGGCTGCAACCTGCTCTGTGTCTTCTGCCAGAACGAGGAGATCAGCCATGCCGATACCCTGGGTGACAGCGCCCCGGATGCGGCCACCGGTGACCAGCTGGCGGCGGTCATGCTCGATCTGCAGCAACGGGGCTGTCACAACATCAACCTGGTGACTCCCTCGCACGTGGTGCCGCAGATCCTCGAGGGCCTGGCCATTGCCGCGGAGTCCCTGCGGATACCCCTGGTCTACAACACCAGCGGCTATGACAGCGTGGAGACCCTGCACCTGCTGGACGGCATTGTCGATATCTACATGCCGGATGTCAAGTTCTGGTCCGATGAGGTCGCGGCACGCTACACCGGGGTGAAAGACTATGCCACTGTCGTGCGCGCCGCCGTGCGCGAGATGCACCGGCAGGTCGGCGACCTGGAGCTGGACAGCAGGGGGCTCGCGACCCGCGGCCTGCTGGTCCGTCACCTGGTCATGCCTGGCCGGCTCGACGAGACCGGGGAGATCATGCGGTTTCTGGCCGGGGAGATATCGCCTGCCACCTATGTCAATATCATGGACCAGTACCATCCCTGCGCGCGGGCGGCGGACTATCCGGAGATCAACCGTCCTCTCACTGCCGACGAGTACCACCAGGCCCGGGAACTGGCCCGCCAGGCCGGCCTGCACCGGCTGGACGAGCGGGACTGGAGCAGCCTTTTCCGCCGGCTTGGCCTGTAGGCCCGCAAGGAGAGAATGTCCTCCTGGCGCCGGCCTCCCGCCGCTGCCGGTGTTCCGGAGAAAAAGCCGCGCTGGTGATTTTTGATTGCTGGTCGTGCCCGCTTCGGCGGGCATGCCGGTTTGGCCGAAAAGACCAGCCCCCGGGAGCACAGGGTGGCGGGTATTTTCGTAACTCGCAGAGAGGCCGGACCAGGAAACCTGGTCCGGCCATGCCGGTCGGTGCTTCATGCAACAGGTTTTTCTTTTTTTTCGTACCCGGCCGATCATGACCGGGTTGACCATGTTCCTGCTCGCCTGGCTCGTGGCGGCTGCAGCCGTTCCGGCGCAGCCTGCTGCCCGGACCCGCGACCTGCAGCGCCTCATGGTCCAGGCCTACCGTTACTACACCGGGTTCGGAGTGCCGCGCTCCCGTGCCAGGGCATTGAAACTCTATCTGAGAGCAGCGGAACTGGGTGATGCCGAGGCCCAGTTCATCGTTGCCGGAATGTACTACCGCGGCCTGGGGACGGACAAGAACCGGCGCGAGGCCTTCAAGTGGTTCCTCCGCGCTGCGCAGAACGGCCGCTTCACGGCCGAGTCCCTGACCATCATCGGCGCCATGTATCTGCGCGGCACCGGTGTGCCCCAGAACTACATGGAGGCGAAGAAATGGCTCGAGCTGGCCGTGAAAAATGGCGGTGTCGCGGCCATGAACGATCTCGCTTTTATCTATTACAACGGCCTGACCGGGAAAAAGGATTTCAAGCAGGCCCTTGCCCTCTACCGCGAGGCGGCCCTGCAAGGCGATATACAGGCCCAGTACAACGTGGGGCTCATGTATGCCAACGGCATCGGCGCGCCGGTGGATACGGTCCGGGCCTATGCCTGGTACAGCCTGGCCGCCAGCCAGGGCAACACCACGGCCTCCATCGCCCGCAACGGCCTCATGCCTGCCATGAGCTGGCAGGATCTCACCCGGGCCCAGGCCCTGTCGGTCCGGCTCTACCAGGAGGTGGAACGGAACCGGGAAAAGCGTGCGGAGCAGGAGAAGGGGGCAGGCGGCGGCCAGGATATAACGGCGCCCTGACGAAAAGCGGTCAAAAGATGAGCCTTGCCGTATAGCCGGCCATCACGGTCCAGAAGAGGGCGGCGTAGGAGCGTTCCCCGATCTCTTCGTTGATCAGGCGGCCCAGGGAGACGGCAAGCGGCATGACCGCAACCGCGGAGACCAGGATGGTGAGCGTGGTGGCGTTGACCAGGGAGGAGTGGATAAAGATCGAGGCTTTGACCGCATCCCCGGCCAGGGAGACTATGGAGGCGGCGCCGACAAAGTACATTCGTTCCAGGTCCAGGCTGCGCAGGGCCACACCTTTCAGGGGACCTGATGTGCCCGAGAACCCGGAAAAGGCGCCGGCGAAAAAGGCAAAGAACAGGGCCATGATCCGTCGCACCGCAAACCACCGGCGGGATTCGACCAGGAAGCTGAGGGTAAAGCTGACAATGATGGCCACGTCCACCCAGCGTTCGGGAACGGTCACCATCAGGCCGGCGCCCAGGGCGGCGCCGGCCATGGTCAGGACCAGTATCCCCAGGGCCGCCTTCAGGGGGATGGTCTGCCGGTAGGCCCAGACCTTGAAGATATTGTTGATGCCCAGCAGGAGTGCGGCGATGGCGATGCCTTCCCTGGAGCCGAGGAGGATCGACATGGCCGGCACCAGGATGAGCGACCCGCCCAGGCCCGCCGAGGCCGACAGGGTGAAGGAGAGGGTCGCCACGATGAGCGCCAGGACGATCAACGTCTCTTCTTTCCAGTGGGGTGCATGGCCGCCGTCACTCTACTCCACGATTTCGGGAGCGGCACCTGCCGACAGGCCGCCCGCGGTCTCGTCGGCCCGGAGGGCGGCTTCCTCCCGGGGCGGCAGGCCCGGTTCCGGTGCCGGCCCCGTGGCGGCTGCCGTCTCGGCGGCCATCCCCTCCTGCGGCGTCACCTCCTCTTCCTGTCCCGGCAGCGACGGCGCCGGACCGGCGCTCAGCGTCTCGATCTCTCCGCCCCCTGTCTCGCTCTCCGGCACCGCCACCGGTCGCATCGCCTCGTTCCGGCCGCCGGTTGTCACGGTTGCCAGGGGCCCGGTGGTCCTGGCGCCCCGGTTTTCTTCCGCGTCGATCTCGATGATGATTCTCATGGTCTCTCCTAGCTGTTCATGATCGTGTAACGGCCTTCGAAGGTCACTTGCCTGTCGGTCAGGTTCTTCACGGTGATCCAGTAGGTGCAGCGATCCGACCCGGCCCGTTCCACGGCAACGTCCCAGTCGAGCTGTGGCGCGCCCCGGCGCGGCGAGGTCGGCATCATGGACCAGTGTACATGCCATCCTGAATACCAGTTGTAGGTGAACCAGCGACGGGTCTGTCTGGGGCCGATGGTTCCTGTCCATTGTACTCCGGTTCTCATGGGGATCTCCCTGGTTGTGGCCGGAGGGCGGGCAATCCCGGGTCCTTCCGGATACCTGTCCGTGGTTTCCCGGTCCTGCTCCGGCGCTTATTGTCGGTTCAGCCGGCAGCGGCTGCCGGCCTAACGGAAACTGAGGATGCAATAGCGGCCTTCGAACCGGACAGTGGTGTCTGTCAGGTTCTTGACCGTGATCCAGTAGGTCACATGCTCGGCATCCGCCCGTTCGATGGCGACATCCCAGCTCAGTTGCGGGGCCCCCCTGCGGACGCTGGTCGGCATTACGGTCCAGGCCATGGACCAGGTCGCCGGCCAGTTGAAGGTGAACCAGCGCCGCGACTGGCGCGGCCCGAGGCTGCCGGTCCATTGCCGGCCGCAGATGGGCCTGGCCAGGGTGCCGTTGACGTCGATCTCCCAGACGCCGCGGTTCCGGGTGCCTGCCCTGAGTACCCTTGCCTGGGGGTGGTAGAGCAGGTCCGCCACCAGGACGTTGGGCAGGCCGTTGGCGAAAGGTCGCCAGCTGGCGCCGCCGTTGAAGGACTGGTAGACCCCCACGTCCGCCGCCACCCAGACCCGGTCGGCATTGCCCGGATCCACCTCGACGGCATTGATGGGCAGCCCTGGCAGGCCGGCCGTGCGGTCCGTCCAGGTAGCGCCCCCGTCATCGGAGCGGAAGACCCTTCCGTTCCCCAGGCTGGAACTGGTCGCCCACAGCCGGTTGGTGTTGCGCGGATGGGCATGCAGGTCGCTGATCCAGCTATTCCTCGGCCTGGTCAGTTCCGTGGCCGCGCTCCAGGACGAGCCGGTCCAGCGGATGCGGAAGATGCGGCCGTCGGTGGTGCCGACGAAGACCAGGTCCGGCGTGGGCATGTGCATGGCGCTGGCAACGGGATTGCCGGCCAGGGCGATCTCGGTCCAGGAGTCGCCGTTGTCCCGGGAGATGAACACGCTCTGGCCTGCCTGGGCGATGGTGTTGCCCCGTCCCTCCATGGGCGGGTAGAACAGGGCCCGGTAGCCTGGCCGGTTGCGGCCGTTCTGGATGAATCCGCCCCAGGAGTCGCCCCTGTTGTCCGAGCGCTGCAGGCCCATGCCGTAGTAGGAATGGAAGACCGAGTCCGGGTTGACGGAGTTGACGGCGCAGTCGCCGCCGTCTCCATCGGCGATATGGTCCCAGACCGGGCTGCCGCGGAAGCGGATGGTGCCGTTGTCCTGGGTGCCGCCCATGAGCCACCGGTACGATCCGGGATCCTGGGCAATGTACTCTATCTCGGTGATGGTGAGGTTGGTGTTGAGGGATTGCCAGGAGATGCCGCGGTCACGTGACCGGTACAGGCCGCCGTCGTTGCCGATGAAGACCACGGCCGGGTTGGTCGGATGAAAGGCGATGGCATGCTGGTCCGGGTGAATGGAATCGCCGGAGCGCTTTGACGAGATGTTGATCCAGGTCCATGTCGATCCTGACAGGTCGCCCCGGTGGGCATGGATGGCGCCCAGGTAGACCTGATCTTCGCGGTCCGGGGCGGCGGCGAGGAACCAGTCGTACCAGGCCTGGCCGGGGCCGAGATCCGAGGGCGTGGCGATACGGTGCCAGGTGCCGCGGGCATTGCGCCGGTACAGGTAGACCGTGTCGCCAGAGGCGCCGAAGGCATAGGCGATCTCCGGCCTTACGGCCGCATGATCCACTGCCAGCCGGCTCCAGGACGCGGGCGCTCCGGGCAGGGTCACGCCGGCCCAGGTCTGGCCGTTGTTGGTCGAGACCTTGAGGCCGTCGGAACATGCGGCCAGGATCTCGGATGAGCCGGCGCCGGCCCTGGAAATCTTCCAGGTCTTCCGCGAGCGGCGGCGCGTCCAGTTGTGCCCGCTGTCCGTGGACTTGTAGAGACCGCCGGTGGTGGCGGCAAGCAGGTTGGCCGTGTTGTTCCGGTCGATGCTCAGATCATAGAAGCCCTGGCCGACAAAGGGGGTGTCGGTGAGCAGCGACCAGCCGGTGCCGCCGTTGGTCGAGCGCAGGAGACCGGCGCCGAGCCGGGCATAGAAGTTGCCCTCGCCGGTGCCGGCGTAGACGATATTGGGGGAGATGGGATCAAAGGCGATGGCGCCGGTCGCCAGGGAGGGCATGTGATCGGTGCGGGGGGACCAGCTGCGGCCGCTGTTCCTGGTCTCCCAGATGCCGCCGGCCGCTGCTCCGCAGAGGATATGAGCCGGATCGGTCGGGTCGATGGCAATGGCGGCGACGCGACCCGAGACATCGATGCGACTGGAGCCGTAGGTCTGTCCCCCGGGGATCCGGATCGGTCCCAGGGGCCGCCACCTGGGGGGCGGGGCAACGGGCCTGGCCGGAGCCGGTGGCGGCGCTGCCTGCTCTTCCTTCCCGGCCTCTGCAACGGCTCCCTCCTCCAGGGCCCTGGCGCCAGCGATGTAGAGCCTGGCGACCTCCTCCCCTGTCAGTTTTCCCCCTTTTTCCTTCTGTACCGCGCCGGTCTCCCCCGGCTCGATCTCCCGGGCAAAGGATGCCATCTCGATGCCCCGCTGTTCTTCAAAGAGCTGCAGCCTCCGGAGCACCTTGCCACCCGGCTCGCGGTAGATCGGTTTGCCTCGCATGGTCTCGTCAATCACGTTCCGGACTTCTCTGGGCAGTCTCATACGATCACCTCCTGTGGTGTGACTCAGTCTTTCCGGCTGGCAGGTTCATCCTCTCCACGACCGGCCGGGTCCGGTGGCGGCTCCGGCCTGTCTTTTCGCGGCTTTTTGCCGGGCCTTTTCCTGCCGGCGTCTGTCTCGTCCACCGGCGGCCCGTTCTCCTCCTCCGGCGGCAGCCGGGCCTCTTCAAATTGGCGCAACCGTTCCGCTGCCTTGTCCATGGGGCCGTTTTTCCGGCCCGCCGGGAGTCTGATCATCGGGTATACCTCGCTGTCGATCCAGGGCACCGGGCGGATCAGGCGACACAGGAGAGCCCGCCCGGAGGGATGCCGTCTGCGGTGATTTGTATTCAGCGTACCCACTGCGTGGTAACAAAACGGTAACATCCGCAGAAATGAAAGCCCGGATCCTGCCGGATTTTCCGGAAAGATCGGCGCGGCCCCTGTGGGAGGAGGCGAGGTCACCCGGTGGTGTCGGACCTGGTTCACCACAACCGCGGCCGAAAAGGGATGGTCCGGAGCAGTGTCTTTTCTTGACTCTGGCGGGAAACGTAGTACCTTGGTGCCGCATGGGTAACCGATCACGGGATATCCAATTACCCTGAATTAATAGAGGACTTGTAAAGGGTTGCACGGTACCACAGCTGCGGGTGATCGAGCTTCACAAGCATACACCCCGTATACCGGGTGGTGCGGGCGCGTGCGGATGGGGTGCTCTGCAACCGCTTGGCCGCATCCGCCAGGAGTTGGCCGCTGCAGGCTGGATCAGGATCACCTGTGGGAATACCGGCTGAAGCCGGGATGAAAAACAAGGGGCGGCAGAAGGGGTGCGACCTGCCGGCCGCACTTTTTTCTCTTTTCTGGTATGACAGCGCAATCTTCATCGCCACCATGCCTGGTCATCGGCGGCAGCGGGTTCATCGGCAGCCACCTGGTGCAGGAACTGCTTCGGCAGGGAAAAGAGGTCAGGGTCTTTGACCGGGCGGTCTATCCGGGGGAGCTGGAGCTGCAGCCCCGGGAGATGGTGCAGGGTGACATCATGGACCGGGACGGACTCGTCCGCGCCATGCAGGGCTGCCGGACCGTCTTTCACCTGGCCGGCACCCCCATGCTCTGGGACCGCGATCCCTCGGTCTTTGAACGGCTCAATCACCAGGGGACCCGCAATGTCCTGGCCGCGATCCGGGAGGCGGGCGAGCTGCGGCTGGTCTTTACCAGCACCGAGTCCATCCTGGCGCCCACCCGGGGCAACCTGCCCGTGACCGAGGATGCCCGGCCCAGGCTCGAGGATATGCTCGGGCCCTACTGCCGCTCCAAGTTCCTGGCCGAGCAGGCCGTGTTCCGGGCCGCGGACGAGGGGCTTGATGCGGTGGTCGTCTGCCCCACCCTGCCCATCGGTCCCGGCGACCGGAACCTGACCCCGCCCGGCCGCATGGTATCGGATTTTCTGCAGGGCAGGATACCGGGCTACCTGGACTGCATGCTCAACTTCGCCGATGTGCGCGACATGGCCATCTGGCACCTGCGGGCCGCGGAACGCGGCCGGCCCGGACGGCGCTACATCCTCTCGGGTTACAACCTGAAGATTATCGAGTTTTTCCAGTACCTGAGCCGGGAGAGCGGCCGGCCCTGTCCCGGCCTGAAGGTCCCCTGGCTCGTGGCCCTGGCCTGGGCCTACCTGGAGGAGACGGTCTGCCGCATCACCGGCGGCCGACCGAGAAGCTCGGTGACCGGGGTCCGGCTCTGCCGCCGTTCCATGGCCTTTGACGGCTCCTGGACCTGGCGGGCCCTGGGTCACCGGCCGCGGCCGCTCGAGGAATCCATCCGCGACACCGTGGCCTGGCACCGGGCGCGCCTTGCCGGAACCCCTTAGTCGGAAAATGCATATTCCTCGAAGATGGGCTGCAGCCGATTGCGGATCATCTCCCGGCTCAGGCCGTACTGTTCGAGGGAGTAGCGGTGCCTGCTCCGGTACTTCCTGGCCCGTCCTGTTTCCTCTGCAAGCCGGGAATCGAAATCGGGCCGCACCTCCATGCCGAAGGCGCGGTAGATCCTGTGCACCGTGGCCCGCGGATCGGCAACGAGCTCCTCGTAACGGATCTTGAGCAGCCTGTCCGCCGGGAAATCCTTTTCCAGTTCATGCAGGTGCAGGTAATAGTCGCAGATCAGTTCGGCCAGTTCCCGGCAGGCCCTGTTGTTCTCCCGGGCCCGGGGGGCGAGACTCTTCCAGGTCACCTCGAACATGGAAATCAGCGATGGGATCGACTCGTAGGGATGGCGGACCAGGTGGACGATGCGCATGTCCGGCAGCAGGGAGTGGATGGTGTCGAGGCGGCCGGCGATGAGCGCCACCTTCTGCAGCAGGATCTTGTCTGGCCCGGTGGCATAGAGATGCCGCTGCAGGCAGCTCTTGTAATAGGCCATCAGTTTTTTCCGCTCCCGCTCCGGCATCCGGTCGACGAACATGGCCGCGTCCATTTCCCTGAAAAAGGGAAAGAGCAGGCCCAGCAGCGGGCTGAGCATGGCGAACATGAAGAGCATCTCGTCCGACTCGGCCTTTTCCGGGCCGGTCCGGTGGATGGTCTCCCAGCCCTTGAAGCCGCGGTTGCTGATAACCGACAGGATGCGGCGGCCCGGGCTGCCCAGCAGCCGGTCGACCCGGCCGGCAAGCGCAAAGAGCTTGTAGCAGGTGATGGCCGGAAAGATGGTGTGGTAGAGCTTGAACCAGGCAAACTGCCCGTCCAGGGCCAGCAGCCGGTGGCTGAAGGTGGTGCCGCTGCGCGGGTTGCCGATGATGTACAGGGGGGCGTGCAGGGGCTGCCTGCGAAAGGCCGGGAAGAAGAGATGGTCCAGCAGGCGCATGCACCAGACAAAGAGGCGCAGGATGAAAAAGGGGACCAGGAAGAGGAACACCAGGGTTGCGTGCCGCGGCGAGAAGTATTTCCTTGAAAAGGAGAGCCGTATCAGCCGGAACAGTGTCGGGTAATGAAGATACATGGTCAGAAAGGAGGCGGAAGATTGAGGGTGGAACCCGGAATTTGATCCAGCCATGCCGCTCTGGCGGAGGGCAGCTGTATCAGGTTCCGGCAGTGCTGTCCTGGCGTAATGGTTCACCGGCAGCCCATCTTCATCTGATCAAGCTTCCCTGATATATGGGGTGCCGGTGAACCGGTACGATCTGGCAATATGGCCGTAAAAGGCCATCGCCGTCAAGGGCGGCGACGGTCTGCATCCTGTTTTTTGGGGCACCGGGTATCGCCGGTCACCGGAAATCTCTTTGCCATGGAGAAGATATGCGGCAATCTTCCTGTTCTTTTTCCGGCCGGTCCGGGGCCGTACCCCGTGTTCTGACAGGAGAGGCATGACAGGGAGACTTCGTGCCACCACCATTGCCGGCACGCTGCTCGGCCTGGGTCTCCTGGCCTGGCTCCTGGTCCGCGCCGGGATAGGGGAGATCGTCGCTGTCTTTACGCTCGTCGGCTGGAACATTTTCTGGTTGGCGGCCTTCCGCATCCTGCCCATCATGGTCGATGCCCGGGGCTGGAGGCAGCTTTTTGTCCGGCATACCAGGCCGCCTTTTGTTGACCTGGTCCTGGCCCGCTGGGTGGCGGAATCGGTCAACACCCTCTTTCCCGTTGGCCAGGTGGGCGGACATATCGTCCGCGCCCGCCTGGTGAACAGGATCGGCCGGACGTCCGGCGAGGCCGGCGGAACGGTGATGGTTGACTTCACCATCGGCCTGCTCACCCAGGCCCTGTTCACCCTGCTCGGCCTGGCCCTGCTCCTGCTCGAGGCCGGTCTGAGCCGGGACACGTCGGGAATCTTGATCGGTCTTGTCGTGGCCCTGGCCGTGCTCTGTTGTTTTTTCCTGAGCCAGAAGGCCGGGCTGTTCGGATTCGCGGCCCGCAAGCTGGGCAGGATACTGAAAGAGGAACAGGCCGTCACCCTGGTCAGCAATGCCCGCGACCTGGATGCCAGGATCAACGAGATCTACTCCCGGCGCTCGCAGCTCTTTTTCTGCCTGCTCTGGCGGCTGCTGGGATGGATCAGCAAGTCCGGCGAGAACTGGCTCTTTTTTTATTTTTCCGGCGTTCCCCTGTCGCCGGCCCAGGCCATTGTGCTCGAGAGTATCGCCACCGCCTTCCGCAGCGCCGCCTTTGTCGTTCCCGGCGGCCTGGGCGTCCAGGATGGCGGCCTTCTGCTCGTGGGATCGTTGCTCGGTCTTGCCCCGCAGGAGGTCATGGCCCTGGCCCTGGCCAAGCGGTTCAGGGAGTTTGCGGTCGGTCTGCCGGGTCTTGCCTGGTGGGCCAGGGCGGAGACCGGGTGGCGTCAGCGCAACAGGTAACAGGGCACACCTGGCAATGCTTCGTGTACCCCCTCTCCGGTGCCCGGACTCCGAAGTTTTCCACCGGTGGCAACTGATATGCTGAAATGCCTGCGAGACAATACTCCCTGCCTGCCGGTCTGGTGGGTGCGATGGGTGCAGCGCCACGGCCTGGTTCTCCTGCTGCTGATCCTCTGCGGTACAGGGGTGCTGCTCTATTTCACGGCCCGGAATTTCCGGATCAACACCGATCTTACCGAGATGATCTCGGAGAAGCTTTCCTTTCGCCGGGACGTAAAGAAATTTCACCAGGAATTTCCGCAGCTGGTGGGGACCGTGGTCGTGGTCGTGCATGGGGATTCACAGGAACAGGTCCGCCAGGCCAGGGATCTGCTCGCCCGGCGCCTGGCCCGTGAAAAAAACCTGTTCCACTCGGTCTACGTGCCGGGCGGAGGTCCTTTTTTTGCCCGGAACGGCCTGCTCTACCTCAGCACGGAACAGCTTGAGGCGCTGGGAGACCGGCTGGCGGAGATGCAGCCATTCCTGGCACTGCTGTCCAGGGATTTTTCCCTTTCAGGCCTGTTTTCGGTGCTCACGAAGATCGTTGACCGGCAGGAGTTGTCCCTGGAGGAAAACAGTGGGATTCTCGTTCTTTTTGAGCGGCTGGCACAGGTGTTCTCCGCGGTCGGGACCGGCAGGACCGTCCACATGGACTGGCAGTCCCTGGTCATGACCGGCCGCGAAGGAGATGCCGGAAACCAGTTCATTCTCCTGCAGCCGAACAGGGAGGGCAGGGGTCACCCGGCCGGGCGGGCGGTGGCCGCCATCCGCCAGGCAGCGCGGGATCTTCGGCTTGCCGACCGGTTCGGAGCCGGGATCAGCATCACCGGCAAGCCGGTGATCAACTGGGAAGACCTCAGAAGCGTGCGCCATGACATCACCATCGCCTCGCTGGTCTCCTTTGTCCTGGTGGGTATCGTGCTCTACCTGGGACTGGGCTCCCTGCGCCTTGTGCTGGCCGGTCTCTTCACCCTGGCCGTGGGCCTTGCCTGGACCATCGGCTTTGCCATTCTGGTGGTGGGGCAGCTCAACATGATATCGGTCACCTTCGTGGTCCTCTTCATCGGCCTGGGAATCGACTACGGGATCCAGATCTTTCTCCGCTACAGGGAGTTGCTCCTCCAGGGCCGGCCACACATGGACGCCATTGCCGAGGCTGTCTCGGCAACCGGCAATACCCTGCTCCTGTGCGCCATATCGACGGCCATCGGCTTTTACGCCTTTGTGCCCACGGCCTATGTCGGCGCCTCGGAGCTGGGCCTTATCTCCGGTACCGGCATGTTTCTCATCTTTCTCGCCTCCATTACCGTGCTGCCGGCTCTCATGGCACTGTTACCCGAAGAGAGGAAACAGCTCCTGCCCCTGGCCATGGGCGCTTCTGCCGCGCGCTGGCTGGTTCGCTATCCGCGGCCCATCCTGGCTGTGGCCGGCGCGGCCCTCCTGGTTTCGCTGCTGCTCCTGCCGCGCATTACTTTTGATACCAATCCCTTCAACATGTCAGACCAGGACTCGCCGGCCGTGCAGACCGCCATGCGTCTCTTTGCCGATGACCATGCCACGCCCTGGACCATCTCGGTCCTGGCCCCGGGCCGGCAGCAGGCGCAGCGGCTTGCCAGACGGCTGAGGGCCCTGCCCGAGGTGCGCGCGGCCATTACCATTGATGATTTTGTGCCGGCCCGCCAGGAGGAGAAACTGGCCCTGATCGAGGACATGGCCCTGACCATGCCGCCTGCTCCTGCCGCTGACAGGATGCCGGCCCCTGAGCGCTACCGGCGGGATCGGGAAGCCCTGGCCGCCCTTGCCGGGGCCCTGGACCGGCGCCTGGCGGAAGACGGGATGAACAGGGAGGTGCGGGGGAAGGTAACGGCACTGGCCGACAGTGTGCACGGGATCGAGCAGCGGCTTGCCGGGCCGGCACAGGCAAGGGAGATCTTCGACCGGCTGGAGCAGGCCCTGCTTCCGGATCTCGGTGCCCTGATCAGGCGCCTGAACAGGTTGATGGAGGCCCGGCCGGTCACCCTGGCCCGGTTGCCCCGCGATCTGGTCAGCCGTTACGTCTCGGCCGATCACCAGTACCGGATCCAGGTCTTTCCGAGTCGCGACCTCAGGGATCGGCAGAACCTGGAGCGGTTTGTCAGCGCGGTCACCGCCATCGCTCCTTCGGCCACCGACCAGCCGGTGACCGTGCTCAAGGCGGGGCAGACCATTGTCAGGGCCTTTCGCAACGCTTCGATCCTGGCCTTTGTCCTGATCGGGCTCTTCCTGCGCCTGACCATGCGGACCTGGACCGAGGTGTTCCTGGTGCTGGCGCCACTCATGCTGGCCCTCTGCTATACCGTGGCCGCGGCGGTGCTCCTGCGCGTCCCGTTCAATTTCGCCAATATCATCGTCGTTCCCCTGCTCCTGGGAATCGGGGTGGATTCCGGTATCCATGTCCTGCACCGTGTACGGGAGGTGCATGGCCGGCTCACCCATGTCCTGGAGACCTCCACGGCCCGGGCCGTGCTCTTCAGCTCACTGACCACGGTGATGAGTTTCGGCACCCTGTCGTTCATGCACCACGCCGGAACGGCCAGCATGGGCAGGCTGCTCACCCTGAGCGTCACCATGATGATTGTCTGTACCCTGATCGTTCTGCCGGCCTGGCTGGAACTGTATGGTCCATTCGCGACCGGGAGAAAGAATGCTGAAAAGCAGTGATGCCCCAGCCGTGGACCATGGCAGGGGCCGGGATGGACGGCCGCGGTGAGGATCGGCGGATCAGTCCTTTGCCTCGAGCTTCTCGATCTTTTCGTCAAGGATCCTGAGCAGGCCGTCGATTCCCTCCTTCTTGAGTATGGATCTGAACTGGGACCTGGTCTGGGAGAGCTGGCTCACGCCTTCGACCTGGATATCGATGATCATCCATTTCCCGTCATGGGGGACAAGGATATAGCTAAGATCACGGGGCTTTTTCTCCGGCCTTGTGATCCGGCAGGTCACCTTGACGTAGCGGTCCCGGAGCGGCCGGCTGTCGATGATGGAAAACCGCTGGCCCCGATAATGGGCAAAACGGTTTGCATAGGTGCCCACCGACCAGGTGATATATCTGTCCAGCAGTTCCTTCCTCCGGGCGGGATCCAGTTTTTTCCAGAAGGATCCGGTGGATTTCCTGACCATGAACTCGTAGAAGAACGACTTGCGCATCACCGGGTCCAGCAGCGCGCAGCGCCCCCTGAACCCGAGTTCTTCACCCTTCTTCATGCAGTCAAGGAGCGCGCTGTTCAGTGTCTCGATGACACGGGTCGCCTCGCCGGGCGCGGGAGACGGGCCGGCCGGGCAGGATGCCGTCATGGTGAGGGCAAGGAAAAAGACAATGGGGAAAACCAGATGCTTCATGGCGTGGATCCTGTTATGTTGTGCCGCTGGTCCGGCTGTTTTTTTGTAAGTGTTCACAGGGCACCCCCTCCGGACGCGCCCGAACCTCCCGATAGACGGGGTGTATAATCGGGAAGTCCGATCACGCACAGCCGTGGCGCCCTGCAACCGCTTCCAAGTCCTGTGTTGATCCGGGGTACTTGGAGGTCCCGTGATCGGCTACGATTTTTTTTATACCAATCTTGCCGTGTATGGGGTACATCAGCATAATGATTATCAGTGATGGCAACCGCCCCGGAGGGGCAAGGTGGAGGTCGGTTCCCGGCTGTGCCAGGGGATGCCGGAAGCGTAACCGTTCACAGGATGCCATTACCCCGGCATTATTCGGGAATTGTAAACGCGTACCCGGAAGCGGCGGTGTGCCGCTATCCGGCAGTCTGCTGCTGATCCACCGGAAATAACTATAGAACGGTACGAATAAAGATGGAAATAATTCTTGCCAAACCACGCGGTTTCTGCGCCGGTGTCAACAGGGCCATCGCCATTGTGAACAGGGCGCTGGAGAGGTACGGCAGCCCGGTGTATGTGCTGCACGAGATTGTCCATAACACGTATGTCGTCAACAACCTTGCCCGAAAGGGAGCGGTCTTTGTCAAGTCCCTGGACGATATTCCCGGCGGATCGGTCACTATCTTCAGCGCCCACGGCGTGGCCCGGTCCGTGGAGGAGCAGGCCCGTGTGCTGGGCCTGCATGTCATCGACGCCACCTGTCCCCTGGTGACCAGGGTACACCGTCGCGTGGCCAGGCTCAACAAGATTGGCTACGATGTCCTCATCATCGGCCACAGGCATCACCCTGAGGTGGAGGGCACCTGCGGCAGGGCACTGGGCCGGGTCCATGTCATCTCCAGCGCGGCTGACATTGCCGACCTCCGGGTCACGGACCCGACACGGGTGGGTTACGTGACCCAGACCACTCTCAGCATGGATGACGCCGCCGACCTGATCGCCCGGCTCAAGGAGAGGTTTCCGCAAATCGATATTCCGGACCGGACCGATATCTGTTATGCTACCCAGAACAGGCAGACCGCGGTCCGTGAGCTTGCAGCCCGGGTAGACCTGTTCCTGGTCGTGGGCTCCCGGAACAGCTCCAACTCCAACCGGCTGCGGGAGGTGGCTGAGAAACAGGGTGTCCGGGCCTATCTCATTGACAACCGGGATGAGATCGACCCGGCCTGGCTTGAAGGCGTGAGCCGGGTGGGGCTCACGGCCGGCGCATCGGCGCCCGAGGTCCTTGTCGAAGAGGTCATCGACTGGCTGAGGCAACGGGAACCGTCCACGGTGCGGGAGATGGACGGGCCGGAGGAAAACACCCGGTTCAAGCTGCCCGAACTGCCGGATTTCGCCCTCCAGGAAACATGAGCGATGAAAGAAATCAAACTCACCACGGTCCAGGAATTTGACCGGGAGGACCTGGAGGCGGGCAAGGCCAAGAAACGCCTGTTCATCGGCCTGGTGGCCGCCGCCGGCACCGCGGTTACCCTGTTTCTTCTCCTTGTCCTTATCCTGCCGATCATCGGCCTGCGCAACATCCATCCCTGGGCCCCCTATATTTTCAGTGTCCTTGTCGGCAGCCTGATTCTGCTGGTGATCTGGGCCACTGTGGGCCTGGTGCTCAATATTCTCTTTGCCAGGTCGCTGCTGCTTTTTTCCAGGATGCGGGGGCTGACGATCAAGCTCTTCCTGCCCCTGATGATCCTGGTCGGCAAGCTGCTGGGTATTCCCAAGGACAAGGTCCGCTCCTCCTTTGTCAAGGTCAACAACGACCTGGTGGGCAGGACCGACAAGCGGTTCAAGCCCGGAGAGCTGCTCCTGCTCATGCCGCACTGCCTCCAGAACTCCAGGTGCAAGATGCGGCTCACCTATTCGATCCATAACTGCAAACGGTGCGGCAAGTGTCCCATCGACAGCCTGATCGGGCTCAGCGAGCGCTACGGCATCCACCTGGCCATCGCCACCGGCGGCACCATCGCCCGCCGGATCGTGGTCCAGCGCCGGCCCAGGATGATCCTGGCCGTGGCCTGCGAACGGGACCTGGCCAGCGGCATCCAGGATACCTACCCCCTGCCGGTATTCGGTGTCCTCAACCTGCGGCCGCACGGGCCCTGCCTCGATACCAACGTACCCCTCGACGTCCTTGAACAGGCCATCCGCAGATTCATGGATCCCCGCTGGTACCCGGAAAACCGGCCCGTGGACCTGGACAAGATGCGCCTGGTCAAGGGCGGGCAGCCAGCCCGGGAAAAGAAAACGACCCGGGCGGGCTAGCCGGGCTAGCCGGGTTTGCCTTCGCTTTCGGCTGCGGCCCGGCCGGGGGCGGTGGCGCTGGCCCCTGGTTTTCCAGCCTCTTCCTCTTCCCTCTGCAAGCGACTATTTTATCATGGGTATCCCCGCGTTACAGAAACGACGCATCGGTGCGTATATCATCGGCCGGCTGCTCAGGAGAACGGAAAAATTCCCCCTGGTCCTGATGCTCGAGCCCCTTTTTCTCTGCAACCTCCACTGCAAGGGATGCGGCAAGATCAACCAGCCGCGCGAGATCATGGAGCAGATGCTCACCGTGGACGAGTGCGTGGGCGCGGCCAGGGAGTGCGGCGC
>DRKI01000166.1 GCA_011051875.1 Desulfobulbus sp. | reverse complement strand
GAGTTCGTCCCGGAGCCGGTGCGCCTCGTCGATGCGGAAGCGGGCCTTGCTGGATCGCGCCTTGGGTCCGCGTCGCAGCCATTCGGTCTCGCGGCGGACCTTGTTGGCGAGCCGCCTTTCCATGTCCTGCTGCTGGGCCAGGAACTGGTAGCGTTTTTCTAGAAATGTCGTGTAATTGCCCCTGACCTGGAAGGAACCGCCGGGATAGATCCCGGAGAGTTCCACCACCCGGTTGACCGAGTTTTCCAGGAACCGCCGGTCATGGCTCACCAGCAGGAAGGCGGCCGGGCTCTCCGGCTGCCTGGCGCAAAGGAGCCTCTCCAGCCACAGGATACCTTCGATGTCCAGGTGGTTGGTCGGCTCGTCCATGACCAGGACGTCGGGATGCACCACCAGGGCCCGGCAGATGGCCAGCCGTTTGCGCCAGCCGCCGGAAAGCAGGTGAACGGGGCAGTCGGCATCCGGAAATTCGGCCCGGCTCAGGATGGCATGCACCCGCCGGTGGCGTTCCGCCTCGTCCAGGTCCAGGTCCTGCAGGGCAAGGGAGAGGTTGTCGACAGCGTTCTTTTCTTCGGTAAATGTATCGCTCTGGGCCAGGAAGCCGACCCGGGTATGACGGCGCAGGATGACCCGGCCCCGGTCGGGCTCCTCCAGGCCACAGATGATCCTGAGCAGGGTGGATTTGCCCGATCCGTTGGGGCCGATGAGCCCGACCCGGTCACCGGGCTCAAGCACCAGGTCGATACCGTCGAACAGCTGCTGGTCGCCGAAACTCTTGCCCAGCGCCCGGCAGCTTAACAGGGAGGCCATTGGAAACCACTCTCTTGCGGCCGGCCCTGCCCGGCTGCCCGGAGGGGCCCGGCGATGCCGCCATCAGGTTCCATTGTTCAGGTCGATGTTGTCGGCACGGGGATAGGAGCCAAGCCACTCATAATAGGCGCAGATCTGCCGGAGGATGTCGCATCCCTCCCGGATGATCGGGTCGTCTATGTGGCCGGCGATGTCGAGAAAGAAGAGATACTTCCACTGCTTGCCCTTGATGGGCCGCGACTCGATCTTGGTCAGGTCGATGTTGCGGGTGGCGAGCACGGTGAGCACCTCGTTGAGGGCGCCCGGCCGGTTGACCAGCAGGCCGAGGAGCAGCGAGGTCTTGTCGGCACCGCACCGGACCGGGGACTGGCTGCCGATGACCAGGAAGCGGGTGGTGTTGCCCTGGTAGTCCTCTATGCCCTTGACCACCACCTGCAGCTCATAGGTCTTGATGGCCAGCGAGCTGGCAATGGCGCCGATGTTGGGATTGTTGGCGGCCATCTGCGCGGCGGCGCCTGTGGAAAAGACCTGCAGGGTGGGGATATCGGGCAGGTTCTTCTTCAGCCATTCCCGGCACTGGGCCAGGGGCTGGGCATGGGAGGCCACGGTCTGGATGTCCTTGATATCACCCGAACGGCAGACCAGGTTGTGGGAAATGGCAAGCTGCAGTTCGCCGCAGATCTTGACATTGTACTTCATGAACGAGTCCAGGGTGGAGAAGACCGCGCCCTCGATGGAGTTCTCCACCGGTACGATCCCATACTCCACCCGTCCCTTTTCCACCTCGTTGAAGACCTCGTCGATGGACTCCATGGCCTTGTACTCGGCCGACTGGCCGAAATACTTGACCCCGGCCAGGTGGGTGAAGGTTGCCTCGGGCCCCAGGTAGGCGACCGCGGTCTTTTTCTGCGACAGCCTGCAGGTGGTGATGATCTCGTGGAAGATGGAGCGCAGCGCCTTGTCGGGAAAGGCGCCTGCGTTGTTCTTGAGCAGCCGTTCGTAGATCTCGCGCTCGCGGCGGGGATCCCACTTGGCCCGGTTGGTCTCTGATTTCAGGCGACCGATGGTCTTGGCGCACTCGAGACGTTCCTTGAGCAGGTCCAGGATCGTGTCGTCGATGGTGTCAATGCGTTTGCGCACCTCGGGGATGCTCTGTTTTTTGTCCATGCCGATGTTTTGCTGCTATGAGGAGGGTTGCCGCGTCCACCTGGATGACAGGGCGGCAACCCTTGGGAATATTGTTTCGGCCAAACCCTATAGCATCAGCGGGATGTTGCAAAGAAAAATCTGAAGCAGGGGGTGAAAATCGCCGTCCGCCATCCCTGGTCTGGTCTCTGCCTGACTGGGTCGAACCGGATAAGTCGCGGAACCAGGACACCGCGATAAAGATCACGCGATAAAGATCAGAGTGGAGAGGGCCATCGTCCTTTTGGCTTAGGCTCTGGGAGTGGCAGTGAATACCATGGATACCCCGCACGCAGAATCTACCAAAAAACACACAGTGTTCACGGAACCTGTACACAATGCAGACATGCTCTTCCTGTTTGGCAATGTATGGATGTTACAGGGGAAAATAATCTTCCCCGTCTTCGGAATGCGGGTTTGGGTGGCATTTTGTCCGTTGACGGCAAAGGGGTGCCTGTGCTAGGTAACACGAATCGACAGTATGTGTTACCGGGGGAGAGTGGTTTACCAGACCAGCGGGTCGAATCCTTTTCCCGTCTGGAGACCATGGCCTGTGTCTATGCCGTGACCAGCCGGTACCCCCCTGCCTTTGACCGCGGTTCGGAAAGTAGGCTGCATAATCGGCTTCGCGGGTATAGGGTGACAAGAAAGAGATATGGAAAATGCATGATATAAGCTATCTCCATCGTCATGAACTGATCGAGCAGGATTTTGCCGGCTGCTGCAGGGATTGTCGCAGAAGCCTGGCTATCATCAAGCCACCCCTCATGGCCTTTGCCGACAGGATCCGGCGTGCCAGCCTAGAGGTCTTCCTGGCCCTGCCACTTGCGGAATTGTATCGTCAGTACCAGCTCCTGGACGATCTGGCGCACCTGAACGTGGGGGACCATCTGGCCGAATTGATCCTCAACGAAAAGGAGATCAGGAGCAGGCTGCCGCTGATCCGTTCCTATTACACCGCTTTTTTCGATATCCATGAGGTCCATCTTG
>DRKI01000165.1 GCA_011051875.1 Desulfobulbus sp. | reverse complement strand
GGTCGTCAGCCATCAGCTCCTGCTGCGCGGCGGGTTTATCCGCAAACTGACCTCGGGCCTCTATACCTTCCTGCCCCTGGGGCTGCTGGCCCTGCAGAAGGTGGCGGCCATTGTCCGCGAAGAGATGAACCGGGCCGGGGCCCAGGAACTGCTCATGCCCATGGTCCAGCCGGCCGACCTCTGGCAGGAATCGGGCCGCTGGCAGAAGTATGGCGCCGAGCTGCTCCGTTTCAGGGACCGGCACCAGCGCGACTACTGCCTCGGCCCCACCCACGAGGAGGTGATTACCGACCTGGCCCGGCGGGAACTCCGTTCCTACCGGCAGCTTCCGGTCAACCTCTACCAGATCCAGACCAAGTTCCGGGACGAGATCCGGCCCCGCTTCGGCCTCATGCGCTGTCGCGAGTTCGTGATGAAGGATGCCTATTCCTTTGATGTCTCCGACCAGGCCGCGGAAAAGAGTTACGAGATCATGCGCGATGCCTACCACCGTATCTTCCGGCGGTGTGGCCTTGAGTTCCGCGCCGTGGAGGCGGACAGCGGCACCATCGGCGGCTCCTTTTCCCACGAGTTCATGGTCCTGGCCGATACCGGCGAGGACACGCTGGTGATCTGCAGCGAGTGCGACTATGCCGCCAACGTGGAAAAGGCGCGCGTGGTCCTGCCATCGGCCCCGGCCCCGGAGGAAGAACCGCTCCCCGTGACCAGGGTGGCCACGCCGGGCATGAAGAAGGTGGACCGGGTGGCGGAGTTTCTCGGCACCACGCCGGACCGGGTGATCAAGACCATGGTCTACCTGGCCGATGGCGAACCGGTGGCCGCCCTGGTCCGGGGTGACCGCGAGGTGCAACCGGTGAAGCTGAAAAATCTTCTCGGCGCCGACGAGGTGGAGCCCATGCCGGACGACGAGATCTGGAAGCGGACCAGGCTGCCTGCCGGCTACATGGGGCCGGTGGATATCACCATCAGGCTGGTGGCGGACCAGGAGGTCATGCGCATGGTCAACGGGGTGGCCGGGGCCAACGAGAAGGGATACCACCTGACCGGCGTCAACCCGGGCCGCGATTTCCAGCCCGACCTGACCGGTGACCTGCGCCAGGTGAGTTCCGACGACACCTGCCCCGAGTGCGGCGGCGCCCTGACCCTCACCGAGGGCATCGAGGTGGGCCATATCTTCAAGCTGGGCACCGGCTATTCCCGGGCCATGAATGCCACGTTCCAGGACCGTGACGGCACGGAGAAGCACTTTGTCATGGGCTGCTACGGAATCGGGGTCAGCCGGGTGGTTGCCGCGGCCATCGAGCAGAACCATGATGAGAACGGCATCGTCTTCCCCCTGCCCCTGGCGCCGTTCCAGGTCATTGTCCTCAACCTGGGTGTCAACAACGAAAAGACATGCCAGGCCGCGGAGCAGCTCTACCGCGACCTCCAGGCCGCCGGCGTCGAGGTGCTCTACGACGACCGCGACGAACGGCCCGGCTCCAAGTTCAAGGACGCCGACCTGATCGGCATCCCCTACCGGGTCACCGTGGGCAGGACCTGGGAGAGGGAGGGCAGGATCGAGCTGCGCCGGCGCGCCACCGGCGAGACCACGGTCATGGAGTACAGCGGGGCCGCGGACCGGATCAGTGCCATGATCCGTGACGAGCTGGCAATGCAGCGCTGAACCTGTCTGTCTGCACGTTACGGATCAATGGCTGATTTCAACGGACTCTATTCCATAGCGGCAAGCTATCTGCACGGTGTCGATCTCGAGCCGCTGCGACGGGCCCACGAGTTTGCCGCCGAGCGCCATGCGGGCCAGAAGCATGCCTGCGGCGATCCCTACATCAACCACCTGATCGAGGTCGCCTCCACCCTGGCCTCCATGAAGCTCGACCGCGACACCATCATCGCCGGTCTGCTCCATGGCGTGCTCAAGGAGGGCGTGGCCACCATGCGGGAGCTGGAAAAGCTGTTCGGCCATGACGTGGCCAACATCGTGGACGGGTCCACCAAGATCACCAATGTCCGGTACAATTCGCGGCTCACCCACCAGGCGGAAAACATCCGCAAGCTGTTTCTGGCCATGGGATCGGATATCCGGGTGCTCCTGGTCAAGCTCGCAGACCGTCTCCAGGACATGATGACCCTGGGCAGCGCCGACGAGGAGATGCGGCGGCACGTGGCCCGCGAGACCATGGACCTCTATGCGCCGCTGGCCAGCCGGCTCGGCATCGACTGGATGAAACGTGAGCTGGAGGACCTCTCGTTCCAGTATCTCTTCCCGGTGGAGTATGCCGATCTGACCAGCCACCTGGAGTCCACCCTGAACGAGCGGCAGGCCTACGTGGAGGAGGTCATCTCCATTCTCTTTGACAGGCTGCGCAGGAACAACGTCCACCCGGTGCGGATCATCGGCCGGCCCAAGCATCTCTACTCCATCTACAAGAAACTGGTGGCCCAGAAGATTCCCCTGGAACGGGTCTACGACAAGGTCGCCTTCCGGATCATTGTCCGCACGGTCAAGGAGTGCTACGAGGCCCTGGGTACGGTCCACGGCGACTGGACCCCGGTGCCGGGCAGGATCAAGGACTTCATCAGCGCGCCCAAGTCAAACAACTACCAGTCTCTGCACACTACCGTGGTCGGACCCCGTGGCCACTTCATCGAGATCCAGATCCGGACCGAGGAGATGGACCGGGTGGCCCAGGAGGGTGTGGCCGCACACTGGGCCTACAAGGAGGGGCAGAAGATCTCCGGCAACGACGCCCGCCTCTTTCGGGAGCTGAAGAAGCTGGTCCGCAGCCTGCAGGAGGTGGAGGATCCCTCCGAGTTCCTCGAGTCGGTACGCGGCGAGCTGTTCGAGCCGGACATCTACGTGCTCACGCCCGACGGCGAGGTGCGGGAGCTGCCACGCGGTTCCACGCCCATCGACTTTGCCTACTCCATCCATACCGCGGTGGGTGACACCTGCACCGGCGCCAAGGTCAACGGTCAGCTGGTGCAGCTCAAATATGAGCTGCAGAACGGCGATATCGTCGAGATCATCACCTCCAAGAACCAGCATCCCAAGCGGGCCTGGCTGCAACTGGTCAAGACCGGCCGGGCCAGGACCCGGATTCGGCAGTGGCTGCGGCGCGAGGAGAAGGAGCGCGCCCTCGGGCTGGGCCGTGAGATCTGCGAGCGGGAGCTGAAAAAGCACGATATCTCGCTCAAGAAACTGATCAAGAGCGGTCACATGCGCCTGCTGCTCAAGAAGCTGCACTGCAATTCTCTTGATGACATGCTGGTCAAGGTGGGCTCAGGCGCCATCACCACCGCCCACCTGGAACGGGCCCTGTTGCCGCGGGAGGTGCGGGAGGAGGAGGAAAAACGGCGCGAGCAGGAACTGCTGGAGAGGGCCAGGCGGCCCGCCGAAGGGGAACGGGCCAGGGACAAGGACAGGGAGGCCCTGGACATCGACGGCGTGGATGACATGCTGGTCAAGGTCAGCCAGTGCTGCAAACCCGTGCCGGGCGACGACATCATCGGTTTCATCACCACCGGTTCCGGCATCTCGATCCACAAGGCAGACTGCCCCAACCTGCGGGCCACGGATCCGCAGCGCTGGCTCGATGTCTCCTGGTCCGGCTCGCCGCGCACCATGCACCGGTCCGAGCTCCTGATCCGGGCGGAGAATACAAAAAATATCCTGGCCACGATCAGCGGCACCATCAGTGCCGACGATGCCGATATCGTGGCGCTCAGGTCCAGGATAACCCCGCAGAATATCATGGAGCTGGCCGTGATTCTCGAGGTCAGCGATCTCAGGCATCTGCAGGTTCTCCAGCAGCACCTGCGCCAGATGCCGGAGGTCATCGAGGTCCGCAGGCTCTGAGGGCGCCATGGACCGGATGATCATCTGCGAGGTCTGCGGCAACGAGATGGAGGCGCTTCTGGTCATCTGTCCCTTCTGCGGGGCGCAGCGGGCATCGGATCCGCTCTTGCTCCGGGGGCCCAGGCACCGGACCGTCAACCTGGAAAAGGGACTGCCCACGGTGCACCAGGCCCTGGAACGGCTGCGACAGGAACTCGAGCTGGCCCGCCTCCAGGGTTGCCGGGTCCTGACCCTGATTCACGGCTATGGGTCCAGCGGCAGAGGCGGCGCCATCCGGATCGAGATCCGGCGGCAGCTCGACTACCTCAAGGTGCGGGGCGAGATCAATGATGTCCTGCCCGGCGAGGAGTTCGACCGGCGGACAGGGCATGGCCGCGAGGTCCTCCGGCGGTTTCCCTTCCTTGCCCCGCACCATGACGTCAACCGCGGCAACCGGGGGATCACCCTGGTTGTCCTGTAAGTATCCGCCTTCTGCGGACAGCAACACCGGAAAGGGGGAAATCATGCGCCAGGACGGACGGGCAGCCGATGCGCTGCGCCCGGTGACCATTGATTATGATGCCCAGCCCCATGCCGACGGCTCGGTGCTGATCCGGATGGGCGGGACCCATGTCCTCTGCGGCGTAACCGTGGAGGACAGGGTACCGCCCTTTCTCGAGGGATCCGGCCAGGGCTGGATCACGGCCGAGTACGGCATGCTGCCCTGCGCCACCCACAGCCGTGGCCGGCGGGAGGCGGTCAGCGGCCGGTCCGGCCGGACCTTCGAGATCCAGCGTCTCATCGGGCGATCCCTGCGCATGATGGCGGACCTGCGGCAGCTGGACGGCTATACCCTGCGCGTGGACTGCGACGTTATCAATGCCGACGGCGGAACGCGCTGCGCCTCGATAACCGGCGGGGCCCTGGCGGTGCGCCGTGCCCTGGCCAGGATGGCGGAGCAGGGTCGCCTGGATGGTCTTCCCTCTCTGCTGCCGGTGGCCGCGGTCAGCGCTGGTGTGGTGGCGGGCGAGGTGCTGCTGGACCTGGATTACGGCGAGGACTCCACGGCCCAGGTGGATGCCAACTTTGTCATGACCGGCGATGGCCGCTGGATCGAGGCTCAGTCCACGGCCGAGGGCGAGCCCTTTGCCCCTGAACTCTTCAGCCGCATGGCCGGGCTGGCCGCGGTGGGCGTGGAGGCCCTGATCCGGAGATTCTGGGGATGATCCTGTCCGGGGAGACCCGTGCCGGCGGCTCCGGCCGCACCACTGGCCGCCGCTGCGGACCGCTCCTGCATGGCCGCTGTCGGGCCATGGCCGGCCTCCTCTGTCGTCTGTCGCGCGTGTCGATCTGGCCGTTTTTATTTTGCTTTCATGACTTCTTGAGTGCGAAGGCAAAACGGAGGTCAGCGGCATCCTCATGGTTGTGGACGGCATAGGTCGACAGCACCCAGTGCATGCCCTCGATCATGGAGTTGAAGCCGCTTTTTTCCATCTCTTCCGGCGGGGTGATGAATTCGATCTTCTCGTTCATCCTGGCCGTGATCACCCCGTCCCTGTTGACCACCGTTCCCACGGGTTGGTCCGGATGTCCCTCCACGAATATCGAGTAGTTTCTGACCGTGCCTTCCAGCCGATACGGAATTGTCACCAGTTTGCCCTGTTCCTGGCCGGCGAGCCTCCGCTCCACCAGGTCCAGCCGGATCCGGGGCGCGGCCATGAGCCTGCTCTTTTCTTCCTCGTCCATGGAGGCAGCGACCTGTTTTGCGGCCTCCAGGGCCTTCCGGTACCAGGTCTTGGCCTTCTGGTAATCCACCGGCACTCCCTTGCCATAAAAGTAATAGTCGCCCACCATCAGGGGAGATTGTAGATCCTGGGTGTTGTTGGCGGCCTGCCGGAACCATTTCATGGCCTCACCATAGTCCCCTCGTGCATCGGCAAGCCGTGCGAGCTGGACCATGGCCGGGTAATTCCCCTCTGCGGCAGCCCTGGCAAACCATTTTCTTGCCTGATCCTCCGGATCGTTGGCCGGCATGACCGAGTGGAGATAGAGCTGGCCGATGTTGCCCAGCATGTCGGGATCACCGTCCGGCTGTTCCTCCAACATGTCGATAACAGCCTGAAAATAGGAGATCCCCTTGTTTCTGTCCGGTTCGATATCCCGCCCCAGGCAGGCGAGTTGCTCCTTGTGGAGGGGATGATAGGAAGGCGGCAGCTTGCCCGTGTACAGCTCGGCCAGCAGCAGCAGGGCCTGGAGCTGGTCGCGCTGTGCGGCCTGGTCCAGGAAGTCGAGGGCGGTCTGGCGGTACTTGGGGCTGTCGTTGCAGGCGTACTGGATCGCGCGGCTGAAATACTCGTCGCCGCTGCAGTCCCAGCAGATCCTGTAGCTGATCTGCCGGTAGACAATGCCGGCGATCACCAGGGTGAGTACCAGAGCCAGGGCGAGAGTTATACCAAGCTTGCGCATGGAATCCATCCTCCATTGGGAACCGGCAGCCCGGTTCGAAGTCTATCGTTCATTCGCATCATGCCGTGGCCCTGCTCAGTCGGATGCTCCCAGGGAGAGCCTGTGGGGATCGCCGTGGCAGTCCTGGCAGCCTGAAAAATCCTGCAGGATACCCTCTGAGTGCGGTATGCCGTGGCAGTCCTGGCAGGCCGGGATTGCGCCGTGGTGGTCCGAATGGCAGAAGACACAGCGCAGCATGGAGTGGGCGGATCTACCCTCTCTCAACTTGGCGCCCGTGCCGGCATGGCAGCCGGCGCATATGGCGTTGTCGATCCTGGGCCCGTAGTGCAGCTCCTGCGGCATGTGAGCCGGGTGGCAGGCCGTGCATCCCTTGTTGTCGACATAGGTCGTGTGCGGTGTTTCGTGGCACTTGGTACACTTGGGAATATGACCATGGCGGTCGCTGTGGCAGTCGTTACAGGCAAGTTCGGAGTGGCTGCCCGGGTGGTCCGCAAGCTGCGCGGCCTGTTCGCCGTGGCAGTCGGCGCAGAAGGGTTGCAGTTGTTCAATATCCAGGCTGGCCAGGGGGGCGTGCGGCTTCTGGTGGCACTGCTTGCAGGCGGTCATCTGTTCGGAATCACCGTGCGGGTGGTCGTGGCAGCCGTCGCAGCGTGGCAGGACATCCTCGTAGCGCAGGCCGTGCTGGAAGCTGTGAAAGGTCTCGTGGCACTGGCGGCACGGAATCCGGTGCGCACCCCTGCCGGTCTTGATGGTGGTGAAGATCTCGAAGTGGCAGCGGGCGCAGTCAACGGTGGTCATCCCTTCGGGCAGTGGCTGCACGTCCTGGCTGTAGGGATCCTCATCGGCGGCCCATGCGGCGGGAGCCGGGGATAGCAGCATCAGGCAGCCTGCCAGCAGCAGGGCTGTGACCAGTCCGGACACTCTTGCTTCCATTCTCCTCATGTTCTCCTCGCGCTTCCTGGATGTTGACCGGTTCCGCGGCTCATTTCTTCAGGTGATGCGGATTGCCATGGCACTTGTGGCAGTCCGGGAAGTTCCGGTGCAGCGGCGCGTCATGGGGTTCTCCGTGGCAGGTACGGCATTTACGGATAACCTTGTGCCTGCTGGTATGGCAGTAGACGCACTGCAGCTTGCCGTGCTTGCTCTTGGTGTCACTCTTTTGGGCCGTGTATTCGGTCTCATGGCAGGCGCCGCAGAGTTTTGGCTGCACCTTGTTGGCAAAGGTCGGCGGCATGGGATAGTGCGGCCTGTGGCACTTGAGGCAGTCGCCGTACTGCATGGAATCGTCGTGTCCTTCGTGGCAGTCCAGGCAGCTCAGGTGCTGGCCATGGATCCTGTGGCACTGGTTGCACTCCTGCTTGGCATGGGCGCTGGGATGTTTCTTCATGTCCTTGCCGATCTGCGGATGGCAGGAGAGGCAGACCGGGCGGACCGATTTCACGCCGCTGAAGTCGATCTTCTTCGGTTCGTGCGGGTTGTGGCAGCCGGTGCAGTTTTTCATGGCAAAATGCGCTTTTTCACCAGGATCATGGCACTGGGCACAGGACGGGATGACATTTTCTTCCCGCGGCGGGTGCGCCTGGTGGCAGTCGGTACAGGCCAGGTTTTCCTGGTGGGCGGCCCCGTTTTCCGCGAAGGTCTTGACCAGGTCGCCATGGCAGGCACCGCAGAGCTCCGGCGCGATCTCCTGGTCCCAGATGTAGCGGTTTGGCTGGTGGGGCCTGTGGCAGCGCAGGCAGTCCTCCCGGGTCAGTTCCGGCGCGTGTTTTTCATGGCAGTCGGTACAGGTGTCTGACTGGCCCTCGGCAAGACCATGCTGATGGTGGCAGGCGGTGCAGTCCTGTTCCGAGTGGGCGCTGGGAATCTCCTCCATCTGCCGGTTGATATCGGTATGGCAGGTGATACAGACCGGCTTGGCCTCTCCCAGGCTGTCAAAGTCGGTGACAATGGGGGCGTGCGGCTGATGGCAGTTGGTACAGTCGGGCGTGGCGAAGTGTGGATTGTCGGCCGGATCATGGCAGTTGGAACATTCGGGAATAACGGCCTCGCCCTCGGGGGGGTGTCCCTCGTGACAGTCGAGACAGGTGATCTCGTTTTTATGGGCAGACTCCTGGCTGTGGATGGCTTTGACCTCGTCGAAGTGGCATTTGATGCAGTCTTCCCCGGTGAGCGGCAGGGGTTGCACCTCTGCCAGGGCCATGGAACCGGACCACAGGAGGATCAGGCAACACAGGCCGATGCGCATTCCATATCGTTTCATCCCTACGTCCTCTCTGTCCTTGGGCGGACCTGGATATTACTCTTCTCTGTTTCCCCGTACAGGATCTCGGGGTTATCTCCCATCTCGTTGGACCTCGGCCCCGGGCGCGGTTCCGGATCCCGCGGCTGGATGGCGTCCCGCATCGTCGCTGCAGAGGCGGCCTGCGGGGCCTCCGGCTGCCGGCCGGACATGACCTGCCGACGACCCAGCTGATCGCCGGCAGGTGACCCGGAGCTGTTCAGCGTTCTGTCAGCGGGCCAGGTTGTGCGGATCCCGGTGGCAGGTGACGCACTCGGGGAACTTCTCGTGCATGTACGGATCATGGGGCTGGTCATGGCAATCGACACAGGGTGTGATCTTGCCGTGGCGGCCGTCATGGCATTCCACGCAGCTCAGCTCGCTGTGCTTGCTGCCCGATTCGGCCAGGGTGGCGGCGATATCCTCGTGGCAGCTCGCACAGTAGGCGACCGGAATATCTTCGCCATAGGTGATGTCGGTCGGGCTGTGCGGCTTGTGGCACTTGAGGCAGTCGTCGATGGTCATGTCAGGCGAATGGCCCTCGTGGCAGTCGAGGCAGGTCTGGTACTGTCCTTCACCCAATCCGTGCTGGTTGTGGCAGGAGTTGCAGTCCTGGTCGGCGTGAGCGCTGGGATGGGCCTCCATTTCCTCGCCCTTGTCGGGATGACAGGTGAGACAGGCCGGTTTTGTTTCGGCCACGGTGGTAAAGGTGAGTTCGAGCGGGTGGTGCGGGTTGTGGCATGCGGTACAGTTCTTGAGGGCGAAATGGTCGCTTTCACCCGGATCATGACAGTCGGCGCAGCTCGGAATGGCATTGGTGCCCGCAGGCGGATGCTCCTCGTGGCAGCCGGTGCAGTTGACCTCCAGGTGAGCGCTGCCATGGGCGTCCAGGTCCCTGGCGATGTCGAAGTGGCATTTGACGCAGTCGGCATTGGTGAGCGGTACCGGCTTCAGCTCGTTGCCGTCTCCTGCTGTCTCTGCACCGGCGGCAGACTGCTCAGTGGTTTGCTCAGTGGCCTGCTCAGGGGCCGCCTGGTCAGCGGCAGGGGCCTGGGCCGCGGTGTCGTCGGCCTGGGCAGCGGCAGCCCGGGCAGGAGCGGCAGTGACATCCTGGACCGAAGCAGTCTCGGAAGCTGTGGCGGCACCGGTATCCTGATCCGTGGCCGGAGCCGGGACCGTTATCATGGTCACAAGACCGAAGAAGACCAGCGTCAGTAGCACTCGTTTCATCTTTCCCCCTCTTTGTATGGATCAGAACGTCAAAACAAAAAATCAGATGTCGGTGTGCGGCCGGCCGCCAGCAGCGTCGGCACGGGAAATTCCTCTCCGCATCGGCCCGGTAACGGCAAAATGAACCATTATTCAGTAGGTAGCAAATATCTACCAAAAAAGCAAGGTGATAAGATAGCAAATTCCGAATTGCCAGAGAAACGGCCGCCGATTGCCGGTCAAGTGGCAACAGTCCAGGGCCACTGTTTCAGGCAAGGTGGGTTACGTTTTTGCAACCGATCTTTCGTTGTTGCCGGAAATTCCTGCCCCTGATGAAGTCGGTGCCGGCATCCCTGGTCAGGGTGTGCCGAGATCGGGAAAGGCCGGCTGCTCCGGATGAAGGTTGGTTGCCCATTCCCTGCAAGCGCCTGCCCAGGGGCGCTGCCCGTTCCCGGGATGTTCCGGATATCGGGCATACTATTTGCTAAAATCACCTTATCCGACGAGGAAGCCCTTTCCGAAACAGGGAGGGTGAAAGGATCGTGATGTTCGCTGTGAATCGAGTGCAGGGGAGGGAACATGGGGTACCGGGGAGCAAGCGCCAGGACATGGCTTGCGGGTTTGCTGTGCTGCCTGCTGGTGTGCTGTGCCGTGGCAGCCATGGGGGCCGAGTACTATGTCGACGGGGCGGGCGGCAGTGACGACGGCACGGGCGCGGCCACGGATCCCTTCCTGACCGTGAACCGTGCGCTGCGCGAGGCCTCGGGAGACGATACCATCTCTATCCGTCCCGGCGTCTACCATGAGTCAATCATGCTGGTGGCACCGTCGCAGCAGGGAATCCACCTGGTCGGCGTGGTGGAGGGGGAGCACTGGCCGGTGCTCCGGTCAGCGGATGCCGGCTCGCACGTGATCGTGGCCAAGGATTTCACCGGCAGCATCGAAAACCTGGAGATCACCGGCGCCACGGACGCCATCGGCGTCAACCTGATCGGTGACGACAACGGCGTGACCACGGGCCGGGTCATCGGTTGCCGGATCCACGGCAACAGGATCGGCGTCCACCTGATGACCGTGGGCGGGAGCAGGAGCTGCGATCCCCTTGTCCAGGGGAACGTCATCTACGACAACAGCACCCGGGGGATCGGGTTCATG
>DRKI01000164.1 GCA_011051875.1 Desulfobulbus sp. | reverse complement strand
CCTGGACCTGAACAACGGGATACCCCTTGCCGGCGGCATCGAACAGGAACTGCTGGCGATCCTTGATGCCGATCTTCGGCCGGGCGCCCGGCCAGGGGAGCTGCTGCTTGCGCTGGGTGCGGGCAGGAACGAGGGGTGAGAGGACGCATAACCCTCCGGGAGTTGTCGGCCGGGAGAGTCAGGCCGTGGGCGGGTCGCGTTCCTGATGACAAGTCCTGTATTGATTCGGGGTAATTGGATATCCCGTGATCGGTTCCATTCAGGTTGTATTGTTAACAGCATTTGTTTGAGAAGGAGGAGTTGAAATGAGATGTGGATTCCATCGATTGCTGCTTGCACTGGGGTTGGCGGGAGGATTTCTCCTGCTGTTCTCCGGTATGGCCATGGCGGCGGAGGAGGCGGTCAAGACAGTGAGCCTGACCCCGCAGATGGGTGTGGTCATGGGGGTGCTTGTCCTGGCCATCCTGCTGTTTATCTTTGAATTTGTCCGGGTTGATGTCGTCGGCATCATCATGATGGTCATCCTGCCCATCCTGGGCGTGGTGACACCCAAGGAGGCGATCAGCGGCCTTTCCAGTAACGCCGTTGTCTCCATCATCGCGGTCATCATCATCGGGGCCGGCCTGGACAAGACCGGCTGCATGAACGTGCTGGCGCGCAACATTCTCAAGATAGCCGGCAAGTCCGAGAGCCGGATCGTCACCCTGATTGCGGGAACCGTGGCCTTCATCTCCAGCTTCATGCAGAATATCGGCGCCGCGGCCCTGTTCATGCCGGCGGCGATCCGTATCGGTCGCCAGACCGGGATCCCCGTGTCCCGTATTCTCATGCCCATGGGCTTCTGCGCCATCATCGGCGGCACCATCACCCTGGTGGGCGCCAGTCCCACCATCCTCTTAAACGACCTGATCGATCAGGCCAATTCCCTGGGGTTCATGCCCGAGCGGATCGAGCCGCTGGGGCTGTTCACCCAGACCCCCATCGGCCTGGCGCTGGTCACCTCGGCCATCCTCTACTTCATCTTCCTTGGCCGTTTCATTCTGCCGGCCAAGTCGGCCGACGAAGGAGGCGAGAGCGGCCTGATGCCCGATTCCATCGCCGACACCTATCACATGATCGACACGATCTATGAGCTGCAGGTTCCGGCGGACAACCATGACATGCGGACCCTGGAGGAACTGGGAATCCGCGAGAAGTACCATATCAACGTCATCGCCATCTATCACCAGCGCAAGAAGTCCAAGTCGCTGGCACCGCGTAAGACCGACCGACTCGAGCCCGGCGACACCTTTGCCGTCATCGCCCAGAGCAAGGAGAGTGTCGAGCGGATGGCCGAGGAGTTGAACTACACCCTCAAGCCGGATCTCGAGCATTTTGCCGAGGATCTCTCGCCCAACAACTCCGGCATGATGGAGGGGATCATCACCGAGCGGTCCGAACTGGTGGGCAAGACGCTCAGCGAGGTGCACTTCAAGGAGGCCTTTGAGGTCAATCCCATCACCATCTGCACCGGCGGGTACTGTATCTTCGGTGATATCTCCCAGCACCGGCTCAAGGTGGGTGACGCCATCCTGATGTTTGGTCCCTGGCCCACGTTCCACTGGCTGAAATCAAAGAATACCTTTGCCTTCACCACCGAGGTCAAGGGCGAACTGATGCGGGAGGACAAGGCCAAGGTGGCGGTATTCTGGCTCGGTGTGGCCCTGGCCCTGGTGCTTGGATTCCAGCCCCTGATGGCCATGCTCGGCTTTCCCGACATGAAGCTTTCCCTTTCCGTCTGTCTCCTTACCGGGGCGCTGGGCATGATCCTCAGTAATGTGATGAGCGTTGACGAGGCCTACGAGTCCGTGGACTGGATGACCGTCTTTCTCCTCGGCGGCCTGATTCCGCTCGGCCTGGCATTCCAGAAGACCGGCGCGGCCGAGTACATCGCCGTCACCATCATGAATGCCATCGGTTCCGTGCCCACCATAGTCTTTCTGCTGGTGGTCGGCCTGCTGACCTCGTTTTTCACCCTGGTGGTCTCCAATGTCGGCGCCACGGTCCTGCTGGTGCCGCTTTGCATGTCCATGGCGGTCCAGGCCGGAGCCGACCCCAGGATCACCGCCATGGTGGTCGCCCTGGCCGCCTCCAACACCTTTGTGCTGCCCACGCACCAGGTCAACGCCCTGATCATGCGTCCCGGCGGCTACCGGACGGTTGATTACGCCCGTGCCGGCGCGGGAATGACCATCCTCTTTCTTGTGGTGCTGATCGGGATGTTGTATCTCTTTTATTAGGAGCAGCGGTTATCACACCCGGCAACCTGTGTGGTACATGTTGCCGAACTAAGCAAAAGGAGAAAGTACTACAATGCGAAACTACAGTCTGAAGCAGGTGTGCATTACGCGGGTCCTGCCCTGTCTGCTGGGAGTCCTCCTGGTCATGTCGGCCATGTCGGCCATGGCCGGCGAGGGGGCTGAATCCCACGGCGAGGCTGCCGGGGCCACGGAGCAGTTACGAATCTTCGGCAAGATACTCAATCCCCACGGTGCCGGCGTCGCCGATGCCGAGGTCAGGGTGCTGTTCAACGGTCAGGAGCTGGAGGCTGTTGTCAGCGGCCATGGCGGTCACGGCAGCGGCGGCATATCCACGGCCAGGGATGGTTCCTATCAGGGCGTCTTTCGCCTGCCCGAGGGAAAGCTGGAACACGGGGTTCTCGAGGTCGAGGCCTTCAAGCCCAGCTATGCCCGGATAAAGGTGCAGGTGCCGCTGGAGGATATCGCGCGGGGACCCTCGGGGATCAGTATCGGTACAGACCTTGAAATCAAGCGGCACATGGGCCCCGCCTTCTGGATATCGACCATTGTCTTTGTCCTTGCCTATATCCTGATTTCGTTCGAGCTCCTGCACCGGACCCTGGCCGCCATGCTGGGTGCCTCCATCATGCTGGTCATCAGCTATACCCTGGGTACCTTCTATCCCGAGTACCATATCCTGTCCTACGAGAGCGCCATCAGGGCCATTGACATGAACGTGATCTTCCTGCTGATGGGCATGATGATCATCGTCGGTATCCTCAAGCATACCGGCGTGTTCCAGTGGTGCGCCTACAAGTGCTACCAACTGGCCCGGGGCAATGTCATCATCCTGGCCGTCATCCTGATGTCGTTTACCGCCGTGGCCTCGGCCTTCCTGGATAATGTCACCACCATGCTGCTGTTGACGCCGGTCTCCATCGAGATCGCCCTGTCGCTCGGCATCTCGCCCATTGCCCTGCTGATCCCCGAGATCCTTGCCTCCAATATCGGCGGCACCGCAACCCTGATCGGTGATCCTCCCAATATCATGATCGGCTCCTATGCCGGCCTCACCTTTGTCGAGTTCGTCAAGAACCTGGCCCCGGTCTGTATCGTCGGCATGGTGGTCCTCTTCGGGTACACCAAGCTCGTCTATGGCGGCGAGTACAAGAAGGCCCACGTCACCGACATCAAGGCCTTCATCGCCAAGCTCCGGGAAGAGTACCAGATCACCGACGCGACCCTTCTCAGCGTCGGCCTGATCATCATGTCCATCGTCATCGCCATGTTTCTCACCCATGGCGTCCTCCACATGGAGGTCTCCATTGCCGCTCTCTTCGGCGCGGCCCTGCTTTTCACCTATGGCCTGGTGACCAAGAAGATCGATCTGCTGGAGCTGATCGAAAAGGATATCGAGTGGACCACCCTTCTCTTCTTCATGTTCCTCTTCATCCTCGTCGGCGCTGTGGAGGAGGCTGGTCTGCTGGATATCGTTGCCGACTGGGTCCGGCAGCTCTCCGGCGGTAGCCTGGTAGCCTCCATCTGTCTCATCCTCTGGGTGTCGGCCATCATGAGCGCCTTTGTTGACAACATTCCTTTCACTGCCACCATGCTGCCCATTGTCGGCTACCTGACCACGGTCATCCCCGGTGCCGAGAGCGGCGTGCTCTGGTGGGCCCTGGCCTTTGGCGCCTGCTTCGGCGGCAACGGCACGATGATCGGCGCCAGTGCCAACGTGGTAACCCTCGGCATCGCCGAATCCGCCGGCCACCCGATCAGGTTCTTCGGGTTCATGAAGGTGGCGTTCCCGTACATGATGATCAGTGTGGCCATTGCCAATGTCTGGTTGCTGGTTGCGTATTAGGTCGAACCGTAAACGAGGAGTTCCGTTATGAAGACACTTGAAGATACAGTACGTTTCCTGGTTCCCCTGGATATCGACGGCTCCAGGGACCAGTCTGTGGCAATGATGAAATGTTTGGTTTCCATCCTTGGTGACCGGATCGTCAAGATCACCCTGCTCCATGTCATGGCCGGCAGGTACCTGAGCGGGCACATGGCCAATATCGATTTCCGGGCCAAGAACGTCATCTCCACGGACAAGTTCAAGGAGCTGCGGCAGCAGTATATCGACAGCCGGATCCGGCCGGTCCTGGAAGAGGCAAAGGAGGAGATCCGCAGGGCCGGGACCTCGGCAGAGATCAAGATCCTGGTCGAAGACGGTGATCCGGTGGAGCGGATTGTCGAGCGGGTCGCCAGGGAAGGGGTTGACGCCCTGGTCCTCCAGCGCAGCGGTCTTTCCCGGGTCGGTGACATGTTCGTCGGCAGTGTGACCAGCGGGGTCCTGCACCGGGAGGTCCGGTGTTCCATCTACCTCCCCGGCAGCAGGCTGCTGGAGCAGGGGTGCCAGCCCAAGTGTTGCCTGGTGGCCCTGGACGAGTCGGAGCACTCGGCCGAGGCCCTGGCCAGGGCTGGACGGCTGGCCAGCGCCTGTTCAGATACCCTGGACAGGATCATCCTGGTCCATGTGCTGGATATTGCCAGGTGCGGTGAGGCCCTGGCCGATGGCCGGGAAGTGGCGGGCCCGGCGGAGAAGCTGTTGAATGATGCCGTCTCTTTCCTGGTTTCCCGCGGCGTGGCAGAGGACAGGGTCCGGAAGGTCGCCGCCTGTGGTGACCCTGCCGAGGTCCTGACGGATGTGGCCGGCAAGGAAAAGGTGGATGTGCTGTTCATGGGCCGGCGTGGCCGCGGCGCGGTCAAGGATATCTTCATGGGCAGTGTCTCGAGAAAGATCATCTACCGTTGCCCCGAGCCGACCATTGTCTTGGTCAGTGTGGATTAGCCCCTGGCCCGGTCTGAATTCAGGGAACAGCAATATGCGGGTGATGCCTTGCTGAGAGGTTGAACGGCCACGCCCTGGTGCGCAGGCTGCGGAAAGGATCAAAAGGCCCGGTCTCTACCGGGCCTTTTGCTTTCTTCCCGCTTTTCAGGGCAGCATGCGGCTTGTCGGAGTTCTATGAAGGATTACGTGATTGCCGCTGCTGCTCTTCCCTGTTGATATAGGTGTAAAAGGCAGGGAAGGCGATGAAAAACACCACGCAGATCAGGTACTCGATCCCCTTGATGTGGGTGTAGTATTCCACCAGGGTGTGCGATGAACCGCTGATTCCCGTGGCCTGCAGGTACTGCCTGGCGAGTTCCCCCACTGACCAGCCGGACTGGTACAGAGCAGCGATCATGGCTGACATTGCCCATATGGAAATAAACGCGCTCAATCCTCCGACAAGGGCTCCAAAGATCATCCTTCCCCATTTCCTGTTCTCTGTTCTCTTCATGGTCCGCCTCCCTTGGCTGTCCTGTCGGTGCCGGCCGGGTGTGTTCCCGGCTTCGGCCAGGCCGGATGCAGTGTGCATCACCCGGCTGCGCCGGTTCCGGCCTGCACCATGGTTCAGCACCTGTTGTTCTTTGACTTCACCGTTGCAGTTCCTGCGCCATCCTGGCCCATTTCGCCTGCTGCCGGTCTTTTTCTGCAGGCGCATCTCGAAACTCCATCCAGGATACCCCTGGTATGGCTGATAGCGGAAGATCGGCCGGTCCGGTCCGGGATCCCCGGCCGCTATCTTGCCGGGGAATGCAGGTCAGGCAGCGCTCCTGTCCTGTTCCGGTGAACCACAAGTGTGGCGGCGCTGCCGTGGATGGCAACAGGAGTGTGGCGGAAGTGTTGTCCTGTTTTCCGTACAGGTTCCAGGGGGTCGTTACGGAAAAACAGTGTTCCGGCCGGGCCGGAACACTGGAGATGGAACTGATTGCAGTGGATCGCGTTGCTCAGTGGCGTGTAGAGACCTTTTCGGTTTTCCGGTTGAGATAGCTGTGAAAGAGCGGGAAGGCTATGAAGAATAGTGCGCAGAGCAGGTATTCCATTCCCTTGATGTGGGAGTAATAGTCCACAAGGGTATGTACTGGAGCCGTCATGCCGGTCGCCTCCAGGTACTGGTGCGCGAGCATGGATACCGACCATTCGGCCTGGTAGAGGGATACGGTAAGGGCTGCCACCGCCCAGATGCCGATGGCGGCAAAGAGCCAGACTATGAGCAGAACAGAAAATCCACCGATCACCGAGGTATATTCTTTCGATATTTTGCCATCTTGCCGAAGCATTGTCACTCTCCTTTCTTTCTCCTGAGCCGTACGTGATTTTGCTGTCTGCCCTGGAACGGAACAGGCGCCGGGTCTGTGGATTGATCCGGACCCTGGTCAGCGGCGGACCCTGATTTTCTTCTCTTCCCTGTTCACATACGTGAAGAAGACCGGGAAGGCGATGAAAAATGCTACGCAGATCAGGTACTCGATCCCCTTGATGTGGGTATAGTAGTCTACCAGGGTGTGCACGGGGGCCATCATTCCCGTGGCCACCATGTACTGCCGGAGGAGTTCACTGACCGAACCGGCTTCGTGCAGAGCGCTCACCAGGGCGGCCGTTGCCCACAGACCGATGATGAGGCCGAAGCCGATGATTCCCTTTACAGTTCTTTTCGTGGCATGTTCAGACATGGTATGTACCTCCCTGTTGAGTTGTATCGTATGTTCCGGCCTGCTGAAGCAGCCTGATACTCTCATCCCGGTACCAACGACCCTGTGGCAAGGTGCCGGGTATTTTCATTACCTGCTCTGTCCGGGACCGGAACCGGCATGGCCAGCCGGGAATCTCTCCCCATCAACCGCCGGTTATCGCGCCCAGTAATCCTCCAGCCAGTTCACCGACCCCACAGTTCGCCAGTCCCCCGATCATGCAGGCCAGTCCCCAGATGCCCACCAGGATCGCCAGGGCGATGCCGACACCCAGGGTGAACCGTGATACCTCGTGGCCGACGTCGGCCTGTGTTCCCGTTGCCTTGCGTGTTGCAGTTTTCATGGTCGTCCTCCCTGGTGTCTGTTGCAGTGGTGTTGCCTGTTGCTCCCTGCATTGCAGGGAGAATGCCAGGGGTAACGGGAAGGTGACTTGAAGATGGACTGTTCCGCATGGTGTTGATGTTTCGCTGAAAAATTTCCTCTTCATATGGAGTGCGGCCCGGTATTGCGAAAAGCGTGCATTCTGCAGGTGTGGCATAGTGTGGCGCCGGGATGCAGGGTGTTGTTTTGATGGCGCACAGGTGTTGCCCCGTATCATGGACAGGTTGCCGGGGGATGGCCATGACCGTGGTTGGCGGCAGCAAGCAGGCAGGAGTGTTTGGTCGGGATGGGGCCGGGAAACAGAGGCACTGGCCGGGACATAAAAAAACCACGGCCCCTCACGGAGCCGTGGTCTCTACCTACCGGTTAAGGGTTGTCATGCGCCGGTTACCGCGGCCAGGAACCCCCGCAGCAGCTCGGCGGCACCACAGTTTGCCAGTCCGCCGATCATGCAGGCGAAACCCCAGATCCCGACCAGGGTGGCCATGGCGATTCCTGCATGCAGGGTGAATCTTGTTGCCTCGTATCCGACATCCGTTCTCGTCTCGGTCTTTGCAGTGGTGATAGCCTTCATGGTGTCCTCCTGTATCGTTTAAGTATTTGTTCTGTGATCGGTTCTCTTTGCCCTTGATGTTGCATCAACGGTGCCAGAAAACGACAAGAAAGGTCTGTTGCGCAAGTTTTTGTAACCAGTTGTAATTGCAGAGCTATTATTCTTGTCATCAGCAAGGGGCCCCGGGGGTGTCGCAGGGCTGGTTGCCTTGCCACACCCCGTGCTACATGAGTGTTGCACGGGGTGTGGCGGAAACGTCTGCGGATGCAACATGGTGTTGCGCTTTTTTCAGG
>DRKI01000163.1 GCA_011051875.1 Desulfobulbus sp. | reverse complement strand
TGGAACCGCCCCTGCGCGAGGAGATCGCGCCCAAGAACATCATCATGATCGGTCCCACCGGGGTCGGCAAGACCGAGATCGCCCGGCGGCTGGCCCACCTGGCCCAGTCGCCCTTTCTCAAGGTCGAGGCATCCAAGTTCACCGAGGTGGGGTACGTGGGCCGCGACGTGGAGTCCATGATCAGGGACCTGACCCAGCTCGCCGTCAACATGGTGACCAGGGAAGAGGAGGAACGGGTGCGGGAAAAGGCCGAGGCCATGGCCGAGGAACGGCTGCTGGACCTGCTCCTGCCCGCGGCAACCTCACGGCCGGGCGGCAGGGGGCGGTCCACGGAATCCAACGTCATCTCCATGGGCTACAGTGATGTGCCCGCCGAGGTGGCCGGCCCGGGGGAGACCTTCCAGGAGACGCGGGAAAAGCTGCGCCGCATGCTGCACACCGGCGAGCTGGACGACCGGCTGGTGGAGATGGCGGTCACGGCCAGGCCGGCGGCGCCCATGGTGGAGGTCTTTTCGGCCTCGGGCCTGGAGGAGATGCAGTCCTCGCTCCAGGACGCCTTTTCCCGGTTCTTCCCCGGCAAGAAGCAGAAACGCAAGGTGCGGGTACCCGAGGCCCTTGAACTCCTGAAAAAGGAGGAAGCCGAGCGGCTGGTGGACCAGGAGAGTGTGACCGAGAAGGCCATCCGGCGGACCGAGCAGTCCGGGATCATCTTTCTCGACGAGATCGACAAGATCGCCTCCCGCGGCGGCACGGGTTCGGGCGGACCCGAGGTCTCGCGGGAGGGTGTGCAGCGCGACCTGCTTCCCATTGTCGAGGGCGCCACCGTGACCACCAAGTACGGGCCGGTGCGCACCGACCACATCCTGTTCATCGCCTCGGGCGCCTTCCATCTCTGCAAACCCTCGGACCTGGTGCCCGAGCTCCAGGGTCGCTTCCCCATCCGGGTGGAGCTCCACGCCCTGGGCGAGGAGGAGTTCTTCCGGATTCTCACCGAGCCGCAGAACGCGCTCATCCGCCAGTACACCGCCCTGATGGCCACCGAGGGAATCGACCTGGTCTTCGAGGAGGAGGCCATCCGCGAGATGGCGCGGATTGCGGTGGAGGTGAACCAGAAGACCGAGGATATCGGCGCCCGCCGGCTGCACACCATCATGGAGCGGGTGCTGGACGAGATATCCTTTGACGCGCCGGAACGGGAAAGCGCCACCTTCACGGTCACGGCCGAGTATGTGCGCAACCAGCTTGCCGATATTTCTGAAAACGAGGACCTGAGCCGCTATATCCTCTGATGGGAGGTCCCGTCGGGCGGCAAGGACAGGGTCCGGCCGCGCAGGCTGGACCCGGAAAAGGAGAGAGTATGGAGTTGTTCATTGACCCGGATCTGAAATACTGCCCCCGTTGCAACGATGAGTACAGGGCCGATATCGTTTCCTGCGCCGAGTGCGGCGTCGAACTGCTCACCGGCCTCCAGATGCAGGCCATGCTCGACGAGCGGCGGAGACGGGCCGGCAGGCCCACGGAGATCAGCCCCGGCGAGGAACTCGTCGACGTGCGGCGGGGTCCGGTCCTGCAGATCAAGGAGCTGCAGGTCCTTCTCAGGGAACAGGGTATCCCCTCCCTGGTGGCTGGCGAGGGCGGCGGCAATTGCGGCAAGGGATGCTGCGGAACCAACCTCATTCTCCGGGTCCGCCCGGACGATGCCAGGGAGGTGGCCCGGATCATGGAGGAGGAGTATGTCCGCGGCACGGCCCTGGCCGAGTATGACACCAGTCACGCGGGTGCGGTCTTCAACAGGGCGGCGCAGGAGGCGACCTGTCCGGCCTGCGGCTGCAGCTTCCCCACGACGACCACCACCTGTCCCGAGTGCGGGCTCTGCTTCGCCTGAAGCAGGGGGCGGATACGTTCCCGCTTTTGCCGCTATTCCCGCCCGTAGTCAGTACGCCGCCGCTGAGCCTTGAGCCGGCTGCGCAGGCGCTTGGCCTGGAGCCGCCGTTCCCTGGCGCCGCGGTCGGGGCATGTCCGGCGCCGGACCTTCTTCTGTTGCAGGGCCTGCCGGAGCAGAGCGGCAAACCGCGCCAGGGCCTCTTCCCGGTTGGCCCGCTGGCTGCGCCGCCGGTCGGCATGGAGCAGCAGGATACCCCTGCGGCTGATCCGGCCGGCCAGCCGTTGCCGGACCAGTTGCTTCTGCCTGTCGGTGAGGCCTGTTGACGCATTGATGTCAAAGTGGAGGGTCACCCGGGTGTTGACCTTGTTCACGTGCTGGCCGCCGCTGCCCGAACTCCGGGAGAAGGAGAACGAGATCTCGGAGAGGGGAATGCGGATCGAGGGGGTGATGGTGCACCATTGCCGCTGGTTCATGATGGTCTGTCTCCTCGCATGCAGGGTTCAGTGGTACGGGTGGGGCGGAACCCGGAACCTTAAAATTGCTCAGTTCAGGTCTGACAATGATTGCAATGTACCTCACCCTGGCCATCCTGGCACTTACCTTCGGTCTGCTGATCTTTACCCGTCTGCCACCGGTGGCCGTATTTGTCGGCGCCCTGACCCTGACCATCACCTTTCACCTGGCGCCGCTTGCGGCCTCGCTCAAGGGGTTTTCCAATCCGGGCGTTCTGACCATCGGCGCCCTGTTCATGATCGCGGCCGGAATGTATTCCACCGGCGCCATCACGATCCTCAGCGATCGCCTCATCGGCCGGCCGAAATCCGTGTTCACGGCCCAGCTGAAGATCCTGCCCAGCATCGCTTTCGGCTCCGCCTTTCTCAACAACACACCGCTGGTGGCCATGATGATCCCGGTGATCCGGGACCTGTCGCGCTCCTGTGACCTGGATGCCAGGAAACTCTATCTTCCCCTCAGCTACGCCTCGATCCTCGGCGGTACCTGCACTCTCATCGGCACGGCCACCAACCTGGTCATTGCCGGCATGATCACTGACGCTATCAGTGACGGCGGCGGAAACCTGCCCTACATGGAACCGGTGGGACTGTTCGACCTCTCCCTGGTCGGCGTGCCGGTGACCGTTGCCGGCATCGTTTTCATCCTCTTCACCAGCCGCTGGCTGCTGCCCCGGACCCCGACCATCAGGATCGGTCATGACAAAAAGGAGCGCCGCTACTTCCGGGTCGAGCTGAAGGTGGATCCGGAAGGTCCCCTGGTGGGCAGGACCCTGGAAGAGGCGGGCCTGACCACTCCCGAGGGGTTTGAGATCATCTCCGTCACCCGCCGCGAGAGCACGCTCGAGTTCGGCCCCGGCACCGTGCTGCAGCCAAACGACGTGATCGCCTTTGCCGCTGATATCGACGGCGCCAAGACCCTGTGGGCCACCATCGGGCTGCAGCCGATCTATTCGACCAGGAAAAGCAAGGCCGAACGCCACAGTCACCACCTGGTCGAGGTGGTGGTCTCCAACCGCAACGCCTTTCTCGGCCAGCGCATCGGAGACCTGGCCGAGCAGGAGGACAGGGAATACGAGGTCTGGCTGGTGGGCATGGCCCGGGACGGCGCAGCCATGGACTATCCCCTGCGTGACGCCATTATCCAGGCGGGAGACGTGGCGCTGCTCGAGGTCAAGGACCGGTTTTTCTACCGGAATCGCAACGAGATCGACTTTTCCATGACCAAGCGGCTGCGCGGAGCCCGCATCCAGCGCACCGACAAGGCCATCGTGGCCACCCTGATCACCCTGGCCATGATCGTCTCGGTCACCATGGGCTGGCTGACCATGCTCAACGCGGCCCTGCTGGCAGCCGGCGCCATGCTGCTCACCGGCTGCATGGATCTCTCCAGCGCCGGCAAGTCGGTCGATTTTTCCACCCTGGTGGTCATTGCCGCGGCCATGGGCCTGGAGTCGGCGGTCACGGCCAGCGGCCTGTCCGAGGTCATCGGCAACGGCCTGGCGGCCCTGGGCGGTGATTCGCCGTATATCGCCCTGGCCGTCGTCTTCCTGGGCTGTATTCTCATGGATGCCATGGTCACCAACGTGGCCTCGGCGGTGTTCATGTTCCCCATGGCCATGACCATGGCCCAGGGGCTGGGAGTCAGCTTCATGCCCTTTGCCATCACCGTCATGGTTGGTGCCTCCTGTTCCTTTATCTCACCGGTGAGTTACCAGACCAACCTGATGGTCTATGGTCCCGGCGAGTATACCTTTGGCGATTTCGTCAAGATCGGCATTCCCCTTTCCTTGCTGGTCGGCGTGATCACCATCGCCCTTGCCCCGCTCTTTTTCCCGTTTCATCCCTGAGGTGTGCAGGCGAATTTTTCCCGTGGCCCTTTGAACGGTTTTCCCTGTATTTTCCTCCTGTTCGGTTGTTTTGTGGCGGCGAGTTGCCGAAATGCGACAATATGCCACGTTCCCAGGCCGTTACCGTTATGGTAGGCTGCCCCACATTGTAGCATGTCCCATCGTGCTGCAGGTTCAACGTGTGCGGTCTGCCGGGTCACCCTCAGCAGGCCGCACAGCCATGCCGAATTAGCATGACAACCAAACGAGGAGTGAAAAACCATGCTGAAAATCGACAGGAAAGAAGAACAGGGTGTTTCAAGAAGGCAGGTCCTGGTGGGAACGAGCGTGTTCGCAGCCGGTGCCGCCCTGGGGAGCCTGGGCGGTATGATCCGGCCGGCGCATGCCTCCGAACCGGCAATGAAGAAATGGCCCTGGCCCTACAGGAAACTCGATCCTGCCAGGACAGCGGAAATCGCCTACAACGAATGGTACCGCGTCTTTTGCGGTGCCGCGGTGATCAACGCTGTTTTCAGTCAGCTCAAGGAAACAGTCGGCGAACCCTATGCCTCTTTTCCCGCAGACGCCTTTGTCTTTCTCGAGGGCGGCCAGCTTGGCTGGGGCACCATCTGCGGATCAGCGGCCGGCGCCAACATCGTGGCCAACCTGATCATCGGCCCCCGGATCACCGGCGCCACGGAAGGCCATGAGATCGGCGCCGACGTCATGCAGTGGTACTCGGAGACAGAGCTGCCGACCTACACACCGAAGAAACCGAAGATCACCGCCACGCTGCCGACCACGATCAGCGATTCGCCGCTCTGTCACATCTCGGTCGGTCGCTGGATGAAGGCAGCGAACAAGCCGCTCAAGAGCAAGGAACGAAAAGACCGCTGCGCCCGGGTGGCCGCCAGCACCGCTTATCATCTGGTTGAACTGCTGAACCGGTGGAAAGATGGAGACTACGAGGCAAGCAGCGACTTTTCCTGTGCCAAGGAGAACGGAATCACGGGGCAGTACAATTGCATGGACTGCCATGGTGACAACGTACCGCAACCTCCCATGCCAAAGGCCTGATCATCCCGCCCCCGGGCCGGTTTTCGGGCGGCTGGCGGTACCGGCAATACAGCCGGCGGGACGAGTTCCTGCCGGCTGTTCCTGTTTCCGGGTGGAGCCGGCATCACTTGCCGCCCGCCGCCCGTCCTGCCCTGACGTTGTTGCCCCGGCGCCTGACCTCGGCCTGGCGCATGCGGACCTGGAGGCTGGCCGGGCCGCAGAGCTGTTCCACCTGGCGGAAGAAGTCGGGACAGGGCCGGATGGTCAGGTCCTTGAGCAGCTCGATGTCCACTTCGCCGCGGCCGTCGAAGTGGAGGGTCAGGTAGATGGGAGTGGAACCGTGGAACTGGTAGAGCATCTCCTTGAGCTGTTCCATGTGCTGGCGCGATGTCCGGTCGGCCCGCAGCCTGATGCAGGCCCGTTCGGTATAGCGGCCCATGGCCTCGGCCAGGGGCGTGATCTCCTCGGCAATGACCTTGGCGCCCCGTTCCCCCTGCTGGACCGTGCCCAGGACCACCAGGGGCTCCTCGCCGGTCAACAGTTCGCTGCAGCGGGCAAAGGTGGAGGGAAAGACGATTACCTCCACCGAGCCGCTCATGTCCTCGAGCACGGTGAAGGCCATGCGGTCGCCTTTCTTTGACTTGTGTTCCTTGACGTGCTGGATCAGGCCGCCGATGCGCACCGCTCGGCCGTCCCGCCAGGAGTCGAGCCGGTCGATCTCAGTGTCCACCACCCGGGCCAGGTCGCGGCGCACGCCTTCCAGGGGATGGCCGGTGAGAAAGAAGCCCAGGGTCTCCTTTTCGTGGGCCAGTTTTTTCAGTTCCGGCCATTCCTCGATGTCGGGCAGCTCGATTTCGGCGGTCGGGGGCTTGTTCTCCTCCGCGGCCAGGGCAAAGAGGCTCATCTGGCCGCTCATCCGGTCGCGCTGCACCGCCTTGGCCCGGTCCAGGGCCTGCTCGAGGACCGCCATGTACTGGGCGCGGCGGCCGCCGAGCGAGTCAAAGGCGCCGGCCCGGATCAGGCTCTCGATCACCTTGCGGTTGACCCGGCCGGGGTCGATGCGGCTGCAGAAGTCGCCAAGCGAGGTGTAGGGTCCATTTTTCTCCCGCTCCTCGATGATGGAGTCGAGGGCCGCGCCGCCCACGTTCTTCACCGCGGCCAGGCCGAAGCGGACCCGGTCGTTGATGACCGTGAAGTCGTCATGGGACTCGTTGATGTCCGGCGGCAGCACCTCGATTCCCTGCTGCCGGCACTCGCTGATGTACCTGACCACCTTGTCGGTGTTGTCCACGTCGCAGGAGAGGAGTGCGGCCAGGAACTGGGCCGGGTAGTGGGCCTTGAGGTAGGCGGTCTGGTAGGCGATCAGGGCATAGGCCGCGGAGTGGGACTTGTTGAAGCCGTAGCCCGCGAACTTGGCCATCAGGTCGAAGATATAGGTGGCCTTGTCCTCGGGAATCCCCTTTTCCCGGGCCCCGTTCATGAATTTCTCCCGCTCCTGCTCCATGACCTCGGGGATCTTTTTGCCCATGGCCCGGCGCAGGATATCGGCGTCGCCCAGGCTGTAGCCGGCCAGGATGTTGGAGATCTTCATCACCTGTTCCTGGTAGACGATGACGCCGTAGGTCTCCTCCAGCACCGATTTGATCTGGGGCAGGGGATAGTCGGGCAGGCGGCGGCCGTGCTTGGTCTCGACAAAGGTATCCACCATGCCGGAGTCGAGCGGTCCGGGCCGGTAGAGGGCCACCAGGGCGATGAGGTCGGAGAACTGTTCCGGCGCCATCTTGATCAGCAGCTCGCGCATGCCGTCGCTCTCGAGCTGGAAGACCCCCAGGCTGTCGCCCCGGCAGAGCAGGTCATAGGTCTTGGCGTCATCCATGGGGATCTTGTCGAGTTCGACCTCGATGCCGATATCTTTCCTGATCAGCTTCAGGGCCCGGTCGATGACGGTGAGGGTCTTGAGACCGAGAAAGTCGAACTTGATCAGCCCGGTTTTCTCGGTGTACTTCATGTCGTACTGGGTGAGCACCTCCTTGTTGGGGCCCACGCAGAGGGGCAGGTACTCGACCATGGGTTTGGGCGAGATGACCACGCCCGCGGCATGGATGGTCTTGTGCCGGGATAACCCCTCCAGGGTCCGGGCCACGGTGAGCAGCTCGCGCACGGCCTCGTCCTTCATGGCCTCGCGCAGCCGCGGCTCGGCGTCAATGGCCTTGTCAAGGGTGATCTTCAGCTCGTCGGGCACCAGCTTGGCGATCCGGTCGACCACGGGCAGGGGGATCTCCAGGACCCGGCCCACGTCGCGGAGCACGGCCCGCGCCTTCATGGAACCGTAGGCCACGATCTGGGCCACATGCTTGTCGCCGCCGTAGCGCCTGCGCACGTAGTCGATC
>DRKI01000162.1 GCA_011051875.1 Desulfobulbus sp. | reverse complement strand
CGTCCCCGCGGAGGATATCGCCGGCGGAGAGGAGGGTCGGCAGCCGGTTGACGTGATCACAGATCGCGGCCACGATGCCACCCACGCTCACGAACCGCTCTGCCAGGCCGGCGGCCAGGCCGATGTCCTGGCCGAGCAGCCAGACACGATCCCCGCGGTCTGCAGACACGGCCGCTGCCAGGCGCGCCATGACGTTTTCCTCAAGGAGCGCGTTATCCGCGCCGTCCGCGATCAACAGTTCCAGTTCCCGGATCAGGGACTCGGCAGCACTGCGGTTGATACGGCTGGCGATCCGTATCCCGCCACCCCCGGGCAGCTCCAGGCACCTGGTCTGGGTGCCGTCGAAGGAGGCGAGCATCCCGCGCATCTGGTCGGGCAGGGACGATTCCCTGGCCAGGGCGCACTGGCAGTCCAGGACCACGCCGGCAGCGCCGGCCGCCATGCAGGCGGCGGCAGTATGCGGCCCGATGCCGCCCTGGACGTAGACCGGCAGGGAAGTGGCGGCAAGGATGCGCTGGAGCAGGATAAATGAGGATTCGGAAGCGACCGGCCCGGCCGCCTCGTTGCCCCGGGCGATGATCCCGTCCACCGCCCACTGGCCGGCGAGACGGACATGATCGAGGTCCAGGCATTCCAGGAAAAGGCGTGCACCCTGCGCCCGCAGGGCGGCAATGGACTCCTGGAGGGTATCCGGGAAAGGACCGCTGAGGACAAGGGGATCCGGGACAGGCAGGTGGTGTTCCGGGAGACGCTGGATGATCGTCGGCCGCGAGGCCGGGACGACCAGGCCGAAGGGCCTGTCGGTATGGGAAAGAAGCTGTTCCAGGCAGGAGATCGTCTCTGGTTCAGGCAGGTATCGGCAGTCGAAGACGCCGGTCGCACCGGCGCGGCAGGCCGCGGCCACCGGCCACGGATCAGGAATTCCGGGAAACTGACTGACCAAGATCCGAGTTCTTTCCATGCCACTCCTATCGCTGGTCATCCCGGCCTGCAGGGACAATCAGGCCTGACGATGGCAGCACCGGGCCTCCGGGGCCCGATGGCCACGTCATTGCTCCTTGGACAATCTGCAACCGTTGTCCGACGGGTGAAATGCCCTATCCGGCGACAATGGCCTTCTGTCACCACGCCGGGGAAACAGTTCTGAACCCCTGCCCCCTGCATCCGCCGTTTCCTGCCCGGCGGGACTGCTTGTGACGATATGATTTATTATCACCAGTTTACCATCATCGGCCCCTGAGTGCCACATATTCCTCTGCTGCTATTTTTCCAGGGTCGGGCGCTGTCTTCTGTGAGGCCGGAGCAGCAGATGTGGGCAAAACACAGACACCGGGGCAAAACCCTCGATCCATTCCACACCTCCAATGGTTATCCCGCCGGTACCGGAGGATACAGCATACCACAATTCCAGCTTTTCGAAACAAAAAATACCACATCGTGGGAACAGCAATGTAAGATACCGCGATATAAAGCAAAACAGAACCGATCTCCAAGATAAGATTTTCCGGGATCATGGAATTTTCCGAGATCACGGAATACAGAGCCACGTATCAAAAATGCTAAACAGAAACGGGCAGGAGAAAAAAATAGACTTTTATCGTGCTTACAGGACGTTGGAGAAAAACCAACAGGGCAACACCACATGGAACAGGAATTGCAGGCAGCAGAGAGAAACCTAATATCTGGAGGAGACTAATGACACGAAACCGCCTGCTCTTTGTCATCCTTATCCTGGTTTGCTGGACAACCACGGCCCTGGCAACACCGGTGGAGCTGATCGAGAACGGAAATTTTGACCAGGGACTGCAGGGCTGGTCCACCTTCGGTGATGCCCGTGTCAAGAGCGCCGGACCCTATGCGTCCTACCTGGGCATGGAGGACAATTATGCGCTGCTTGGCGGCACGGGCTGGAACGGACTCACCGCCCTCTGGCAGCCCTTTTCCATCCAGGGTCTTGACCAGATCACCCTCTCTTTTGACTGGGCCTTTCCCTACATCGACATCACGCCCTTTCAGGAGGACACCTTTCTCTCCTTTATCCAGCAGGATGGCACGCCACTGATGAAAATCGGGCTCATGGATCTGCGCTCGGACGGCATCGACCTGACCAACCACGGATCTTTCCAGCAGACCATCGACATCTCGTCCTTCACCAGCGACGATGCCCTGCTGGTCTTCCAGCTCTGGGAGGCACCCGGCTGGACCGACTCTGCGGTCGGCATCGACAATGTCTCGCTCAGGGGAAACGCCCCGGTGCCGGAACCGGCCACCCTGTTGCTGTTTGGAACCGGGCTGGCCGGCCTGGTCGGCTGGCGCAGCAGAAAGCACAAGGACCGGACCCGGGGCAACGGCTGATCTCGCCGGTCCGGCCTCGCCCATTGCTCAGGAGCCCTGGAACCCGGGCTTCTTCTTGGCCAGGAAGGCAGCCGTGCCGATGCGGAAGTCATCTGTTGCCGCGGCCAGACCAAAGCAGTCTGCACCGAGCCGGACCGACTCCTCCAGTGGCATATCCTGCCCCCGCCGGATGGCCTCCCAGGTGAGCTGCACCGCCACCGGGGCATTGGCCAGAATATCCGCAGCCAGCCGCTCCCCTTCCCTTTCCAGCTCATCTCGCCCGACCACCCGGTTCACCAGGCCGATCCGGAGCGCCTCCGCAGCATCAATGACCTCGCCTGTGAGCAGCATCTCCACGGCCCGGCCCCTGCCCACCAGGCGCGGCAGCCTGGTGGTGCCGCCCCAGCCTGCAACCGCGCCGATCCGGACCTCGGGATGGCCCATGCGCGCCTCCCGGGCGGCGATCCTGAGCATGCAGGCTTCGGCCAGCTCCAGCCCTCCACCCAGGGCAAAGCCGTTGATCAGGGCGATGGTGAGCTTGCCCAGCTCCTCGATGCGGCGGGTGACAGCCACCGCCAGCAGGGCCAGTTCACGCACCTGCAGGGCCGATGCGCCATTGAGATAACCGATATCCGCGCCAGCGGAAAAAGAGCGGTCGCCGGCGCCGGTGATACAGACCGCCCTGATTCCGGGATCATCCCTGATCAGGGCAAGCTCCCTGTCCAGGGCAAGCAGCAGCTCCCTGCTCAGGGCATTGTGCACTTCGGGCCGGTTCAGGACCAGGAAGATCATCTCGCCGCGCCGCCTGGTAAAGAGGACCGAGTCTGTTCCGCTGTCCATCAGCTGTACCTCCTTCACTCCGATTCCGTAACCGATCGCAGGATATCCACATGCCAAGCAAAAAAAAAACGGACAGCACCACAACAGGGTGCTGTCCGAGACAGTGTACCGTCCTTGCGCTGTTTTGTCACATGATGGTCTGTACCGCGGTGCCGGCAAAGGCGATGATCTTGGACGGAAAGGCACCCATGAGCAGGATGAGCAGGACCAGGATCACGCCGGTGAACCGGGTCAGGCCATCGATTTCCACGGCCGGACGATCTTCAGGATCCGCGGTATAGGCGGCCTTGATCACCAGCAGGTAGTAGTAGATGGCAATGCCGGCATTGACCGCGGCCAGGGTCACCAGGATGATGTGCCCCTCGCGCAGGGCCCCGGCCAGGAACATGAATTCACCCATGAACCCTACCATGGGCGGGATGCCGGCCAGTGCAAAAAGTCCCACGGCAAGGACAAAGGCGAGCATGGGCTGCCGGCGGTGCAGACCATTGAGATCGGAGATTTCCAGATTCTCGCCGTTTGCCGAGACATTGCTCAGCACCATGTAGCAGGCGATGTTCATGAACACATAACCGGCGATATAATACATGACCGTGGCATAGCCGCTCACCTTGAGGGTCAGCAGGCCAAGGAGAATGAAGCCGGCGTGGGCGATACCCGAGTAGCCGAGCATCCGCTTGACGTCGGTCTGGACCAGGGCACAGAGATTGCCGTAGAACATGGAGCAGACCGCGAGCACCATGAGCAGGTCGATCAGGATATTGGTATGGCCGGGCAGGAGGACGACAAACCTGATCAGCAGGGCCACGGCGCCAAGCTTGGGCACGGTGGCGACAAAGCCGGTGGTCTCGTTGGAGGCGCCCTGGTAGATATCAGGCACCCAGAAGTGCATGGGGAAGATGGCCAGCTTGTAGAAGAATCCGGCCAGGACCATGACCACTGCGAAAAATGCGGCCGGTGTACTGGCGACTTTCTGCAGGCCGGGCACGATGTCCTTGATATAGGTGCTCCCGGTGAGGCCGAAGATATAGCTCATGCCGTACAGCATGCAGCCGGTGGCAAAGACACCGAAGAGGATATACTTGATGCCGGCCTCCATCTGGATCCGCAGTCCCTTCTGGTCGCTGCGCATGGGGACCATCAGGTAGAGGGCGAAGGATGACAGCTCCAGGGAGACAAAGAGGGTGATCAGTTCCACCGAGCTGACCAGCGACATCAGGCCCAGGCAGCTGACGAAGAGAAACATGTAGTACTCGGGCCGGACATCCTGCTCGATATCCTTCAGGTTCTGTCCGGCGATGAGAACAAAGACCAGGCCGAGGCTGATCAGCAACTTGAAGAACTGGGTGTAGAGGTCCACCTGGTAGGCGTCCATGAAGACCATCCGGTTGTCACCCAGGGTGATCAGGGAGCAGATGAAGGTGACAATGCCGAATGTCACCGCGGTATTCCTGACCTGGACACTGTCCAGCTGCTTACTGAGGCTGAGTGCGAAAAACGCCACCGCAGCGGACAGAAGCGATAATTCGGGGAGAATAGCCATTTGGTATTCCTTTCCTTAGATTTACCTGGAAATCTGGTTCAAACCGATCGGACTTTCGCTCCGATTACATGTGTCGGGGTCCCGGATCCTGCTGCTCCTGCTACGGCAGGAACAGGGCCGCCACATTGGCCTGCTGCTGCCACTCGCCCAGCTGCTGGAGCAGGTTGACCACCGAGGTGTGCATCATATCGATGAAGGGCTGCGGCCCGAGCCCGATCCAGAAGACAAAAAACAGGAACGGTGCCAGGGTGATGATCTCCCGGAAGCCCAGGTCGTTGAGGTAGGACTGGTCCGGGTTGTCGGTGCCGCCCCAGATGATCTTCTGCAGCATGCGCAGCATGTAGGCCGCGGCCAGCACGGTTCCCGGAATCGCGGCCAGGGCCAGGGGCTTGTTGACGTCAAAGGTTCCGGCCAGGACCAGGAACTCGCCGATGAACGAATTGGTTCCGGGAAACCCGAAGCTCGACAGCGAGAAGAAGGCCAGGAAGGTGACATACCATGGCATGTACTTGCCCACTCCGGTGGCCAGGCGCAGCTCGCGGCTGTGGGTCCGTTCGTAGATCATGCCCACGCAGAGGAACAGGGCACCGGTGGTGACACCGTGGTTGATCATCTGCATGATGGCGCCTTCAATGCCGCGCGAGTTGAGGATGAAGATACCCAGGGTGACAAAGCCCATGTGGCCCACACTGGAATAGGCGACCAGCTTCTTCATGTCATGCTGGGCCAGGGCCGTGAAGCCGCCGTACATGATGCCGGCGATGGAGAGCCAGAGGATGTAGGGCGCCAGGGTGAAGGTCGCCTCCGGCGTAATGGGAATACAGAACCTGAGCATGCCATAGGTTCCCATCTTCAGCAGCACCGAGGCCAGGATGACCGATCCGGCAGTGGGCGCCTCGACGTGGGCGGCCGGCAGCCAGGTGTGGAAGGGGAACATGGGCACCTTGATGGCAAAGGCCAGGAAAAAGGCCAGGAACACCAGCATCTGGAAGGTGGTGGAATAGTTCTTCCACATCATGTCCGGAATAAAAAAACTGCCGTTCTTCAGGTAGAGGGCGATGATGGCCACCAGGAGGAACACGGAGCCGGCCATGGTGTAGATGAAGAACTTGATGGAGGCGTACTCCTTGCGCGGCCCGCCCCAGACAGCGATCAGCAGGTACATGGGAATGAGCATGAACTCCCAGAAGACCCAGAAGAGCATGAAGTCCAGGGCCACGAACAGGCCCACCATGGAGACCTGCATGATGAGCAGGCAGATCATGAACTGGGTGACCCGTGTCTTGATGTAACGCCAGGAGGCCAGCACACAGAAGGGCATGATCAGGGTGGAGAGCAGGACCAGCAGGATGGAGATCCCGTCAACACCGAGGATGTAGTTGATGTGCCACTGCGGGATCCAGGGATGCATCTCCGCAAACTGGTACTTGACCGTGGTGGTGTCGAACCCGGTGATCAGTGGCAGGGAGGCGATGGCCTCCACCGTTGTGATGCACAGCGTCCACCAGCGGGCAAACCGTTCGCCGGAGAAGAAGAACATCACCACCGCACCGGCAAGCGGGAAGAAAATCAGGAAACTGAGCAGGGGAAACCCCTCTTTAATTATCAGGCAGTCCATTCCCGTTAATCCTTTCAGTTAAGAGAGTTGGTAGAGAACATACGCTATCATCAGGACAGCGACAAACGAGGCGGCATAGTAGATCGTGTATTGGATCTGGCCGCTCTGCAGCACCCGCAGCCGGCCGCCTATGCCGCGTACGCAGCGGGCAAAACCGTCGACCACGCCGTCGATGCCGTGCCAGTCAAACCAGCTCATGAAAAAGGATGTCGCCATCAGGAGCCGCAGGCCGACAACCCGGTAGGCCTCGCCCCAGGCGGTGTCGAACCACTGGAGGGGATTCTTGTCGATCCACAGGAAGAGGCGTCCACCCATGCGGTAGAACCAGTCCATATCGAGACAGATCTTGTCCACCGGTACCAGGTACCGCTTCAGCCAGAAGAAGGCCAGGGCGGCAAACCCCATCACCTGCAGGGTCTCGGCCAGATGGTAGAGGGTATAGGGATTGTATTCCACCGGATAGGGTAGCAATGAATAGAGAAAACCCGGGAAGGTGCCCACCAGGATACAGAGGGTGGCGCCGGTGAACATGGCAGTCATCATGTTCCAGGTCGGATCGTCGGCCTTCTGCCAGGTCTCCTCGCTGCAGTTGTTCTTGCCGAAGAAGAGGAAGTAGGGCAGCTTGAGCCCGTTGTACATGAAGGTGCCGGTGGCGCCGAACATCAGCAGCCAGGCGGCCCAGTTGAGATGGGTCTCGAAGCCGGCGGTGATGATCATGGCCTTGGAGACATAGGCGGCAAAGAGCGGCGCCGCCGAGATGGACAGGCAGCCCACCACGGTGAAGACAAAGGTGGCCGGCATCTTCTTGTAGAGTCCGCCCAGCTCGGTGAACTTGGTCTTGCCGGTCATGTAGAGGACCGAACCGGTGCCCATGAAGAGCAGGCTCTTGTAAAGGATATGGACCACCGCATGTGCCGTGGCGCCGTTGATGGCCAGCTCGGTACCGATGCCGACCCCGGCCACCATGTAGCCCACCTGGGAGACGATGGACCAGGCCAGGAGCTTGCGGATGTCATTCTCCATGACCGCGTAGATCACGCCGTACAGGGCCATGATCACGCCAAGCAGGACCAGGATATCCATGCCGGCACAGGCCCGAGCCAGGGCGTAGACCGCGGTCTTGGTGGTGAAGGCGCACATGAAGACCGCGCCGTTGAACGAGGCCTCGGAATAGGCGTCCGGCAGCCAGGAGTGCATGGGCACCATGGCCGCGTTGAGGCCCAGGCCGATCATCATCAGCCAGGTATAGAGCTCGGGATGGTGCACGTCGAGCAGGGTGAAGGAGAGATCACCCGTTGCCTGGTAGCGGAGCATGATGCCGAACAGCAGAATCACACCGCCCACGGTGTGAACAAGCAGGTAGCGGTAGCCGCAGGCAAGCGACTGCCGCCGCCGCCGGAACCAGATCAGGAAGACCGAGGAGAAGGCCATCATCTCCCAGAAGAAGAACAGGGTCAGGCAGTCGCCGCAGTAGATGGTACCCAGCGAGCCGGCAACGTAGAACCAGGCCGCCATGTGCTCGGTGGCCTTTTCCACGTGCAGTCCGTACAGGGTGCCGATCACGGCCATGAGCGCCATGATGAAGGCAAAGACCGACGAAAGCCTGTCAACCCGGCCGAAAACGAGCTGCCAGTCCATGAACTGGTAGATACCGTAGGTACCCGGATTGGCGCTGTTGGCAAGAACCGCGGCCAGGCTGAGCAGCGGCACCAGGAAAAGGTATGGTTTCCTGAAGGGCCCCCTGACAAAGGGCAGGATCAGCGCGCCGATCATCATGATGAGGGCGGGATGGGTGAAACTGCTAGTCATTCTTTTTTCCTCGTTACTCTACGTTCATGGTCGTAACTGTCACCAGGGGAAGAGGCTCACTGCTCCTCGTCATCCTGCAGGATGGGCCGGTCGTAGTAATCCTCGTCGACCATGATCCCTGAGCGGCCGTACCAGTAGGCGATGCCGATGATGACGGCCGCGGCGACAAACCCGAAGATGGACCAGAAAAAGGGAATGCTCCGTTCCACGGCCGTATGGGCATGGCCCCGGTCGACCATGGAGGCAAAGACCACAATGGCACCCAGCAGAAAGTAGCAGGCCCAGACGACGCACTTCATGTGCGCCTGCAGATACTCGATCAGTCTAATCATCCTGTCACCGCCTTGACGAACTGCATCATGAAGTTGGGATAGATACCGATGATCACGGAAACCGTTGCCGCAATCAGGATGGGAATCAGCATGGAGAGCGGCGCCTCCCGGATACCGGTCTCGGTCTCCCCGGCAGGGCGCTTGCCGAAGAAGGCCTTGTAGGCCACCGGCGCGAAATAGCCCACGTTCAGCACCGTGGAGGCGATCAGCACCAGGAGGATACCCACCTGGTGCGCCTCCATGGAGCCGACCAGGAGGTACCACTTGGTCACAAACCCTGCCACGGGCGGCGCGCCGATCATGGAGAGCGAGGCAATGGCGAAGGCCCCGAAGGTAAACGGCATGGTCCGCCCCAGGCCACCCATCTCCGAGATATTTTTCTTGTGGGTGGCCACGTAGATGGCACCGGCCACGAAGAAGAGGGTGATCTTGGAAAAGGCGTGGTTGACGATGTGGATCAGGCCGCCGTCGATGGAGTGCGGGGTGAGCAGGGCCACGCCGAGGATGATGTAGGAGAGCTGGCTGACCGTGGAGTAGGCGAGCCGGCTCTTGAGGTTGTCCTTGGAGAGCGCGATCACCGAGGCCATGATGATGGTGAAGCTGACAAAGTATGCCGTGGGGATACCGAGGTTGAGCGCGTTCATGGTGTCGACGCCGAAGACGTAGAGCATGCTCCTGGTGGTGCAGAAGACACCGACCTTGACCACGGCCACCGCATGCAGGAGGGCGGAGACCGGTGTCGGCGCGACCATGGCTCCCGGCAGCCAGTGGTGGAGCGGCATGACGCCGTTTTTGGCAAAACCGAGCAGGCAGAAGACGTAGAGCATGATCACCAGCCAGGACTTGGTGTCAGCGGGCAGCATGCCGGTGAAGATATTGTGCGGAAAATCCAGGTTGCCGACCAGGACATAGATCAGGATGAGGGCCGGCAGCAGGAAGAGTTTGGCCGTGGTGGTCAGGTAGATGATGTACTTGCGCGCCCCCATGTAGCCCTCGTCGTCCTGGTGATGGGCGACCAGCGGATAGGTGCAGACCGAGACGACCTCGTAGAAGAGATAGAGGGTGAACAGGTTGTCGGAGAGCGACACGCCGATGGCACCGAAGATGGCGAGCGCGAAACAGGCATTGAACCGGGTCTGGGCATGTTCGTTGAGACCGCGCATGTAGCCCATGGAGTAGTAGACCGCGATCATCCACAGGGACGAGGCCACCATGGCGAAAATCATGGAGAACCCGTCTGCGCGCAGGGTCACGGACAGGCCCGGCAGGATGTCGAAGATCCGGTAGTAGAGGACCTTGCCGTGCAGCACGCTGGGAATGAAAGACAGGACAATGATGAACAGCAGGATGGATGAGCATGAAGAGATGAACTCCCGCACATTGGGATGCTTCTTCATGGTCATGACCACCAGGCTGCCGAAGAGCGGTATCATGACCGCCAGCAGGAGGTTGGAATTCTCGACAATGTTTGCGGAGGTGGAGACAGCGTCCATAATCTTTCCCTTACCGTGAAGGTGTCCGCGGAATGACTCCGTGGTTACAAAGGCTTGAAAATATCTTTCCTATCCGGCGACCCACCCGGGAACCCGGTACCTAGCCATGCAGGTCGACGATATCGTCCGTGTCGATGCTCTTGTAGTTGCGATAGACCGCGATCACGATGCTCACGGCGATGGCGGCCTCGGCCGCGGCAATGGCCATGATGAAGATGGTGAAAATCTGACCGACGGCAGGGTCCGGGGCCGTGAACCGGTTGAAGGCCATGAAGTTGACCGACGCCGCGGCCAGGACCAGCTCCGAGGAGATCAGCATGCCGATGATGGTCCGGCGGGAGACCAGGCCATAGATGCCGAACCCGAACAGCAGGGCGCCGATGACGAGATAGGTGTTGAGACAGTTGTAGAGATTGAGCAGGTGCATGGATCAGTTCCTTCCTCTGCGCGCCAGGACAAGGGCGCCGATGATTGCGATCAAAAGAACGATGGAGATCAGCTCAAAGACCAGGGAATGGCCGGTGAGCAGGATGGTGCCCATGTGCTTCATGTCCGCCGATCCTTGCCTCGGGAAGACCTGCCATTCGGTCCTGGTGCCGAGCACGGCCAGGGCGGCAAAGATGAGCGAACCGGTGGCGAATCCCAGGGGTCCGGCCAGGGCCGAGATTCGCCGGGACGGCAGGTCGCCCTCCTCCGGCGTGGCCATCATAATGGCAAAGGCGATGAGGATGGAGACGGCGCCGACATAGATGAGCATCTGCATCATGGCGACAAAGGGTGCCAGCAGGAAGTAGTACATCCCCGCGACCCCGGTGAAACAGAGCGCCAGGCCGGCTACACTGCGCACCAGGCGCCTGGCGCAGGTGGCCACCAGGGCGCCGGCAATGATCAGACCGATTGTGACCAGAAAGATCAGACCGACAAAGCCCTCGGCGGAGAAGAGCGACGGGGTTGCCGATGTCTGACAGATTATCGCTTGCATCAGCCCTGTTCCTCCAGTCGTTTGAGAAGATCAAACACGTAATCTTCCTTCCTGGTGCTGGCCAGGTTGTAGTCCTTGGAAAAGCGGATCGCACCGAAGTTGCAGCTCTCGATGCAGGAGCCGCACAGGCTGCACTTGGTGAAATCAAGCTGGTATTTCGTCAGTACCTTCTTCTTTTCCCCTTCCGGCTTCTTGCCCACCAGCGAGATACAGCCGGAGGGGCAGGAACGCATGCACATGCCGCAGCAGATGCACTTGGGTCTGCCGGTCTTCTCGTCCCTGACCAACTCGATATGGCCCCGGAAACGCTCCGGTATCTCCGGAACCTCCCACGGGTACTGCATGGTGATGACCGGCTTGAAGAACTCCCTGGCCGTGATGGAGAGCCCGATGGCAAGGCTCTTGGCGCCACCGAACACATCGTTCCAGTATGCACTCATGATTAGAACACCTTGATAAATGCGGCTGT
>DRKI01000161.1 GCA_011051875.1 Desulfobulbus sp. | reverse complement strand
GAACGTGAATAATATTTAATATTAATAAGGGTTGGCGTAAATGACAACCCTAATCGAGTGAAACTGGTCACAGGACCAATAACCGGGGAATCCCATATCTTCACAACCGCTTCCAGGTCCTGTATTGATCCGGGGTAACCGGGTATGCCGTGCGCGGTTACGGGCAGGGACAGGAGCGGGCCGGGGAAGCTGCAGCGATGCCGGATCCCGCGGCAGGCCCGCGTATTGCCTAAAGGTCGTCGCGAAAGGTATGAAAATGTCATGAATGCACGGAACAAGGCGAAAAGGTCCGCAGACATGATTGCAATGGGTCGGGGAATCCTTTTTGCGCCGTGACGCAGCAGTCATGGTGTTTTGTGTTTTCGCCTTGCAGCAGATCGCCTGTGAAATATGCGGGCTAGAGGGTGACGATCTTGTGGCGGATGGCGTATTTGACCAGGCCGGCCACGGAGTGGATGTCCAGCTTGGCCATGATGTTCTTGCGATGGGTATCCACCGTGGAGACGGAGATGGAGAGCTTGGTCGCGATTTCCTGGTTGGTCATGCCCTCGGCGACCAGTTGCAGGATTTCCTGTTCCCGCTCGGTGAGGATGTTGCCCGAGGTATCGGCCGACTGGCGTGCCACGCCAATGAATTCCTTCAGTACCGGCGTCTCCAGGGTGGGCGAGATGAACATCCTGCCCGTGGCCACGGTGCGGATCGCATCGATCAGCATGTCGAAGCTTTCCTCCTTGAGCATATAGCCCAGGGCGCCCGCCTTGAGAGACTCCACGGCATAGTAGCAGTCCGCGTGCATGGTCAGGATCATGGCCCCGGTGCGGGGGGCTATTTTCTTCAGGCGCCTGGTCACCTCGATTCCGCTCAGCCCGGGCATGGCGATGTCCAGCACGGCAACGTCCGGCTGCAGTTGCTCGATCTGGCGCAGGCACTGCTGGCCGTCGCTGGCCTCGCCGATGACGTCGATATCGCTGGTCGAGGCCAGCAGGGTCCGCAGCCCCTGCCTGAACATCTGGTGGTCATCGGCAAGAAATACAGTGATCATCCGCAACACCTCGCATGATTCATGGTCCCGGTCTCCATCGTGAACATGGTCCACCGTTGCGGGGACCCGGATTCGGGAGATTCTCCGGATTGCCGTATCCCGCCGCCGGCACGGGGCGGCAACCGGCGGCCCCTGTCCTCATGACACTGCATCATTGGCGCCGATTTGCCAAGAAAAAAAGTACGCAGTCCCAGGGCACCCCATCTGCACGCGCTCGAACCTCCCGGTATTATACGGGGTGTGTGATGTGAAGTCCGGTCACGCACAGCCGTGGCACCCCTGGGGCCGCTTGCTCGAGGGACAGGGGCGGCGGGCCGGTCAGGCCCCTGTCTCATCCGCGCCGGTCGGCCTGCCTGCGGTGTCAATGGGAATGTCGATGGCCACCCGGGTCCCCTTGCCGGGCTGCGATTCGATGGAGATGGTTCCGTTCATGGCCGTGGTCCACTGCCGGATGCTCATGAGACCGATTCCGTTGAGATCTCTGCCCGCTTCCTCCAGTCGGCCGGTATCAAAACCCTGGCCCTCGTCATCCACGGTCAGGCGAACATGGTTGTCTTTTTTCTTGACCGTGGCCACGATCTCCTTGGCATCGGCATGTTTCCACGCATTGTAGAGGAGTTCCTTGTAGGACCTGAACATGTAGATCATCTGTGACTCGGAAAGTCCCAGTGATCCGGGAATGCCGTAGACCGATACCTTGACACCGGTCCGCTTGGTGAAATTGTCCGCATACCAGAGCATGGCCGGAACCAGTCCCTGGTCATCGAGCACGGTGGGGTAGAGGTCAAAGATCATGGTCCGGATCTGGCGGATCATGACGCTGATCAGGTCGCGGGCTTCTCCCAGCTGTTCGACAAGTTTTCTGCACGTGCTGTTGACAGCACCGCATTCCTGGGCCGCCCGTCCCTCCACTTCCTGGATCTTGAGGTTGACCAGGGCCAGGTTCTGGGCCATCTCCTCGTGCAGGACCTGGCCGATATGGCGTCGCTGGCGCTCTTCGGCCAGGACAATCTCCTCCTGGAGCTGTTTCTGGAAGGCCGCCCGGGCCTCTTCCTGCCGCTTGACCTCGGTGATATCCCGCAGGATGCCCTCGTAGCCGACCAGGTTGCCGTTCTCATCATAGCGGGCCGTGGCCGTCATGGTACAGTGGCGCCTGGAGCCGTCCGGACGCCGCAGGTAGGTTTCAAAATCCTTGACATAGCCCTTGCGGTGGATTTCTTCCAGGATCATGGAATTGGCATGGTCAAAGCCATGCTCGATGCTGGCACAGGTCAGGGAGAGTTCGTCCGGCGAGCTGGTTTCATCGAGACCGAGTAGTTTCATGCCGGCCTTGTTGATGTCGATGATGGTGCAGTGGGTATCAGTGACAAATATGCAGTCGCGGGAGTTCTCGAAGATCTGCCGGTAGTTGGACTCGGAAAGCTGCAGGCGGCGGATGGTCTTCTCCAGTTTGTCCGCCATCTCGTTGAAGAGACGGGCGAACTTGCCCATGTCATCCCGGGAGTAGACCTCGGCCCGCGCCGAGAGATTGCCCTGCTGTATTTCCTTGGCCGCCCGGGCCAGGGAGACAATGGGACGGGAACAGTTCCAGGCCACCAGGATCGCGGTGATGACGCAGATGATCAGCAGCAGCAGGGTGAAGATGAGAAGCGAGCGGACATACTCCTGGAAGCCGACCAGGAGGTTGGCGTCATCCACGGTGGTCATCAGTATCCAGTAGTCGCCATTTCCGGAGTGGCTGTTCACCCCGGTCCCGCGGTCGGCCAGTGCGGCGCCGGCCGCGGGCGAACTGAAGTGGATGCGTTGGAAGGCGAACAGGGTCTCTTTGTAGGTCCGCCGGCTCTTGCGGATGACAATCCCCCGTTCGTTGTTCCTGAGCCACTGGGCGAGTTCCGGCTCTTCCCGGAAAAAGGAGGCGCCGCTTCCGCTCTTGCTGCCGGGTGTCCTCGCCTGGTCGGGATGATAGAGATAGTGCCCGTCCCGGTCCAGCAGGAAATAGACCTCACCGCCATGCAGTTCGTCCTCCTGCCTGGCGATGATGTCAAGGAAGGTGGAACCAAAGACGGAAAGGACCAGGATACCGGTTTTTTTCCCTTCCCGGTCTGTCACGGGGGTTGCGTACAGCAGCGCCGGCAACTGTGAACCGCTGTCCTCCACCCCGTTCGTGCCGGCCTCCATGGGCGAGACCAGGATGCGGCCGGGATCCAGCTGCAGTGCCGCCTGCAGGTAAGGTCGGTCGAGCTGGTTCCCGGAGTTCTGCGGCGG